>CAYRDV010000160.1:0-12667 GCA_964422885.1 uncultured Candidatus Sericytochromatia bacterium
GTTCTGGGATTTAAGGGCTTCTTAAGGTTTTCTACTAAAATTTAATGCACCCTCAGGCTTTGCCTGAACAAGGGACTTAAGCCCCTTGTTGTGAATGACATAATATTTATTACTATATCTGAACATTGGCAAAAATTTGATTAAAATATAAAAAGAGTATAAAAAGGATTGGATAAAAAATGAATACAATAAAATCAGGTTTAGGCATAATTTTAATTTCTTTAATGTTTCCATTTGCCTGTAGTAGTAATATTGAGCCAAAACCATCACCAAAAGTAGCTTCATCTCCTTCACCAACAGTTATACCCGTTGAAAATAGTAATATTGAATATATAAAAACCGGCACATCTTTCGGACACTGTCTTGGCTACTGTCAGGAAATTTTTACTATTACTTCTGATAAGATAAATTATGTTGCAAAAATAAATGGTGAACCATTACCAGCTTATCCTGAAATAACAAGAAATGACCCGTTTACTGAGACTGATTATAATAATCTGGTGAAATTAATTGATTTAAATAATTTTAAAACTTTACCGGAAAGAATTGGTTGTCCTGATTGTGCTGATGGAGGTGCAGAATGGATAGAAATTAAATATGGTAATACAGTAAAAAAAGTAGAATTTGAATTTAATAAGCCCATTGATAAAATTACTAGTTTGCTTGAAAAATTAAGAGCTTTACGAAATGAACATACAAACCCCTATATTATTAACCGCTCGATTGCTGCTTTTATGAAAGAACCAGTAAAAAACCCACCGATTGTAATAAACCAATATGATTATAAAGGTAAAAAAGTATATTTTATTCCATCATATTGTTGTGATATTGAAAGTAAATTATATGATGCTGATAGTAATCTGGTCTGTTCTCCTGATGGTGGAATTACAGGTAAAGGTGACGGAAAATGTATTGATTTCTTTTCTGAGAGAAAAAATGAAAAGCTAATCTGGAAAGATGACAGGAAGTGAGGCCATCACTACGTGATTAGTGAGGCGGTAAACAAGTTTACCTGTGAGGCTAAAAGATAAATCTTTTCTGTGAGGAAGAAGTGAATAAGTGAGAAGAAAATTTATTTTATCTTCCTTCTCCCTCACTTCCTCCTCACTAAGATAGCTTTAGCTGTCTGACCTCACTTAACGAAGTGGACTCACTTGTTAATGGTGTCAATTTCAATTCCTGTATAGTAATGTTTTACTATTTCTTCAGCGGTTTTTCCATCAGCAGCCATTTGGCTTGCTCCCCACTGTGACATACCAAGAGCATGGCCCCAGCCACCTCCGTTAAAGGTAAATGTTTTGGGAACCATTTTTAATGAGCCAAAAGAAAACTGTTTTGAATCAGATGGATTTACAACCCACAAGGTGCTATTTAGCCCTAATGCCAGTCTGAATTTATTTGAATCAACAATTGATTCACCTTTTGTTCCGGTAAACTTTATTTTTGTTACTCTTTTTTGAGCAGTAAATTCCACAGGCTCAATACTTTTAATGTCACCAAGTTCAAAACCTAGTTGTTTCAAAGCATTCTTAACAGAATCATTTGTATATGTTTTTTCCCATTTGTATTTTGGTGCTTTCTGATCAAAATCCGGTACAGGCTGTATATAAGGTAAATCAACGCCCCAAACATCTTTTGAAGAATCGGTATAACCACCGGAACATGAGAAAAATAAGGCATTTATCGGTTTTCCGGCATAAAGCATAATTTTTCCATTTGTTTCTGCTACGGCTTTATTGGTTGAAGCTTGTTCTGCCCCAACACCGTTATATACCTGATCGGAAGTGGTAGCCATCAGATCAAAGCCCAATGTTTCCCTGCGTTTCCAGTTAGCAACAGTATATGTTCTGGCAGCAATCGCCTGGGCTTTCAGGCTTTCTTCAGGCCATGAGGCAATACTTTCCGAAGGAACAACTCCCTTTAGGTAATCTTCGAGCATTACATCATTGATCACACTGAGGGTAGAAGTATTGGCCGGATTTGAGATTATTTCCAGACTGCCATAATATTTTTTACTATTTATAATAACTGGCGCAACATTTCCTTCAAGAGTTATTTTTCCTTTGTAATTACCAACTAACTTTCCATCTGCCTGATATAAAGAAATGCCATTATTTTCAGCTTTTACTTTAAAAGTTGCATTCCCAAATGTGCCAATTTCTTTTTTACCTTGCTCATCTGTAATATATAGAGTTCCGTTTGGTATTGTAAAATCTGCTTGTTTTTGGGCAACAGCAATGCCAATTCTAAATGGTGTCTTGGTAAAATCTGGCATTTCTGCCATTTCTCTTGGTTTATAAATTACTTTTTCCAGTTCTGAAAAGTATAAATTATTTATTTCATCTTTTTTATCAAATGGTTTTGGTTTTTTAGTGATTACATCTACTGAATCAAGGGTTGTAAATTTGCTGGTTTGTGGTGTTGGATTTGTTAAATCTCTTACCTGAAACGTGTTTGCAAGTAATGATGGCAAGGGTCTGGTTCCCAACACATCATTTGCTTTTATTGACACTACAAATCTCCAGTATAAATTTAACCTTTTATTAATATAGGGTTAAACTAGTAAAAACTTGCTTGGAAAATGTCAGAACTATGATTCGTGTGATTAGAATAATTATTTCCCAATTACTGATAAGTGGCTTACAATATTTATTAAATATTACTAAATGGATATCGCTATGGTTAATATTATCAAAGGCCAAAAAGTATCTTTAGAGGGGTTAAAAACCTTTAATCTGGGAATTAACTGGAATCAGGCTAGTTACCCGGATTATGACATTGATGCAAGCATCTTGCTTCTTTCTGAAAATGGAAAGCTTGAAGAAGAAGAAAATTTTATTTTTTATAACCACCATATAAGTAAATGTTCCAGTGTAATTTTATCCACTAATTCATCTAATGCTTACAAAAAAAATATTGAAGTTAACCTGGATAAAACTCCTGACGATATTTCCCGCTTAATCTTTGTTTTGACAATTGATAATGGAGATACTTTAAATCAAAGGTTTGGCAATATCGAAAATATTCAGGTTGATTTAGTTGATAACCAAAACTCGACTTTTTACCAATATTTGCTTGCTCCTCTAAGTAATGAAACGGCACTTATTTTGATGGAAATTTACAGAAACAAAGGAGAATGGAAACTACAGGCAACAGGTAATGGCTTTAATGCAGGCCTTGATAAAATTTTAGAACAGTATGGCTCCGATAAAGTTAATGTAACAGAAGAGTCAGCAACTATACACCCAATTCAAAATATCGAAATAAAAAAAGAATCTGAAGATTCTACAAGTAAAGAATCAACTATTAATTTAACAAAAATCACTTTAGAAAAAAAAGGTGATGTCGTAAAAATAAACTTATCAAAAGCAAAAAAAATAGAAGAAATTCATCTCAAATTATTGTGGAAAAAAGGTGTAGACCTGGATTTACATTCTTATTACAAAAATAAAGATGGTAAAACAGGGCATATTTATTTTGGTAGTAAGGGAAATCTGGATAAAGAGCCATTCATTCAATTGGACAAAGATTCCGGAGTTGGCAATACAGCAGGTAATAATGAAGAAAACCTGAAAATAAAAAACCTTGATTATTTTGACTATATTTTATTTGCGGTAAATATTTTTCGATTTTTTTCCAAAAAAGGAGAAAACTTTGCAAAATATGATGGGAATGTAGTTTTTGAAACAGATAGAGGTGACATTATTGAGGTGCCACTTACTTCAGATGAGATCGGTACATGGTTTGTTATAACTATGCTAGATAACACTAATACTACCGAACCAAGAATAATAAATATTAATCAGGTATTAAAGAAAGAACCAGTTATTGCAGATTTCCAAAGTTTATAAACAATGTCAGAACTATGATTAAGATGATTATCACTCAAGATTATTGAAACCTAAGCTATACATAACAGCATTAAATATTTCTGAGAATTTTTGTTCATTTATTTGCCCTAATTTTTTTACCAGTCTTTTTTTATCAATTGTATGAATTTGTTCAAGCATTAACATACAGTTTTTTTCAACTCCATCCTTTTTATCCAGTAAAACATGTACAGGCATCTCTCTAAGGTTTGTTGTCATTGCTGCAACTATAGTTGTACTTCCATACTGATTTCCAATATTATTTTGTAAAATTAATGCTGGCCTTGTACCTCCTTGTTCATGCCCAACTTTAGGGTCAAATTCAACAAGCCAGATTTCCCCTCTTTTTGGAAAATTATTCATGATTCCAGCTCTCATTATTTAGAGCCTCAAATTCTTTTGATATCTTCAAATTTTCTTCTGCCATAGATTTGTAACCTTCAACCATTTGTTTTTTTATATTTTCCTGCTTCCATTGTAAAAGTACATTTTCAATTAATTTACTTGTGGATAACTTTTTAGATTTTGCAAACTTCTGTATTTCTTTAGATAAGTCACTATCAAGCGTTATACTAAGTTTCTCCTTTGACATATTTACCTCCAAAATTATACTACTAAATTATAGTATATATTTATCATACCATTAACTATGATTCGGATGAATAAAGAAAATCGTAAATTTTAAATAATTAGGAAAGCAAAATAATAACAAAATAGTATTTTAAAAATTATAATTTTATTATAAAATAAAAATAATCACACTAATCAGGAGTATTTATGCAAAAAATAATATTATCTTGCTTTTTAATAATTACTGTTTTATGTAGTTGCATTAATATTAAAGTTGATTACCCAAAAGAATCATTTATAACATCAAATCATCACCAACCTGTTAATACAATTATTGGTGATACCAGCTTTATAAAAAAGTTTGGAAAAGTTCCTGATAAAAATAGTGACGAAAAATTAATAGTAAAAACCCATCTGGAGTATGTAGAAAATTTATTAAGACAAAAAGAAACAAAAAATTTACCAGCAAAGTTAAAAGCAAATAGAATAAAGAATCTTAATTTATTGCATGAATATTGGGCCAGAGGTATATTCCCCAATAATTATGACTATAAGACAAGGAGGCCATGTTTTATTGATAAGGATGGAAATATCTGTGCTGTAGGGTATCTTGTCAGCAAAACAGGTAAAAAAGGTATTGAACAAAGAATCAACGCCAAATTTAAATACTCATATATCAAACAAATGAAATTACCCGAATTATCAGACTGGGTAAAAAATTCCGGTTTAACTCTTGATGAGGTTGCAACGATTCAACCTGGTTATCCTGGACCACCTTCTGATCCTGCAACAAGTGTTGAAGGTGGATATCTTATAACATCAGGCCTCCTTAATGTTTTAAATTTTTCATCACTAAGTAATATTGATAATAAGTCAAATCAGCTTATAGGTTTGGTTTCAGGAACAACCACAACTATTTGGGGTATTGCAAACATTCAGGAGAATAAAGTATTAAAATTTGGTTATTTTAATGGTTATTCCTACAAATATAGTATTGAAAAAACAGATTACATATCCAGAACAAACTACCTATCAATATTTAATGTTATGATTGGACTAGCAACTGTTTATAGCTGTACTTATAAGTTACTTAACCCAGAAAATGAAAAGAATGAAAATTCAAAAATAAATATTTCCAGTTATTCAAGCAATGGGAATTTATTATTTGGTTTAAATTATAGTGATAGATTTTAGGAAGCAAATATGAAAAAGTTAATTTTAGTATTTTTATGTTTTACAATAATTTTTCCATTTGTTTCAACACCTGCATATTCTTATGAATTAGATAATTCTTCTACACCTGGAATCTATTTAAATTTATTTAAAATGGATTTTCCTGTACAAAGAGATTTAGTGTTATCTAGTCTAAATTTAAACATTGAAACATCAAATGAAAATAACTCAGAAGAAAATATTCTAGGAATTATGAATAGACAAATATGGTCAGGAATGGGGAGCGGAATAATATCTTTTGTACCTATTCTAATAAGTTCTCTTATTTTCTTACCTGTTTTAGGTTTCATATTTCAGAATTTAAAAATTACTGGTGTTGATACGTGGGAAAGCATCTTTTCATTAGTTTTACTTGGGTACATGTTAGGCAGTTCAATTGGAGTATTTCGTGTAAAAAGAGAAATTGAATATAAAGACTCTTACCAAGCAACATTATATGGAGCGATTCTTGGCGGTATTTTCTCAATATCTATAAGCAAAATTATTAATGGTTATTATCAAACCCCTCTATTTATTTTAACCCCATTAATAATGGTTCCCTTAAGTTCATCAATTGCATATAACCTATCCTTAAAGCGTCTGAACTATGATTCGGATGATTTAGCTGATTAATGTGATTAGAAGAATTTTGCTTAATCACAACTCTGACTTTTTTGGATTATTTAACCTTTTAAACTCAAGACTTCTGGCTCCAAAATTAATCAATAAGCCAATTTCCAAATTATAAGCTTCAATATAGTTGATTGCCTGGGCCAAATGGACATCATCCAATTTGCTTAATGCTTTTAATTCTACAGGAATCACTTTTTCAACCAAAAAATCAACCCGTCTTGTGCCAATATGCTGTTTCTTATAAAAAATTGGCATTTCATATTCACGGCTAAATGAGATACCATTATCGGCCATTTCAATTTCCAATGCTCTTTGATAAATTATTTCCTGAAACCCATTACCCAATTCTTTGTGAACAGCCATGCAGCAACCAATTATTTTACTAGTTAATTCTGAGTATTTATATTTATTATTTATCATAGCTTATTGTCAGAATCTTTTGTTTGCCATATAATCACTCATAGTTTATCATCTTAATCATATAAATCACAGTTCTGACAATGGGTAAAGTATTTAAAGGCCTTATTATCGCTTTTTGCTGTATCATAATTTCCATTTCATTAGTTTTTGCAAAAGCTGAAGAAATGGAAAATCGCTATGCACCTATAATTTATCTTGACTCAAAAGAAAAAAGCCCCTTAACTTCTGTGGAAAAGTTTCTGGAAATGGGTATTTCTCTTGAAGCCCATGGCCTTTTGGATAAAAGTATTACTTTAAGAAAAAAAGTAAATATTAGAGATTTGGCAAAATTTACTACAAAAAAAATAAAAATAGGTGGTAAAGAGTTACCTCTGGCTCTTGATACAGGAGAGACTACTTCAGAATATGTTCCGGTTGTTTATTATCACACCATTAATAAAGATAAATATACCTATATTCAGTACTGGTTTTTTTATGCCTATAATGACACATCTTGGATAAACCCTAATCAGATTATTCAGCAATGCGGAAACCATGAAGGTGACTGGGAACATATTTCGATAAAAATAAATGACAAAAAATATCTTTCTGCTATTTCCGAAAACGATTATTATCAGGCAATCGAAGAATTATATTTTGCTCAGCATAATATTGGTGATAATGATTTTCGTAAATTTAAAAAGCGTAATGATAGCTCCATTCATTTTGAAGGGACACATGTTAAAGCTTATGTTGCCAGAGGAACACATGCGACATATTCTGAACCTGATGATGGAAAAGGATATTTACTGGCAGATATTGCTGGAATAAAACTATATGATTTTACTGATGGCAAGGGTATAAGACTTGAAAGCTCAGGACATCTGGTTAACCTTGATGACCAAGACTGGAATAAATTTGGCGGTCGTTGGGGAAAAATATCTGATGATATCTGTAATCTTGCTGAATCAGTAAGTAAAATATCCAATGATGGGCCTACCTCAACTATGTACCGTCCCTATTACTATAATACTGACTGGCAGATTAAGGGAAGTGAGAGGTGAGGAGGAAGTGAGGCGGCAATAAATTGCCTGTGAGGGGGAAGTAAAGAGGTGAAAAGAATATTTATTTTATCTTACTTCTCCATCACTTCCTCCTTACTAGGACAACTTTATTTGTCTGACCTCACTGAACGAAGTGGCCTCACTTAATACTCTATTTCAAGAAAATTTGTGCATTTGCACTTGTTTAATTTATAGAAACTATGTTATAAAAGCTAATTAAAATCAATTTCCAATTTTTAAAAGATAAAGTATATGAAAAAATTTTACATCTTTTTTGCAATTGTAATAGTTCTGAATATTTTTCTCCTTTTTGCAGGTGGAAATAAAGCTGAAGTAGTTTCCGATAAAGTGGCTCCCATTAAAGTTGGTATAGTCTTTGACGTGGGTGGGCGTGGTGATAAATCATTTAATGATTCTGCCTATAATGGTCTGCAAAAAGCAATCAAAGAACTGGGGATAGAAGCTCAGTATATTGAACCGGGAGAAGGAGCTGACAGGGAATCAGCATTAAGACTTTTAGCTTCTGAAAAATTTGATTTAATCCTTGGTATTGGTTTTATTTTCACCGATGATTTGACAAATATTGCCAAAGAATATCCTGACAGGAAATTTGCTGGGGTGGACTTTGTTGTAAACATGGATGATAAAGGAAACCCTTTAATGCCAGCCCCAAATATTGCTGCCTTAAAGTTTAAAGAAGAAGAAGGTTCTTTTCTGGTTGGAGCATTGGCAGCCCTGTTAACCAAAACAGATAAAGTTGGTTTTATAGGTGGTATGGATATTCCACTCATTCATAAATTTGAATCCGGTTTTATCCAGGGTGTAAAAGCAGCAAAACCGGAAGTACAAACTATTTCTAATTATGCCGGAGTTACAAGCTCTGCATTTAAAGATCCAGCCAAAGGTAAAGAGCTGGCAATGAGTCAGTATGGAAACAATGTCGATATTATTTACCATGCTTCCGGTTCAACCGGACTTGGTATCTTTGAAGCAGCCAGAAGCCTGAATAAGCTGGCAATCGGTGTAGATTCAGATCAGTTTACCGAAGCTCCCGGTTACATTCTCAGCAGTATGGTAAAAAAGGTTGATGTTGCTGTTTATCAAATTATTAAAGAAACCATTGATAATAAATTTAAAGGCGGGGTTAAAGTATTTGGCCTGAAAGAAGATGGAGTTGCTTATGTTTATGATGATAATAATAAAGCATTAATCCCTGATGAAATTAATAAAAAAGTAAATGTTCTTAGAGACAAAATAATCAAAGGCGAGATAAAAGTATCAATATAATTTTAATTAAGAGGCACCTACATTGGCACAAAATATTATTGAACTAAAAAATATAGTAAAGCGTTTTGGCAAGGTTGTTGCAAATAATAATATCAATCTTGCAGTCCAAAAGGGTGAAGTCCATGCAATAGTGGGCGAGAATGGTGCTGGTAAATCAACATTGATGAAAATTTTATATGGCCTTTATCATCCAGATGAAGGAGAAATTATTCTCAATGGTGAAAAAATTCAGAAAAATTCACCAAAAAATGCAGTTAAACATGGAATAGGGATGGTTCATCAGCACTTTATGCTTATTCCCCCTCTTACTGTTGCTGAGAATGTCATCCTGGGAATGGAAACCAGAAGTGGCATTTTTATAGATCTGGATACAGCCAATAAAAAAATCAGGCAGTTATCTGAAGATTTTAACCTTCATATCGATCCAACAAAAAAAATTGAAGATTTGTCTGTTGGTGAGAATCAGAGAGTTGAAATTATCAAAGTTTTATACAGAGGTGCAAATATCCTTATTCTTGATGAACCAACAGCAGTACTTACCCCAAAAGAAGTAGAAGAATTTTTTAAAGTTATCAAAAGCCTTGTTGCACAGGGAAAAACAGTAATTATTATCACTCATAAACTTGATGAAATTATGAATATTTCCAGCAGAATTACCGTTATTAAACATGGGCAAACAGTTGGTACAGTTAATACAAAAGATACAAACCCCAAAGAAATAGCCAAAATGATGGTAGGCAGAGAAGTACTTCTTCAGGTAGATAAACCGGAAG
Organism: uncultured Candidatus Sericytochromatia bacterium; assembly: GCA_964422885.1. Lineage (GTDB taxonomy): Bacteria > Cyanobacteriota > Sericytochromatia > UBA7694 > JACMQJ01 > CAYRDV01. The sequence continues at coordinate 9,808 of CAYRDV010000160.1, forward strand.
CAAATGTAGGAGACACGGTTTTATCAGTGACAAATCTTTCGGTACACAAAAATAGGGATGTTCTGGCTCTTGATAATATCAACTTTTCTATTAATGCCGGACAGGTACTTGGAATTGCTGGTGTTGAAGGAAATGGACAGACTGAGCTGATTGAGGCTTTAATGGGATTAAATAATGAAAAAATAAAATCCGGTTCTATTCAACTTCAGGGAAAAGATGTTACTTCATTAAATACCAAAGAAAGGTTAAATACAGGTTTTTCCCATGTACCTGAAGATCGTCACAAAAGAGGTTTGGTACTTGAATATAGTATTCGTGATAATCTGATTCTTGGTCAGCAGCATGAATTTACCAAATCATCATTTTTAGAACAGGAAAAAATAGATAAACATGCTGAAGCACTTATTAGTGAGTTTGATATCAGGCCTCCGCATAAAGAAGTTTTGTCAGGCGGACTTTCCGGTGGTAATCAGCAAAAAGTAATCATTGCCCGTGAATTTTACCGTAAGTTTAAATTCTTAATTGCTGCCCAGCCGACCAGAGGTGTTGATATCGGAGCTATTGAATTTATTCATAAGCAAATTATCAAGGCCAGAGGTGAAGGAAAAGCAATACTTTTACTTTCGGCAGAACTAAGTGAAATACTATCTCTTAGTGATAAAATTGCAGTACTTTATAAAGGTAAAATAGTAAAAATTCTCGATTCAGACAAAACAAACGAAAGTGAACTTGGAATGTTAATGACAGGAGCCGTTGCAGCAAATGGATAAAGCAAGTAACAAAAATGTTCTGATTGAAATATTAGTCCCGATTTTTGCCGTTCTTCTGGCATTAATTTTTAGTGATATTTTAATTCTCATTTATAAGGAATCACCTTTAAAGATTTATAATCTTTTAATACATGGAACATTACTGACACCATATGGGTTTGGTCAGGTTATTTATAAGACCACCCCTCTTATTTTTACCGGGTTGGCAGTTGCCTTTGCTTTCAGAACAGGGTTATTTAATGTTGGTGGTGAAGGCCAGTTATACATGGGAACCTTTGTAACTGCTCTGGCAGGTGCTTATATGCCTGCTTCGGTGCCAATACCACTGGCTGTAATTTTATGTTTACTGGCTGGTTTTCTTGCTGGTGGAGTAGTTGGTTTTATCCCTGGTTACTTAAAAGCAAAAGCTGGTTCACATGAAGTAATTAATACGATAATGCTGAATTTTATAGTTATGGCTTTTATCAACTATTTATTAATTGCTTATTTTAAAGTCCCTGAAACTCTTCATACAAAAGATATTATTCAAAATGCTCACTTAGCTCGTTTGTCTTCATTTTTCCCATTTTTACAGGGCTCTTCAGCCAATCTTTCCTTTATAGTTGCACTTATAGCTTGTGTTGTAGTCTATATAGTTCTTTGGAAAACAAAGTTTGGCTATGAACTGAGGGCTGTCGGGAATAACCCCGAAGCCGCTGAAACAGCAGGAATAAATGTAAAAAAATGTATTATTTTATCAATGATTATTTCCGGTGGACTTGCCGGACTTGTAGGAATAAATTTTGTTTTAGGTTTTAAATATTATTTTGAAGAAGGGTTTTCTTCTGGCCTTGGTTTAATGGGTATAGCTGTAGCCCTTCTGGGTAGGAATCATCCTTTTGGAGTAATAATTTCAGCATTTTTATTTGGTATTCTCAGTCAGGGTGGCTTTGCAATTAATGCAGTAGTTCCCAAAGAACTGGTAGATATTTTACAGGCAATAGTCATTATCTGTGTTGTTGCTTCAACTCAGGAAGTAAGAAAAATGCTGCTTAAAGCAGGAAAATAAATCATTTGTAGTAGTAGATAAACCAATTTTTTAACTTTTTGGAGAAATTTAAAATGGATATTATGGGAAAAATACTTTCAATAGCCTTTATTGCTCAGGTTATCAGGATAAGTGTTCCTTATGTACTGGCAGCAATGGGCGGCGTTTTTTCCGAAAGATGTGGCGTTATTAATATTGCACTGGAAGGTATTATGCTGAATGGGGCCTTTGCCTCAGTTTTGGGAACATACCTTACAGGCTCACCACTTTATGGTTTTTTTGCCGGTATTATTGCTGGTATGCTTACAGCACTTTTACACGCAGTAATTTGCATTCGCTTCAAAGCAGATCAGATTATTAGTGGAGTAGCAATAAATATGCTTTCAATAGGAATTACAAAGTTTTTCCTGAAAATATTTTTTGACAGCTCCAGTAATTCTTCAAGAGTTGATGGGATTACTGTGTTTCAGATACTTCCAAAGGATAATAAGGTTTTTGAAATAATTAATCAGATTATTGGTAACCCTTTAATTGTGCTTGCCTTTGTTATTGTTCTTGCTTCTCAGATGACTATTTTTAAAACAGTTTTTGGTTTAAGGTTACGCTCTGTTGGTGAACACCCTGAAGCATCAGATACTCTTGGAATTAAAGTTAATTATTTAAGATATGTCTGTGTATTAATCAGTGGAGCTTTAGCCGGATTAGCAGGTGTCTGGCTTGCACTTGATCAGCATCAGTTTACTGATAGTATGTCCAATGGTAGAGGATACATTGCATTAGCAGCAGTAATTTTCGGAAAATGGAATCCGATTGGGGCAACACTTGCCTGCTTACTTTTCGGAGCAGCAGAGGCAATGCAGATTACCCTTCAAAGTTCCGGTTCAAATATACCCACACAGTTTATTCAAATGATTCCATATGTACTTACCATGATAGCTTTAGCAGGTTTTATTGGTCGCTCCAAACCACCGGCAGATTTGGGTAAACCATACGAAGAAGGCTAAGAGAGTGAGGAGGAAGTGAGGCGGTAAACAAGTTTACCTGTGAGGCAACAAGGCAAGCC
>CAYRDV010000161.1:0-12639 GCA_964422885.1 uncultured Candidatus Sericytochromatia bacterium
TAATATAATTTTGAACTTATTGATAAAAAAATTATTAATACCTAAATGGTTACAATTGATTTTTACTGGAAAGGTAATTTTGATATTTTTAATACTTCTTCTACTGATAGAGTATCTAATAGTGATATAAACAACAAATTTACAATAAATACCTATCATTCAACGGCAAATTCATATGATGTACCTATAATAGTTTCAAAAATTGTTCATGAATCTAGCCAACCTGCAAATGTGATAACAATCTATGGGAGAAATTTTAGCCCGGTATTAAATGAAAACTATGTAGATTGTGGAGCAGGGTGGGGGGTTGGTTGCACTATAACAAACGTTTATTCTCCAGCAACAGGGGTCTCTTATCCTAATGTAGGAATATTGGGAACTAAAATGAGAGTTACAGTTACAGGTGCTTTTCCTAGTGGTATACCTAAAGCATATAATCTAACATTAGGCGTAAGTAGCTATGTGCCTTATAGAAGCCAAGCTGTCGGGCCATTTATGGTTTACACTAGTGAAATGGATTTGAATGATCCGGGTGGAGTACCTAATGAGGATGCCAGCCCCAAAATTTTGGGAATAATGCAGGTGTCACAACCTGGAGGAACAGAAGAAGTATATAAACAGACACATAGAACTGATATTTCATCAAATGATTACAGATTTCTTGATCCAAATATATATGGAGATTCATACCCACCTTCAATTGCCTGGGACCCTCCAGGTTTAGAACCTAATGTAGGCTCATATTATTTACAAACCCTAATCACAGATCAAAATTTTCCTCACAAAAAAATCAATGTTTATGACAAAATAACTTATTCAGGTTTAGTGCCATCTTTATATTATGTTCATTCTCACAAAGCCCCTCATACATCAGTTTTGCATCCTTATGCTTCAGACCATGATCATAAAGGAAGTATTTTTGGTATACTGGGAGTTGATTTATTAACAGCAACTGCTCCCAATGACTATTATAGAGGCGAATCTCCTCTATTTTATTATGATTGGGGTAGTTATCATAAACATCAGATATCAGGTTATGCGTTCAATTCTTTTACACCTGATTATTTTTTTTATATTCCTACACCATCAAATGCACCAACATTTGCTTCTGGTGAAAGTCCTCTCATTATTAAACCAAATAATAATAATTACTTTTCCCAAAGAGAATATCTTAATAAATTATTTCAAACCATGATGTCTGCAAGTGTTGCAAGAGATAGTGAGAGTACCCTTGAATCTCCTGCATCAATACCTGAGAATCGTAAAAAAGGTTATTTTGTGGGAAATGTTGATTTCAGAGCAACTTATTTTGGCAATGATTTACGATTTAGTATAGGTCCTAGTACTGGTGCTCTCGTACTACCTGCGGGTAGTCCAATAGAAACAACTGCTGTTATTTATGTAAATGATGATCCTACAGATGTTGATTATATGAAAGTATCAGATATTGCTCTTAATGCAAAATATAAAATTTATACCTACAGGCAAATACCAAAAAATGCTCCGATATCAATAAATAATGGGGCAAATATTATTGATGGTGGCATTATCGTAGTAAGAGATGGAGTAGTAAAAATAGGTGGTAAAAACTCCAAAGGTAGTGTAAATGAAGGTTATGTTGTTTCTCCAAATACAAATACTACTTTTGGAAATAATACAATAATTGATGGTCGGTTAACTATTTTTTCTTATTCCGAAGCAAAACCAGCAAGCTATGTTGATTTGAGTCTTAGTTCAACTACAGATAATCCTGGAGATGTAGTAGTAACTGGAAATGTAATATATAAAAACAGGATATACAAAAGTAGAAATGATATTATGTCAGGAACTTATGTACATGAAGGTTTTAGGCAATATGGAACACCTGGTATTTTAGCTACTGGAATTTTTGATTTTGGAGTAAACTGGATAACAAATGCTGATGGAACACTTGTAAATCCTTTGTTTTCAAATAAAGTTAACAGTTTATGTCTTATTGCTTCAAATGATATAAAAATACCTGTGATGCAATATTTCCAGGATCAAAATGAAGATAATTTTGAAGGCAATTCATATCCCTATACTACAGCCCAATATAATGTCTCGTCAAAACAGGATGTTTTGACGATTCACGGTCAGCTTATAGCTGGACATCAGCTTACCCAGACTAAAGCTGGAAATAATAATCAAGCGGTATCAAAAAATGATCAGTTGGTAATTTATGGGTCAATTTATTCGTATGTTCCACCTTTTTTACCCTACTTTGACAGAACAGATTTCTTATACCCTAATCATGAGTCTACAGGTCAATTATTTTTATTTGATAAAACACTTTCAACTGTACCACTGAAGGGTGCGCCATCTCTAACTTATCCTTAAATTATGACTTTAACAAACGCTCATCAAATGAAAATGGTTTTATAGATTCAATTTTTACCAGTTTTATTTCAGGATGATTAGGATTTATTAGTATATTAAATTCTCCTTCAGCTACCACGGAAGGAACTCTTAATAAAAGAGAGTCATTATTTACAGCCCACTTACTACCTAATTCAGCTAAATGCAAAAGGGCCGGATATTGCTTCCAATTATCCGGTAATGAACCAATTTCAATCTTGTTTATAGAAGCTTTTTTAGATATTTTAAGAATTAAGATACTTAGATCATCAGGAATTGTTCCAGGACTGGTATGTACTAATACTTCAAGAATAGACAGGCTTATGCTTTCAGAAGTATAAACCAGAGCTGTTCCTTTCTTGTTCCATCTGCCTCCGCCAATTCTTGCTCCCATACCTGTTAAATCATTAACATATTTTGTTTTAGCTATTCTATACAGTTTCACTATGAAAATACACCATATTCAATACGTATAAGTTCATCTAAAACCATATCAATTCCATATTGACTTTCTAATAAATAAATTGGTCTTTTATTGGCTAAAGCTAAATTTGGATGTTGTAACCAGTTAACAAATTTTTCTTTACTGCCAAAAACATCAACTCCTTTTGTGATAGTTTCCGCAAGTTTTAAAACATGCTCTGAGGTAACTGAGTTTATATATTGTTCAGTTTTATATCTTTGTAAGGTACGGATACTTATTGACAAGAGCTTTGCAATCTCATGCTGTGATAAATCAAGATAGTTAGCTAAGTGCATAACAGATTCTTTGGTTAAGCCTCTGTTCCCGACTTCAAAAAAATCCATTTTATTTTCAAGCTCTCTACCTAAAAATTGTTTACCCCCAAGTAATTCTGTAACATTTAATAAACTCATACCAAATTCTCCTGTAAGTAAATGCCTTTAAATTATTTACGACATCTGACATATATTATAGCGACATTTGTCATAAAAATCAATTTATTCTTCCAGGTAGTTTAAATCTTTATCATAGGTTTCCTTTAAACCAGAAAGTGAGATTAAAGCAATTACCAGAGTTAAAATACCAATTCCCATTGCACTTTGTTGTATTCCAAAAACTCCTTTTGTAGAATTAAAAGCAATGGTTAAAGGAACGAGTGAGCCACGGATAAAATTAGGGACAGTGGTTGTAACAGTTGCCCGGATATTTGTACCAAAGTTTTCTGACGCAATAGTAACAAATACCGCCCAGTAACCGATAGAAAACCCTAAAAGTACACATATTATATAAAAAATGGTCAGAGATAATTTACTAATCGTAAAAAATGCCAGGATGGCAAAAAAAGTGAGCACTAAAAATGACAGAATTATTTTTTTTCTGGTTTTTAATTTCTGACTAAGAAAGCCACTAACCAAATCTCCCAGAGATAAACCGATATAACAGTATTTTACAGCTTCACCGGCAACAGGTAACTCAGCCATTCCAAAGGCTTTACCAAATTCCGGTGACAGAGTAATTAATATTCCCACTACATACCAGACAGGTAGTCCGATTAGTATACAATTTATGTATTTTAAAGCTCTTTCTTTATTTTTAAACAAAAATAAGAAATTACCTCTGGAAACATTAGATTCCTTGACTTTAGAGAATAGGCCGGATTCATATACACCAATTCTCAAAACCAGTAAACAAAGGCCAAGGGCACCACCAATATAATAACAGGTTCGCCAATCAAACATTTTACCAACAAATGCCGCTACCACAGCTCCCAAAATTCCTATAGTTGCAACAATGGTAGTACCATAACCCCTCGTTTCAGTCGACATACTTTCACTAACTAAAGTGATCCCTGCCCCTAATTCTCCAGCCAGACCAATTCCAGCGATAAGCCGGAGTAAAGCATATTGATCAACAGTTGTCACCATACCATTTAGAATATTGGCCACTGAATAAAGAAAAATAGAGCCAAAAAGGACAGATATCCTGCCTCTTTTATCACCAAGAACACCCCAAAGGACACCACCAATCAGCATACCAATCATCTGCATGTTCAGCAGTCGGATACCCTGTTCAAGTAAAACAGCATCATCGGTAATCCCAAGTGATTTTAAGCTTTTGATCCTGACGATACTAAACAATAAAAGATCATAAATATCAACAAAATAACCAAGAGCAGCAACAATAACAGATGCAGCAATTACTTTATTACTTCTTTTTTCTTCGATAGCCATATATTTTAGAGTATTTTTTATATAAATTTCTAGTAAATTCTAACCTATGTTAGTAGTAATTAAAAGCTTTTGAAAATCTATTAAACCTCTTTTAAAATATAAAAATAATTTATTCTTATAACAAAAGAAGTGCTAGAATGTGTTAGTCGTTATTAGTATCAAATAGAGGAAAATGGTTATATGACAACATTTGCTGTGAATAGTCCAGGAAATAATCAATTGCTCTATGAAGTAGCCGAACCATCTGATGCAGACATATTATGGATATATAAAAAAGCTGGCGATACCTTTCAAAAAATCAGAAACTTATCTGTAGATGAAAGAATAAAAGAAACGATAAAACTCCAGAAATACATTATTGAAAACCAGGAAAATATAATTACCCGGATTGTTCAGGAAACTGGAAAATGCCGGACTGATGCCCTGACATCAGAAATATTTGGTGTTCTTGATGTTATTGAATATTATAAAAAAGAAGCAGCAAAAATACTGGCTGATAGAACTGTTTATACATCTCTTGTTTTAATGGGAAAAAAATCAAAGGTTTTTTTTGAACCACTAGGCACAATACTTGTCATCTCTCCCTGGAATTATCCCTTTTATCAGGCCATTGTACCTTCAATAAGTGCTTTTATTGCTGGAAATGCAGTAATTTATAAACCATCAGAAGTTACTCCTCTAAAAGGATTGATCGAAGAAATAATCACCCGGAGTGGATTTATGACTGATGCCATCCAGGTAGTTTATGGTGGTAAAGAAACCGGGCAGAAATTAGTTGAAGCAAAACCGGCAAAATTATTTTTTACTGGCAGCGTAAATTCCGGGAAAAAAATTATGGAAGCTGCTGCCAAAAACTTAATTCCAGTTGAACTGGAGTTAGGTGGAAAAGACCCGATGATCGTTTTTGCTGATGTAAATATTGATAGAACAGTAAATGGTGCTATGTGGGGTGCTTTTACAAATTCAGGGCAATCATGCACCTCAGTAGAAAGATTGTATGTTCAGGAAGAAATTTATTCAAAATTTGTTGCCAAATTGGAAGAAAAAACCAGCCATTTAAAGTTAGCCTCTGAATTACCTCTTGATAAAGATAAAGGTGATGTTGACATTGGTACTATGACTTGCGAGTTTCAAATCAAAACTGTAGAAGATCATATTGAAGATGCTATCAAAAAAGGGGCAAAAATTCTTTGTGGTGGTAAAAGAGAGCAAAATTCCCTTTTCTTCCCCCCTACTATCCTTGTCAATGTCAATAGTTCCATGAAAATAGTCACTGAAGAAACGTTTGGTCCTGTTTTACCAGTATTAAAATTCAGTGATGAAAATGAAGTAATAAAAATGGCCAATGATTCACAATATGGACTTAGTGCCAGTGTCTGGTCAAAAGATATGCAAAAAGCTGAAAGAGTTGCCAGAAAACTTGAAGTTGGTAATGTCTCCATAAATAACGTAATGCTTACCGAAGGAAATCCGGCACTACCATTCGGAGGAGTAAAATCCAGTGGTTTTGGAAGATATAAAGGAGAACAGGGGTTACATACCTTTTCCAATATAAAATCGATTATTATTGATGCTATGAGTGCCAAGATCGAAGCAAACTGGTACCCTTATACCAGAAATAAATATAAGATTTTCTCCAAACTATTGGATGCCCTTTTTTCCAAAAATTCATCTCTTGTTAAAACAATTTTATCCGGGCTAAAACTTGAAAGCTCGGCAAATAAAGAAAAAATCTAGGAGCAATAAATGTCAGAAAATAAATATGATTTTATTGTTATTGGCTCTGGTGCTTCAGGTGGAGTTCTTTCACATAATCTCCTGAAGTCAGGAGCAAAAGTACTATTGTTAGAAGCAGGAAAATTTTTCAGAGCTGATACATTTCCAAAAACTGAAGCTGATTATACTTCACAATTATTCTGGGGCGGTGGAATTGAATTTGATGCCAGTGGTAAAATGGCTTACCTGCGTGCTAAATGTGTTGGTGGAACCACTATAGTAAATCAATGCCTTCTTGATCGTTTTGACGAGGTAGCCTTTTCTGACTGGAGGCTTGTTTCGGGCATTAACTTTTTTACAGAAGAAAAGATGGCTCCCTATTATGACAAAATAGAATCACATTTAAGTCTGCAACAAATAGATGAAAAGAATTTTAATCGAAATACCAAAATTTTTATTGAAGGCTGTAATAAACATGGATATGGCTGGGCTCCGCTCAGAAGAGGACAATCAGATTGTAAGCTTGACGAAGGTAATGATTGTATTGGCTGCCTGGGAGGGTGTCACAGAGACTCAAAACAAAGTACCTTAGTTAGTTTTATTCAGAAAGCAGAAAAAGATGGTCTGGAAATAATTTCTGAATTTTTTGTAGAAAAACTGGAACACTTTAATGACCATGTTAAAGTTCATGGTTTAAAAAAGAACGAAAAAATTACTCTTATTGCAGCAAAAGTTATATTGGCAGGAGGAGCCTTTGGTTCAACAAAATTATTGCTAAACTCAGGGTATAAAGAAAAGCTTCCAGCCTTAGGTACAAGATTTTCTTCTCATCCTCAGTATATGTCTTTTGGAATTTTTGATGAACCTGTAAATGCACATAAAGGAGCATTTCAGGGCGTAAAATCAAAAGATGCAAAATTCAGAAAAAATGGATTTAAGCTGGAAAATGTTTTTGCTCCACCAATTTCAATTGCAATGTTATTCCCCGGATTAGGTGCTGAACATCAGAAATTTATGAAAAATTATACCCACCTTGCCTGTATTGAAGTTGCTATCAGGGATGAGGCAGTTGGTGAAATATCAGTAAATAAAAACGGAAAATTGATTGTAAAAAAGGATCTCACTTCTCAGGATAAAAAAAGGAGGGATAAAGGGCTAAATGCTGTTCAGGAAATTTTTTCCAGTCTAGGAGCAAAGGAAATAATCCAATCACCTTTTTATTTTGGATTACATCTGATGGGTGGATGTATCATTGGCCAAAATCCTGAAAAATCAGTTGTAAATGAAGCTTATCAGGTGCATGGTTTACCAAATATGTATATCTCAGACTCAAGTACTTTCCCAAGTGCACCTGGTATAAACCCTGCTCTGACAATAATGACAATTTCCCAAAAATTAAGTGAAGAACTTGTGAAGCATTAGGTGAGGTTAAAATAATGGAAAATAGAAATTTTTCAAAAATAATCGGTGAAAGAGAAATAAGAGCAATTGAAAGGCTTGGTGATCTGATGATCCCTCAGACAGAGGACTTTCCTTCTTTTACCCAGCTTGGTTGTGTCGAACATATAGACGATGTCCTGGGTTATGCTCCGCCTGAAGAAACAGGTGATTTGAAAATGCTGCTCAAAGGATTATCAGTTATGCCCGATAGTGCTTTAAAAGGGATAATTAAATTAATGATGGAAAATAAAGCACTTCCTGAAAATATGGCTTCCACCTTCAGAATGATGGATACAGGTTTACGGGGAATTATTTTTACACTTTATTATTCAGGCAAAACCGGAAAAAATTATACAGGTAAAAATCCACTGGAAATTATTGGTTATGAAATTAAGAGAATTCCATTATAAGGATATCAATACTTTAATACCAAATTTAGAAAAATTATAATTCACAAAAACTTCATATTACCTTCACTTATCTTCACATCAAATTATCTTAGATTAAAGGTAGATGTTTTTGATTATAAATGAAATGGAAAACCAGAAATAATGAAAAATGAGGAAAATAATTTCCTTGAAGTTTTTTGTGCATGGTGTAATATATTTGTCTATAAAGTAAATGACTCAACAGTAAATAATTCAAGAAAAAGCCATGGTATCTGCGATGCCTGCATGGAGGAATTTATCAGAAAAAATCCTCTAGAAAATATTTCATCATTATAAGTAAATTGATATAATAGATTATAAAAAATCTTGTTCAAGTAAATTTGACTAGTTTGAGGTAACTATTATTTCCATTCCATATTCAAAAATTGTAGAAAAAAATGAATGGCTGGAAATTGTCTCCAGGTATAAATCTCCTGAGAACCTGAAAAGTATCTGGCAGGTGATAAATACTTTTATTCCATTTTTTCTGGTATGGTATCTTGCCTATCTTAGTTTAAACTATTCCTATGCCATAACCATATTTCTGGCAGTAATTGCGACCTGTTTTATCGCCAGGATGTTTAGCATTTTACATGATTGCAGTCATGGTTCTTTTTTTAGCTCCAGAAAGGCTGAAAATATTATTGGGTTTATATGTGGTGTGGTAACTCTGACCCCCTTTAAATGCTGGCGAAAAATTCATGCTACCCACCATGCCTGTTCCAGTAACCTTGACAGAAGGGATATTGGTGATTTTCTTTTATATACGGTTAAAGAATATTTGGGATTACCCAAAAATGAAAAAATAAAATACAAATTTATGCGTAATCCATTTACAATACTTGGCTTGGTTCCCTTTGTCCTCTTTTTTATATTACAAAGGATGCCTACAACTAATATTGCCAATTTTACCCAGGAAGAAAAAGATAGTGTGGCTTGGACAAATCTTGCTTTACTTGCTGTTATTATTGTAATGGGTTCAGTAATTGGATATAAAAACTTTTTCCTGGTACAGTTCCCAATCAGTATGATTGTTTCAACTGTAGGTGTCTGGATGTTTTATATCCAACATCAGTTTGAAGATACTTATTGGGCCAAAAAAGAAGATTTAAACTATTACCTTGTATCAATGAAAGGCAGTTCATATTATAAGCTGCCAAAAATAATGCAGTGGTTCACAGGTAATACCGGATACCATCATATCCACCACCTTTCCCCATTAATACCCAACTACAAGTTACAGAAATGTTATGATGATAATCCAATTTTTCAGGATGTTCCTACTATAACCTTAAGAGATAGCTTTAAAGCCTTTTCCCTGGCACTCTGGGACGAAGAAAAACAAAAACTTGTTAGTTTTAAAAGTGTTGAGAACAAATAATGAAAAGTTTATTAATTGCTTTAACTATGATATTTTTTTATTTATCTCCTGCAAATGCCTGTGAAAATAATCAGCAATGTGATATTAAAAAAGTAAGAACAGAAAGGCCTCTTTCTCTTGGAGCCAGTCTTGGTTTAATGCCTTTTCTCAGTCTTTATGGGGATTATAGTATAAACCCACAAATTTCAGTAGGAGCAAATTTATCAACAGCAATTATTTTTAATTCTTTATCAGGACATTTTCGTTATTATTTTATTAATCCCAAATCATCTGAGAGTGACTATTATACTGAAACAAGATTTGGAGCTGGGCCAGGGTTATTTTACCCATCAGGCTTATATTTAAACCAGAATTATAGTTTTCAGGCAATGCAGGCAGCAGGTATTGAATTAAGAAAAAAAAATGGATTTGTTTTTAATGGACTGTTTGGTATAAATACAATTATCAGGCCTGATTTGAGTGGAATGGGAAACATAATTGTAGAACTTTCCTTCGGTTATGGTTTTTAGAAATATATAAAGATAATATTCTATATGAAAAAAATAAAAAAAAATAAAGCAAAACCTTTTTCAATAATTATCCTTTTTGGAATAATAGCAATAAATATTTATCCCATAGGCTGTTTTTCATGGGGTTCACCTTTTGCCCCCAAAGCGCCTATTCGACCTCCTACTTTGGTTACACCTGTACCACTGGTAAAAGTAGACTCTGAATTATTATTAAAAGCTTTGCAATGTGTCACTGATAATAATATTTTTGATGCCAACGATAGGCAAAATGCTTTTACAATCCGTGTAAATCTTGAAAAAGCAATTAAAAATAGCGAAAAAACCTTTGAAATATCAAAAGAAGAAAAGGAATATTTTGCTAAAAAATATCCAGATTGCAAATTCCCATAAAATATTATTTATACATCAGAAATTAATTAAATTTTTATAATTTCTTCACGGATATAACTACTTTGCTGGGAAACTTCATCAATAATTACACTTAGATTCAGAGAATTTAGGTTTTCCATAAAAGTAGAGCTTTCAACAATTATTTTTTGATCTTCATCATTAATACATACTCTTGAGAAAAAATAATCACCATTAGATTGAATTAATGATAGTAAATTTATTGAGTCATCATATTTCCCAATCAAAGATTCACAAACAATTATTTTTTTTGTGATACCTTCTTCTTCTGATTCAAAAATATCCTGGTAAACATAAACCGTTTCTTTTTGATTATCTTCAAACAGAATTTCTATTGAATAAATATTTTGTTCATCATGAGTAAATTTTGCCCCTAAAATATCTGCTGCGCTTTCTACTAATTCTTTAAAGTTCATTGTTCTACCACCTGTAATTTCTGTTTTAGTAAATTATACAGGATAAAGTAAAAATTAAATTAATCAGTTATATCTTCTTCTGTTATAAATATATCATCAACCGAAATTTCTAAACCTTCAAGAACTTTTGACCCAAGTATTTTATTTTCCAGATCTGCAAAATAAAACAGCTCATATTTATTATTTTCAAGGTAAAAAGCTTCAATTGTTTTGTTAGAGGGATCAACAATCCAATACTCTTTTATAAGATATTTTTCATAAAGCTTGAATTTTTCGTGTCTGTCAGATTTTACAGAATACTTGGAAATAATTTCTACTATTAAGTCAGGAGAGCCAAAAATACCTCTTCTTTTTAAAATTTTAAAATTTTCTTTTGAAATAAAAATAAGGTCAGGCTGAACAACTAATTTTTCATCCAGTATTACATCAACAGGAGCATTATATACTTTTCCAAGATTAAGTCCATTTATATAATTATAAATTTTAAATTCTATTTCTCTTGATATATCCTGATGCGATAAATCTGGTGCAGGAACCATTTTTAATTCTCCATTGATGACTTCATATTGATTTCCATCATTTAATTTATAATATTCGTCATAAGTCCAGACTTTTTTATCAGTTGAAAGCATGTTTTATACCTTGTGAAGATATTAATATATTTTAAATTATAACAAAACTTACTCTGTAAGAATCAGGATATTAAAGTTTTTCATGTTGCCTAACATCATTTAATAAATTAAAATTCTTAGATATATATAAAACAATAAGGTTAAAATATCGGAAAATTATATGGTAGAGTTTTCAAAAGAAGCCCTTGAAAGGTTTCAGACAATGCTTGTTAAATACCCGGAAAAAGAAGCTGCATTATTACCAACTCTCTGGATAGCTCAGGAAGAATTTGGGCATCTTTCAAGAGATGTTATGGTATACGTTGGTCAATTACTGGATATTCCACCATCAAAAGTCTATAGTGTGGCCTCTTTTTATACCATGTTTAAAAAAGAACCGACCGGAAAATATTTTATCCAGGTTTGCCGCACTCTTCCCTGCCAGCTTAATGGTGCTGAAGAAGTAACAAAGCATATTAGCGATAAACTGGGAATAAAAGTTGGTGAAACAACTCCTGATAATAAATTTACTTTGATTGAAGTTGAATGTCTTGGCTCCTGTGGAACAGCCCCGATGTTACAGCTTAATAATGACTATCATGAAAATTTGACAAAATCAAAAATAGACCAACTTATTGATGGTTTAACATAAATATGAATCCTTTAGTACCTAAACAAAAAAAAGTTGGTGAAATAATTTCTTCTAATACAACAAGCTTTATTGCCCAATGTATCAAAGAAGAAAGTGAACAGTTGACATTACCACAATCGCCATATTTTGGCAGCTTTGTAAAAGCACAGGGAGAAGAACTTGGGTTTGATATTATCGCTGTTGTTTATGAAATTTCGACAGGTAGTATTGATACTGTCCACAGACCTACTGCAATGAATATGACCAGGGCTGAGTTAAGAAAACAGCAACCACAGATTTTTGATTTGTTAAAAACTGATTTTTCGGCAATTGTCATTGGTTATATGCAAAATGATAAGATGTACCAGCATATACCACCACATCCGCCACAAATTCATGACTTTGTTTTTACCTGTGATTCAAATGAAATCACAATTATTACTGAAAAGGCGGATTATCTACGTACTTTGTTAAATTCAGGAACAAGTCTATGTGAAGAACTTGTCGCAGCAAGTATCCGTTACGGATAC
>CAYRDV010000162.1:0-4078 GCA_964422885.1 uncultured Candidatus Sericytochromatia bacterium
GCCTAAAATCACCTGAAGCAAATATTGATTTTAACGAGTTAAAACTAAATGGGAAAATAATTTATGATACTGTAGATCCCAGTAAAATAAAGATTGAAAGTGAGCCAAATAAAGGGATTCAAATCTCTACAGATATTAAAGATGCAAAAAACAACTCGCTGGTTAAAATTGACAAACTTAATATCAGGGGAGCCGATCTGGAAATTGATGTAAATACAGGTGGTGTTGCACTAATTGGTAAGGATAAGAATGTATCAACAAGTCTGAACAGCCTGAAAATAGGTCAAAGCATTGAACTTAATAATATTCAGTTTAAAGGCACTATTGACATAAATAAGGAATTTTTAAATTTAAAAGGCGATAATCTTTCATTTAATGGGAAACTAGGCCCTGTAAATATAGATAAGCTAAGTGGTGCCGGGCAGTTAACCTTTGACTTTAATAAAGGCACGACCAAAATTAAAGATCTGAATATTACAGAGGCAAAAGGTAAAGTTGGTGAGTTTAATATAGAAACTCTGAAAGGTAATGGTGAACTTGAGTTTGATGGAAATGGAAGTTTAATTTCGGCAAATAATAATATTGGCTTAGAACTTGATTCTGATAAAGGGTTAAAAGTAAAAGGTAATGCTGCGATCTCTCTTAAAGAAGGTGTTTATGGATTTGAAGCAAAATCCGGTAGTCCACTGAATATAAGCTTTAAAAATAAGGACAATCCAGAAATAAAAAATCTGGTGACTAATGGAAAAATTGAATATGATAGTAATAAAAATTCATTTAGCTTTAATAACAATAATAAACAACAGGGGTTAACGATCAAAGAAGGAAGTATTGCTGGAATTGAGTTTAAAGATTTTAAGCTTAATGGGGAGGTTAACCTTGATGATAAAGGTGTTATAACCCTTAAAAATTCTGGTGGCCCTGCCAGTTTTTCAGGAAGTATTGATGGTATTAATCTAAAGGAATTAAAATCCGCCGGTGAAGTTTCTTATGATCCAAAAAATAAAGTATTTAAATCTGATAGTGAAGTATCGGTAAATTTACCTGCTCAAAATTTAGAATTCAGTACCAAAGGCCATATAGAATTCAGCCAGGACAAAGAAGGCAGATTCATCCTTAATAGTACAGATGGTTCTGTCAGCGGTAAACTTGGAAGTATGGACCTGAAAGATTTTAAGGTACAGGGAAAAGTAATATTTGATCCAAAAAATGGTGAAATAAAGCTTGAGGGTAATGAAGGTAAAGAATTTAATGTTTCTGGTAATATTCAGGGTAAAAAGCTTGATTTGAATTCTTCAGGGACAATCACTTTTTCACAGGATAAAGAGACTAAAAACATCAAGCTGGCTACTGATGGAGTTAAAGTTAATGGAAATATCGAAGGATTTAATGTTTCCAGTGCTGAAGGGGTAAAAGGCGAAGTAAACTTATCTAAAGAAGGAAATCTGCTGGGAGTACAAGGCTTCAAATTTGACTTTAATATAGATGGTATCAGCCTTACCAGTGGAGGTGGCTTAAATAAAACTGATTCAGGATTCCAGGTAAAAATTGACGGTTCGGTTACGGCTGATGATGGTAAAATTGGCGAGTTTTTTGATAAGCTGGCAAAAAGCTCTTTTGTTCCCGAGTCTTCAAAAAAATCAATTACTGATGCTTTGGAACAAATAAAGAGAGTAAACCTCAACAGCTTTAAATACCAGGATCTTACTGTAAACCTTGATAAAGATTTTAGCTTTAATAACTTTAGTATAAAAGCAACAGAAATTAATCTGAATATACCGGATAAACAATTTCAGGTTTCTGCCAAAGGTGAGATTAACTACACACTGTCAAATGACGGAAAGATGTCCCTAAATAGTAATGGTAATGCCATTAATGGTACTGTTGGTGGTACTCCTTTTAAAGATTTTAAAATTACCGGAAATATGGAGTTTCAACCTCCTTCTCCATCTCAGCAAGGTAAATTGACCTTTTCTCCAAATGGAGGCCAGGCCCTTAATGTATCTGGGATTGTTGCCAATAAAGAAATTAATTTCTCGGCTGCTGCTGATGTAAAGATTAGTAAAAATGGTAATGATATTGAATTTAAAGGTGAAAACATCAATCTTAACGGAAGCTTTGATGGTTTTAAATTAAAAAGCCTGCCTATTGATCCAGCTAACCCCAATCAGTTTTCCAGTGGCAAATTTGTCATAAAGGAAGATGGTCATATTGATCTGTCAAATCTAAAATTTGGTCTGGAAGTTGATGGCATTAAGCTTTTTAATAAAACAGGCTCGCTTGAAAGCTCTGATAGTGGTTATAAGCTCCAGCTTTCAGGTGGGGTGCAGACGGATATCAACCATTTTGTAAATTTCCTTGATAAACTTGGACAAAATAATATGACTCCTGATTCTGCCAAAGAATCTATTAAGAGGACTGTTAGCAGCATAAAAACTTTTGTTGAACACGGAGATATCGAGAACGCTACTTATAAAGATTTGACAATTGAACTTGATCCAAGCCTTAAAATGAAAAACTTTAATGTCAGTACTAATGCCACTCTTACCAACACAAAAGTAAAACTTGATTTGGCTGGTGTTGCCAATACCTATAACCTTGGAAGTGTAAACATTTCATCGGTTAATAGCACTGATAAGGATGATAACCTTTATGTCAAAAACGGTAAAATAGAATTTGCGATTACTGATGACCTAAAAAAATCTATTAGTGATGGGATCAAAAATACTATTTCCAAAACTGGAAATATTCCTCTGGAAAAATTAAAGGATCTAAATATAAATGTTGGAAATGATGGCAGTATCAGTGTTGCTGGCACTGTAAATGCTCGTAGGTTTGTAACCGCAGATTTAGGTATAAAAGCTGATATTGAGGGAACAAATATTACAATTTCACTTGATAAAGCAAAATTAAAAGGCCTTCTTGGTCTGGTTCAGGGTGTTGCCGAGGGTGTATCCAGCTTTGACCTTAGAAAGACAGCCGTGGGCGAGCTATCAGACCGAATATCTGATGACGTAAAAATAGAACATTCTGATAAATCCAATGTATTTTCCTTAGATTTACAAAATGTTTTAAATAAGGCAAATGATGCGGCAAAGTTAAGTAAAGTAGAAATTAAAGATGGCAAAGTTTCTGTAGATTATGAAATTAATTATGGTACAGAAAAACCATATAACCTCAAATATATTGATGAGATGTCCAGAAAACTTAATGGAAACACGATATCAGACCAGGATCTTAATACTTTACTAACTTCAAAACCTCAGGATCTCAGTATGATTTTTAACCGGGTAAGTATTACACCAAAGCTGATGGATAAGCTAAAAACCGAAAAGAATATCTATAATGTAATGAAGAAACTATCTGATAGCCAGGCTCCTGATAATAAAAATGATAAACATCTGGCTGAATTTACTGCCAATAAGACTAGGGTAAATTATAAGATTTCCGGTACATTTGCCAAAAATCTTAGTGATGAACAGCTTAAGAAGCTTAATACTGAAACTAAAATAAATCTTCTGAAACAATTAACTGATAAAGGAACAAAAAGTGCAGATGAAGTTACCGTAAAAAGAATACTATTTAGTGCTGAGCCTGAAGAATTAAATAAGCTTCTTGATTTTGTCCAGGCTAAGAAATTAAAAAGCGAATTAAGCACTCAAAATTTTGTTGATGTTTTCAAAAAAGTTGCCCAAAACCCTGTTAATGATTATCATCTACAGAGATTTATCAAAGAAGGTAATAACGATATTATCATTAATGTTGTTAAAGGTCTAAATGATACCCAGCTTAGTAATTTATCAGTTCAGGCCAGAGCTGGTATGATTGATGAGTTCATTGGCGATATTCTTGTTGGTGATCAGTGTAAAGCAACAGCAAAAAGACTTCTTGTTACAGCGGCTCCTCAGGATGTAAAAGCTACGATAGATACAGTTGGTTTAAAAGATATCAATGGCTTACTTAGTAAAAAGGATGCAACTGAAGTTCTCAGGATAGCTAATAGGTAAAAGATTTTTACTATCTAAAAAGACTATTTTCAGGGAAACGGAATATGGGTCTGCCAAGTACTGGGACGGTG
>CAYRDV010000162.1:4088-12631 GCA_964422885.1 uncultured Candidatus Sericytochromatia bacterium
CTCTTTAACCCACCCTAGTTTAACTCTGCATTGATATGTATTTTTGCATAAATTAAACCTTATCAATAAATGCTATTTTAGTCCATAAATATATTATAATGTCTATAGAAGTATGAAAAGGTACATTAAATGATAAATAATAAAGTATTAACTCCTGAAGAGACTGCTGAGCTATTAAGAGTTAGTTCAAAAACGGTCAGAGACTGGTTAAGAAGCGGAAAATTAAAAGGTATTAAAATTGGTCGCCAATGGAGAATAAATGAATTACAGATAAATGACATTATGAATAATGGGTTAGAAATTGATAACACAAATACTGAAACAAATGATTGGCTAAATTCAGTTTATGACGAAGATTTACCCGAATATGACTGGGGAAAAGAAATTCCAAAAGTTAAAAAGGTTACTTATGTTTCAGGTAAAGGATATCTTGTAGAAGACGAGTATATATAATGAGTTTTATTTTAAAAATTGGTGATGTGATTAAGGTAAAATATCCCAGGCGTGTACCAAAGGGTCACGAACAAGAAGGCGAACGACCAGCTTTAATCATTGGCATCCCTGATTTACTGGATACTCCCCGTTATCCTGTATTAGTTACAATTCCTTTAACTACAAATACGGATATATGGTCTGATAAAAACAAACTTTATATAAAACTGTCAAAAGGTGAAGCAAATTTAACCAGTGAGTCAATATTAATTACCGATCAGGTTTTAACTATTGATGCAACCAGAATTATTGGCTATATAGGTAGTTTAAGTGGTAAAAAAATAACTTTGGTTAAAGATAAAATAAAAACTATTTTTGATATGAATAATTAAGCTTTTGTACTAAAAATTGATTTTAAACATCCTTAAATAATTCTTCAATTGTTTTCATTGGCATAAACATCCTGGTTCTTCCTTCATAGTGTAGTAATTCTTCAAAACCATATTTTAAATAAAATTTTCCTGCGTTTTCATTAAGGCAATCAACTATTACCGCAAAAGCTTTCATATATGAATTTACTTCCAGACAAAACTCCAAAGCCTTAATCAAAGCTACCTTACCTAATCCTTTACCATGAAAATTGCTATGTACTGCTAACTGTGCCAGTAAAAAAACCGGAACCGGGTAATGAGGAAGCTTTTTAGAAAGCTTATCAGGTAAATTTTTTCTGTCGATTGAACCAGGAACTATCGTATAAAAAGCACAAATCTGGTATTTACCATTTGGCATCGGGGATGTCCCTGGTAAAACCCATGTTCTACTTATACCGATTTCCATATGTTTTGCTGCTTTGGTACGTATAAAGTCATTTAATTCAGGTTCACCACAATCAAAGGAATCCCGCTCATGAAGGTTTTTATCCAGTTCAATAAATTCAGATGTCCAGTCTCTGGGTGGTTTTAGTGACATTAAAAGCCCTGTTCTTTTGTAAATCTGGCTGCATCCCGTAAAGCTTTGTTTGGCTTTTTAGCATTATTACAGGCTTCAATAAAACGGTCAAAGATATCATTCTCCAGAGTCATTTTTTCGTGTCTGGAAATTACCTGGGTAGAGTTTTCATCAAGAACTTTTACTATATATTCCGTAAGGTTTTTTGAGCCTGACAAAGCTGAAGCCTTTTCTATCTTACTTTTAATTTTTACATCCAGCCTTAAATCCAAACGTGCATTTGCCATTTTATTTCCCTCTTTATATTGTACGTAATATATCCGTACATTTTAATTATAGTCTATAATTCTGTTTTTTGTATAACATTTTTGGATGCATCATAATCTTAACTTTAAAAGTTTATTATTAATTACTTCAATGGTTAATAAAAATAATAATTTAGGACTGCCTTCACCCCATGCCTATTCAATAATCGGTTATGATCCGAAAACTGATCAGGTACAGATCCGAAATCCCTGGGGTCTTTATGGCGAATTAATGGATAAAAACCATAATCCACTGGATGGAGTTAATGATAGTATTTTCTTTTTATCTCTTGATAAATTTAAAGAGCAGTTTCATCAGGTAAATTACGAGCTTTAATTTTTATCTTCATCTTCTTTTTTGTATATCAGTCTTTCTACAGGTTTGCCATTAATAATATGTTCATCAAGGATTTCCTGAACATCTTCCATTTGCACACCTGTATACCATACCCCTTCCGGGTAAACAACCATTACAGGTCCATGATCACACCAGTCAAGACAACCACTTTTATTAATTCTTATTTTGTTTTTTAATCCTTTGGATTTTATTTCCTGCCTCATTACCCCAAGCATTTCTTCCACAGGACCATTTTTAGGACAGGTTTTACCCGAAGTACAGACAAATACATGTCTTTCATAAAAATTAGCCATTTTCTATACCTGATCGCCTTTAGTACTATTTATGACATATTCATTACTTCTGACAGCTTTTGTGAGGCAATAAAGAACAAAGTAAAATTTCATAAAAATAGCAGAAGTATTTTCATTTTCATCTATTTCTACCATATGAATATAATCGCCCGAAGTATTTGCTGTTTCATCTAAAAAATTCATTACATCATAAATTTCGTATTTGTTTTCATCGACTTTCTCTACTGGAACCTGGACTTTTAGTAATTCTACCCATTTTTCAATTGCTTCATTTTTATCAAGAGTGTTTAATTCGGCTTTAAGTTCCTGAGCATTTACTGAATCAAATTTTTCCCCTTGAAAAAGAGCTGAGAACCTTTTTACATAATCTATAAAAGTATTATTCTCAATCATGGTTTACCTCTCTTTATTATCGGATTTTGTGTTTTAATCGGACTGTTAAATTTTGCCGGACCAGATGAAATACCTGGTTTTTCTGAACCAGCTTTGGCAGCGTTGACTTTGGCCATAGCCATTTTACTCTCAAGATATTTTGCGGTTTCAGCAAATCCAATTTCTTTGAAAAAATTTACTATAGAAGTATTTAATGTATTAAAGTTTAATTTAGCCATATTTATTTCATAATGGACTTCCTGCTCATTCCCACTGTAAATAAAAGCCTGAAAAAACTCCATCATTAAGGCAAACGCTTCTTCAAACTTTGAATCGGCTCGATAACTGCTCCAACTTCTGATTAAAGATTCAAATTCGTATCCCCATTTTGTTCCTATTTCATCTCTGTCAGTAGTAGACTCTGTATTCCAGATTGTAACAATACGGCTATCAAAGGAGTGGAACCAGTTATGATAAAGCTCTAATTTCTCATTTTCATTAAGCTTTCTGGTAATTACAGGTATCGAAACCAAAACTATTCTTGATTTATTTATCACAATAGTCATTCTGGTTTCAGGTGGTACATTAAGCTGGTCCATAATCCCTTTGGTCTCATCTGCCTTATCCACAAGTGTAATATAGTCGCCTTCTTTAGCTAATTTTCTTAAAGGTGATTCAGGATAAATATAGACAATCAAAGGATAAAATTTATTGTCCTTTGGAACATATGATGGTACAACAATAATTCCCAGAGTTAGAAGAGGATTTGTCAGTCTTCCTACTTTTAGAGATAATGGTGGCGTATTTTCCAGATTTTTTTTGGCTGTAAGGTATGTCTGGTTATTTGGGGCAATACTTAAAGCTTTTTCTAATTCCTGGAGAGCCAGATCTGATTGAAACTTACTTTCATAAAGCATCGCCAGTGTATAATGCACCTGGGGGTCATCAGGTCTGTATTCCAATGATTTTTTGTATTCTCTTATTGCCAAACCATTGTTTTTGAGGTTTGAATAAGCAAAGCCCAGATTTGCATGGATAAATGCACTGCCATTAGCCGTGTTTTTTAGCAGCGATGCTTTTACCAGCTCATCAATTGCTTTTTCAAACTGATTATCAAACAGATATACCTGGGCCAGATTGGGTCTGACCATAGATTGCATTGTAACGGAATTATCCTCTTTTAATGCTTTTTGAAATGAAAGTATGGCACTGGGATAGTTTTTCTGTTTTAGGGAATTAAGGCCAAGGTTATAATGCGATATTGCCTTATTATTTTTACCTGCCAGATTAGAAAGATCATTTAGTAAACGGCTCATTTAAAAATAACTCCTCACAAACGATAAACTGCCTTTACTATTATAAATCAAGGTGTTGATAAATCCTATATCAAATGTTTTGACAATTAAGCTTTGACATAAACCCATGTCACCTTACCGCTTTCAAGGGTAACTTTGATCCTGCGATATTCCTCAGATTCATATTCATCAACCCGTTCCAGCTCATCTTTTGTAACAGTAATAACAGCACCGTTAATTTCTGATTCTTCAGCAGGTATAAGTGCCATATACTCCGTTTCTTTAATAAAAATATTAGTTATTTTATAGTTTTTTAAGATATCCGGTATTTGCTCAACTTTTCTCCCGATAATTAATAATTGAATTTCAGGAAGTCTTAGAGTACCGTAGATAAACAACTCTTCATTCATACTTAAAGTTAATTTTTAAACCTTGCTTAGTTAATTTGTATTACATTGTATAATGAAAATAATAAATTAGGTAAAATAAATCCCCTAAAGGGGGCCCTGTTAGTTTTAAATCCGGGATGAACCCCGGCTCCAAAGAATTTGGGGAAACCCCGATGTGAACATCGAGGTATTTTAATACTAATAAATCTTGCAAAGGAAATTACTCTGAATGGAGATTTGGCAATGAAAAAGGAATACCAACAAAGTATTTTTGTTAAAACAACCATATATATAATTTTATGTTTTCTTCTATGTTTTGCAGGAATTTATATAATACTTAAATATGCTAATCTGGGCGCAGTAACCGAAATGATGTTTTTAATCGCCCTCGGTTTGATAGTAAGCTTTGTTCTTTCAACATTTCTTACACAGGCAATAATCTCCCCAATTAAGCAAATCAATAATGCTTTACAGGATACAAAAGACTTAACTGTAAGAGTTCGGGTAAATAGAAAAGACGAGATTGGGAAACTTGCCGATAAATTTAATAATTATATCGAACAACTGGCAAAAACTATTCAGCAGATAGCATTATCCTCATCTGATCTGTCAAAGGATTCAAAACAACTTTCTATATCAGCAGAACAGACTGGTAAGGCTACTGAGCAGGTCGCAACAAGTATTCAGATTGTTGCCGAAGGTGGTACAAAACTGGTTCATCATGTGGAAACTGCTAACAGGGCTGTAACCTCAATTATCCAGGCAGTTAATCGTGTTGTTACCAACACTAAGGAGTTACTCGCCTACACTGAACAGGCAGATAAAATATCCAGTGAGGGTCTGGAAACTGTCCAAAAAGCAACAAAGCAGATGGAAAAAATCCAATCAACTGTTGGCACTTCTGCTGTTGCAATCCAGGCCCTGGGAGAACAATCAAGTCAAATAGGCAGAATTGTTGAAACAATTACTTCTATCGCTTCCCAAACAAATCTGCTGGCCTTAAATGCAGCAATAGAAGCAGCCAGAGCAGGAGAGCAGGGAAAAGGTTTTGCTGTCGTGGCTGAAGAAGTGCGTAAACTTGCGGAAGAATCCGCCCAGGCAGCTAATCAGATTGGCGATATTGTAAAAAGTATTCAGGCTCTTACCCATGCTTCAATAAGATCAATGGAAAATGGTACTCAGGAAGTATCACAGGGTGTTTCAATAATCTGGGAAACAGGAGCATCTCTTGATAAAATAGGATTTTCTGTAAAACAAACCTTGCAAAGAATACAAGGTATTAACCAGGATGTCGGTAATCTCTCTGGCAGTAGTGAAACCATTGTAAGGACAATGGATGAAGTATCACAAGTTGCTGAAAACAATGCTGCGATAGCTGAAGAAGTTGCGGCTTCTGCCGAAGAACAGGCTGCATCTGTTCATCAGATTGTCACCAGTGTTGGAAATGTTACCCAGTTGGCTAATAACCTTGAGGTACTGGCAAATCAATTTAAATTTGAACAGTTAAGAACTGATACTGAAAATGACATGGGGACAAGGACCCTTGCCCTGATAAAAAAAGCAAAAACAGCTAAACTGGTTAGTACAGATTAAAAAGTAAGGAAAGATAAGATGACCACTAAATACGAGCGAAAGCCTGAATGGTTAAAAATAAGGCCACCATCAGGTGAAAATTACAAAAGAATCAAAAATATGCTTTCAGAGTTAAATCTTCATACCGTATGTGAAGAAGCTCATTGTCCAAATGTTCATGAATGTTGGGGAGGTGGAACTGCCACTTTTATGCTTTTGGGTGATACCTGCACCAGAGGCTGTCGCTTTTGTGCCGTAAAAACAGGTAATCCAAAAGGAGTGGTAGATGAACTGGAACCAGAAAAAATTTCCGGTTCAATTCAAAAATTAAACCTCGATTATATAGTCCTAACATCTGTTGACAGGGACGATTTACCCGATGGTGGCTCAAAACATTTTGCCAGGACAATTACTGAAATAAAAAAGCTGGATCAGAGAGTAATAGTTGAAGTCTTAATTCCTGATTTCAGGGGTGATTGGGATGCTCTGGAAAATATTGTAAGAGCAAAGCCTGAAGTAATTGCTCATAATATTGAAACGGTTGAAAGGCTTACTTCTACTGTAAGGGATAAAAGAGCAACATATAAACAGACACTTGAGCTTTTGGAAAAATCCAAAGAACTTGATTATACGATTTTTACCAAATCATCTATTATGCTTGGTCTTGGCGAAATAGACGAAGAAGTTTTTACAACTATGCTGGACTTAAGGTCTAAAGGTGTTGATATCCTTACATTGGGACAATATCTTCAGCCAACCAAAAAACATCTTAGAGTGATAGAATATATTACCCCTGAAAAGTTTAAATTTTTTGAAGAAAAAGGCCTGGAGTTTGGCTTTTCCTATGTAGCGTCCGGCCCTCTTGTCAGAAGCTCATATAAGGCTGGGGAGTATTTTATTAAGCATAATCTGATCAAACGCTAAGATTTGATAGTTACTGATTTTTGATTTAAACCTAAATAATAATTCCTGCTGAAAATATCATTTATTTTATTGAATAAGTCCGCCTGACTGTTAAAATCAAGTTTATAATCCGGCAGGTTCAAAATAAAATCGGCTAAATCATCTGTTTTACATTTTAAAAATGGTATTTCCAGAAAACTAAAAGTTTTTTTATTTAACCAGATAAGTAAGTTAAAAAGAATATTATTTACTATTGAGTTTAATATTTTATTTGAGCTGGCAAAATCATTTTGTTTTATTGCTAATTCGGCTTTCTGCATAAAAGTATTAAACATTCTGGATACTCGTTTTGTCTCGATTTCAAGTAGTTTTTCGGTATTAGCTCTGATTATTTTTGTTCCTGATGAATTATATAAAATCTCTGTATTATTATGTAATGAGTAATCTAAGTAACTTAAAGGGTAAATATTTAATATCAGTGATAAGTCACCAATTTTAAAGGTACACATATTTACTGGTACAGAAGAAGAAAAGTATGAATTTGCCATCAGTTTTTGTCTTAATATTTCAAGATTATCAGGCGAAATAAAACTACTGATATAAGAATCTTCAATATAAATACCCAATAATAAGTAATTTTCCGGTGGCTCAAAATAAATTTCAGTAAACGGAGATGCTGTAAGTATTTTAACTGGTTTATCCAGGGCTAGAATTTCCAGTATTCTTTTTTTTACCTGCTCCTTTTTATCTGCAGTATTGTATAGTTTTTTTTCCGATAAAAACTGGATAAAATTACTATAATTAAATTCTTTTTCATGATTACTTTCATCACTATTCCAATGGCAGATTATTTTAAAGAATTCATTCTGTTGATCCTTGTACTCATCCAGTGATTCTTTTAAATCATTATAATTATTTGCCCCCTTTATAAGTTTATGAGCACAGCTGTTCTTGATAAAATCACAGTTGTTATCAGACCAGGCAAGCTTTTGCCCATGTTCGCCATATCCCCAGGGCCATACCTTACAGATCAGAGGTTTAAACGGATGGACAGTACATCTGTTATTTGAGGATAAAAAAATGCAGTCCTGTGTACCGGGTTTCTTTTTCAACGCAAGGACTTTTTTATCTTTTTCAGAAATAAAGTATTCAACAAAACGAAAATTTTCTTCTTTCGGGTATTCATATATGGAAATAACTGTTACAAAAACAACCGGTTTTAAATGAGGAAGATTTTTAAGTATTTTCTGAATATCATTATAAGTAACATTTATAATTGGGTAACGGCATGAGTTGCCGCATCCCTGGCAGGCAAAATCAAGCTCATTGATATAACTGGTATTCTCTCTTAAAATATTTTCGGTAATTTCCATTTCATTTTTTGCTGGTGCAAATTCAGGTTCAATCTCCAGACATTCCTGAAATTTATTTTTTGCACTACTATATTTTTCTTTATTAAAACTTATTTTCCCGAGGTAGTAATATGGTAAATATCCGATCTCTGATTTTGAAAAAGGGATAAATTTGTAACAATTTTCCATTGAATCAAGTTTTAAGCATTTTTTGAAATATATAGCCGCTTCTTTAAAATTCTTTTTTTTGTAATAAATCTGTGCCAGTAAAAAGTTAGCTGTTGGAACTCCTGGCAGTTCTTCCAGTATCTTTTCAAGGATGGA
>CAYRDV010000163.1:0-12611 GCA_964422885.1 uncultured Candidatus Sericytochromatia bacterium
CCACTGGAGGACTCAGTATAAAAGACTTCACCCTGAGCAGCAAAAATAATATGCAATTTAGTCGCCCCTGCTACCACTTTGGCAATAACTCCTGATGATAAACCATTTGTAACTAAAATAGGAGGGAAAGACCAGTTACGTCCATCAATAGATTGGGCATAATATAATGAAGATGCAAGGGTAAATACAGCATGTCTTGTTCCATTCCAGTCAATTGCTACAGATGGGTTTTTGGAAGGTATTGCACTTGAAGCCGAACTTGAAATATTTACCAGTGCATTGCTCCATCCAATACTATCCCACTCTGTATAAAAGTCATCAGTACCTATATACTGAGTTCCACCACTTGTATAACCAATGCTGTTTTCCCATACTATATGAACATTACCATCACTCCCAAAAGCTATACTAGAGTTTTTTGATGATCCGCTTGCTGCTGAAGCATTGGTTATAGTATCAACAGGTATAGTTTTTAAAATAGTTAAATTTGTGGCTGATATTACCTGACCACCAGGAGTTTCAACCCCGATCAACCCTGTCTGAGCACCTGCTGGTATAGTTACCAGAAGCATATCATCCTCAGCTTTTGTAACAGTACCATTTACAATAGTTCCGCCAGGCCCATTAAAAACCACCTGATTTTCTGATAGTATAGTACTAAAATTAGCTCCACCAATCAGAACAGTATCTCCAGGAGCAGCAGCATCAGGAATTATGGCATTTAATTTAGGTTCAGAAATTAAAATAATGGAATCAAGATTAACACTATAACCAGTTGAATCATCATGTTTTTCATAAGCAGGCTCAATTTTTATATTTTTAGTTGTTGTCCCTAACCCATCAATCTGAAGCAGGTTTTCCTGCCAGACTTCGGTAGGATTGTATAAATCCACTACTATTGGAGCAATACCTGTAATTGTAACAATAATTTTTCCAGCATCAGGTCCGGCACGCCCTAAAAGATACATCCCTGTAGTATTAAAATCATAAGAAATACTGGGTATACTGGTATCCAAAAAATCAAAATTGATTCCGGTTCCTGTAGAACTTGTATTTTTATCATTTTTAGCAACTAAATAAAATGAATGCGGCTGGTTTGGAAGATCATAGGCAACACCAACTACATCCCAGCTTTTGACCGGAGCATATAAATCAATGGTTTGATTAAAAGTATCATCAATATACAAATCCATTTTTCCATTGGCAGAATCACGTGTTCCACCTATTATTATTTCTGAACCTGTAAAATTTCCAGAAACTGTTGGATAAGCTTCAAATTTATCAACAGAAATATTGGTACCACCTGACGAAGGATTTTTATCTCCTGTCGCTTCTATTGTAAGACGATGCTGGGTATTAGTTAAATTGGTATATTCCTTTAACATTGTTGAATTAACTAAAGAACCGGAAGGAATATTATAATAGGTATCTATTCTATCAACAGTACCACTATCAAGGCTGATATCCATTTTCCCACCATTATTCCAGGCCCAGCCAAAATATCGGATATTATTTCCTGTAAAGATATATTCCACGGCTGGATAAACCTTGAAATAATCAAAATCAATTACATCATCTATAGCTAAAGGGTTTTTAGTACCAGAAGGTTCTAGCCTTATTTTATGTTTGCCATTAGGTAACCCCTGAATCTTGGTTATTATTGCAGGTGTATCTGCTCCACTAAAATACATATCGATATTATCTACTGTTTTTTCAGGAATTGAACTAAAGATACCAGGACTTGTCTCAGGATAGACATATACTCGTTGAATTCCCCATCTTTGCCCTTTTCTGCCCCATAACTCAACATTTGTCCCACTAAACTGCAGCTCTATTGCACCTCCCGGAGCAACATTAAAATTATAGTTATAAGTATTTGCAGGAAAAGGATAGTTAACCCATCCTCCATTTAAATTCTGAACACCGGAATTTGGCTGTGATGTTGAAGATGAATAAATATATTGAAGATTATATGTAGAAGATGTATTTGTATTTTGAATGGTTAGAGGAGCTGCTCCTCCATATGTCCAGTTATTTGTAGCATCACTTGTCCATGGACCTCCTTCAACTATATAAGTTAATCCACCAGTGTTTTGAGGCTGATCATTTATTAGTAATGTATCATTTTCATCCGTAAACCTGTCTATGGAAATGTTTTTACCATCACCAATATTTTCCATTGTAAGTCTGTGAGTTCCGGCTGATAAGTTAGTATATTCTTTGATCAAAGCATTTACTGCTGAAGTTGATGGGTTTGGATCATAAGTATTAACTCTGGTGACAGCCCCGCTATCAAGTGATACATCTACGCTACCGCCATTATTGTATTTCCAGCCATAATATCTGATAGATTGTCCAGCACTAGCTGTAAATACATATTCGACTGCATTAAATATTTTGGCATAATCAAAATCCATGGCATAACCTGTGGCTGAAGCATTCTTTGTTCCTTTAGCCTCAAGTCTTACTTTATGTTTACCATTTACTAAACCCTGTACTTTGGCAATCAGAGCATTGGTATCTGCACCACTGAAATACATATCGATATTATCAACTGTTTTTTCTGCTGTAGTGCTAAATATTCCACTACCAGGACTTGTTTCGGGATATACTGTTACTTTTACTTTGCCATAGCCTTGTCCTTTTCTACCCCAAAGCTCTGCATTAGTTCCACTAAACTCAAATTCAACAGCATTTCCATATCCTGAATAGTATGTATCAGAGTTATATGAGTAGTTTCCTGAGGATGTCCAGCCTCCGGACATACTTCCTGAATATGGTTGAGAGACAGGCGAAAGATAAATATATTTTAAATTATATGTAGCTGAAGTATCCGTATTTTGTACTATAAGCGGTGAACCATTATATGACCAGGATGTTGATGTGCCAGTGTTAGCATTGGACCATGCACCGGACCCGTTAGCATAAGTTAATCCTGTTGTCAGGGGATAATTATCTGCCAAAAGAACAGAGCCAGTGGAAGTAAAATGAGCAACATGCCCATTATCAGGAGGGCTGGTTATGCTCCATCCTGGTGAATAAACAAGAGACGCATCGCTGTCATCTATTATTGGGTTATTTGTAGGATTATCAGCATAATTACCACCACTGGCATTAGTATTAGTTGTTAAAGGCCAGTTACCGTTATAAGAAACACTTGGATTATCATTTTCAATTTTACTGCTCAAGGTTTTGATATTAAAGCTAAATTTCTTTTTATCTGTGATAAACCTGGGATTTTTATAATTCAATTTACTATTCTTAGTAGAAGAAACAGAGACTTTACCAGTAGATGGAGGCATATTTGTAAATATATTACAGCCTGTGGTAAATAGCAGTAAGAAAACAAGCAGAAAATTTAAATAGTTTTTTATTTTCATTCCTAAGAAATTTTTTTACAAAAATTATGGGCAGTTAAATTTAATCATCAGGACTACAATATAGTATCTACGATAAATGATCTAAAAAAAATCTGCTATCAGCCAAATCACAAAACAACTTACGAAATAACAGGTTGGGATCCTAATTTAGAATAACCTTATTTCTATTATACTATAGAAATTTTCCTATTAAAAAACTAATAGTTAAAAGCTTTTAACTATTAGTTTTTGTTTCAAAATATTAATGAATATTAACAACTACATTAGTTGTTTCACTTTGATCTGTTGAAAAATCCTGAACAGGTTTATTTAAGCTACTTACGAAAAACTGGAATGGATCCTTTTTATTATAATTATAAAGATGGAAATGCATTTTGTATTCCCCTTTTTCATTTGTTCTTGTAGCCTCAAGTTGGCCTGTTTTAACATGTTTCATGTAAATATCTGTATTGACAACAGGTAAATCATTTTTCTTCAGAATACCCTGTACACTAATTTGTGAGACCTTTTTTGTCCCCGGAGTTTCCTCAACCGGATATTTTAAATTGTCTTTCCAGACCCAAAAACCTTCGTCAAGAACTCTTACACTCTTAAAGCCAAGATTTGTAAACTGCTCGGCTGCAATTACCGATAAATGATGAGGGCATCCGCAATATGTAACAATATGAGCATCTTTCGGAATATCTTTTACAACATCAGCAGTTATAGGTAATGGCCTGGAAACAGCTGATTTAATATGAGATTCATCAAAAGATTTTGTATCTCTTACATCAAAAACAAAAACATTTTCCTTTTTTTCAATCATCTTAAAGAGCTCAGTTGCCTTAATAAAATTTGGTTTAAATTCGTTTACGGGAGCAGCAGGAGTAGCAGAAGGTTGTGGTTTTACATCAGTAACCTTAGTAACCTTTTTGTCATCATTGCTTGTTTCTGATTTTACATTTGAACAGGATGTAACCAAAATACAAAGTATCATCAGAATTGTTTGATTAAATTTCATCTTTAAATAACCATATTAACAAAAATAAGTAAATCATCTAGCTACAAATTGTAGCAAAATATCAAAAAAACGTAAAAAATAATTGTCAATTATTTACCAAAAAAGAAGGTTAAAGGAAGATGTAACCTTTCCGCCCAGGCACTTTCATTATGTTCGCCATCCTGATGTTCAAAATATCCCATATCTTCATCTTCTACATAACCAAGTTTAAGAAATTCTTTTTTAAGCCTTCTTACATTTTTAATATTTTCTTCCGGATCTTCTTCCGGATCTTCTTCATCATATTCTCTTGTTCCCATATCTAGCCAGATTTTTGAATTTGGAACATAATCCTTTACATGCCTGAAGGCAATACCATTACCCCACCATAATGAAGGTGACATAATACCAATCATCGAAAAAACATGTGGGTAATAAAGGCCCAGATAAAAAGAAATAAGTCCACCTAGGGAAGAGCCTAAGACTGCAGTAGTTTCTCTGAAAGGCAAAGTGCGATATTTTTTATCTATAAACGGTTTTAATTCATTTACAACAAAGCGTGAGTATTTTCGGCCTCCCCCACCTTGTTTAACTTCCTCATAGTCAAGATACATTGAAGTCCATGTATATTCATAATCACGATTATTTGTATTACTGATGCCAACAACTATAATTTCTTCCATCAGATTATTTTTTATCAAATCTTCAATAGTAGTATCAACTTCCCAGGTAACCCCACCAAAAGAGATTGAAGGATCAAATAAATTATTCCCATCATGCATATAAAGTACAGGGTAAGATTTGTATTGCTTATAATGGTATCCAGGTGGTAGGTAAACATCTATAAAACGTCTGTTTGAAAGCGTTTTTGAATAAAATAAATGGCGTCTTAAAGTTCCTTCATAATAATTTTCGTTTTCTTCTTGTTCTTCATCTTCGCCATCATCATCATTATTTTCAACACTAAAGAAGTCATAATATGGAGAACCGTTTATTGAATATTCCTCATCCTCTTCATCGAAAGGGTTATGTAATGATTCCACCAAAGCTCCTCTAAATTTACAACAACAAAGAATAAATCAATCAAAATTATACTCTATAAAATATTATTATATTAATTATGGTTTAAGAAGCTTTAGATACTTAGGTTTTACTTCTATTGAAGCAGGGGTTATTCCCATACTGTCACCATCAACCTGAATAGGCATGGGTGGTTCGGTTTTTATGGTCATTCTGGTAAATTTATAGTTTTCGGTTATTGTTTCATCTGACTTCTTTTTTACAAAAGCAATTGCTAATAGGTTTATGGCAAAATCATGTAATTTTTTACTCTTAAAAATGTCTATATCAAGGAGGCCATCATCATAACGGGCATTTAAAGCAACAGTAAGATCTATTGCATAAGTAGGAACATTACTGATTAAAACCTGATAGGATTCTCTTTTTAGTTTCTTTTTCTTACCGTTTTTATCCCAAAGAGTAATCATCATTTTTGCCTGGCGTTGCTTGATCATAGTAACCGGGCTAGTTGCAGCAAAAGCAACAATACCAGTTAGTTTTTTAAAGTTGGAATCAACCTCATTTACAAGTTGTGCATCAAAACCAATACCTGCCATTAATATAAAGTATCTTCCATTAATTACTCCAAGATCAAAATTGACCACATTACTATCTGGTATTAATAAAAGTGCATCCTGAAAGTTTAAAGGAATTTTAAGTTCTCTTGCCAAAACATTTGTTGTTCCAACAGGTAAAATAGCTAATTTTGTATTACTTCCTGCCAAACTTTGTATTACTTCGTTTATAGTACCATCTCCTCCAGCAACAATAACTACATCAAATTTGTCCTTTACTGACTGCTGAGCAATTTTTGTACCATCACCTTGAGATTCTGTTTTGGAAATAGTGATATCCCACCCTTTATTACTTAAAAAATCTTTAACAATATCAGGATTAAAAGGGTTCCAGATTTGTCCAGAATTAGGATTGTAAATAAGATTTGCTTTTATTACTTTTGTCATTTGCTGGTTTAATTATTTCTATGAAAGAACAAAACATAATGTTTATTATTATATCTCCTAAATCAGCTAAAGGCTTACTTAATTTTTATATAAAATCGTGATTAAATCTTAATTATGTATAAATTATTAGTTTAGCTAATTATGGTATAATCCGAATTAACTCCTTTAAAGGGGCTGGGTTAGTATTGGCTTTGAAGAGATTACTTAGATTATGTCTCTATAAAGTATTCTCAATACTAATAGAATAAATATAAGATTATTGGAAATATTTCTGGTACCTGGCAAATTTTTAATGAAAGAGCTTTTACTTATTGATGATGACGAAAGTACATTATTACTGGCAAGCAAATACCTGAATAAATCAGGCTATAAAACTCTTCTTGCTAAAAATGGCGAAGAAGCTTTTGAGGTGTTAAAAAATCAGGATACAATCGAGCTGATAGTTGTTGATGTTGTAATGCCTGTAATGGACGGAGTACAGTTCTGTCGCCTGGTCAGAGCAGATAAAAAATTTAATCGCCTGCCTGTACTTATGTTAACAGCAATGTCAGATATTACAGATAAATATGTTGGTTTTGATGCCGGGGCTGATGATTACCTTACAAAACCCTTTGAACCTCTTGAATTATTATTACGGGTTCAGGCATTATTAAAAAGAGCAAATTACAATATTAATCCAGAAAATAATGATTCTAAAGTAAATATAGAAATTAATAAAGAGAATTTTTCCGTAAATATCAAGGGAAAAAATATTTATCTTACTTCTGTTGAATTTGATATATTGTCTTATCTTTTTAATAATTCTGTTAGACCTGTTTCAGTAGAAGAATTACTTCAGAAGGTAATGGGTTATCCTCCCAGAACAGGTAATCCGGAAACTATCAGAACACATATTAAAAATATCCGTTCAAAAATAGAAATAGATCCTTCAGAGCCAAAATTTGTAACAACTATACCCAAAAGAGGCTATATGTTTAATAAAAATATTGAATAAAATATTTATTTCTTTATAGTTTTCTTAATAATAATCATCATATGTGAGATACTTTAGATTAAAAATATAAAATATTATATGTAGGAATTGCTCTGAATATTATTAAATTATAATAGTTTCTTATTAGTAATAATTATTACTAATAAGAGCCCGGTATTTTCGGGAGTCATTTTTAGAGAAAGGAATTTTTGAGCTAATGGCTGATTATGATTCATTTGATCTTGAAGAAGTTAAACGTGAGATTCAGAATCCTCTGAATCTTCAGGAAACATCAAAATATTTGCTTTCTTTACCAATTCTGGGTGACATCGTTAAAGAAAAATATTTGGAAAACATAAAAAAAGAAACAGATGATCTAAAACTAAGAGCAATAAGAGTAGCAACCCAAAAAGAAATAGTTGCTGATTTAAAAGAAAAAAAGCAACCATATATTATTACTCATTTCACCAGTCAGATAAATTATTGTAATGTGGATAAAAACTGTGAATTTAAAACTATTCGGTCTGTTTATTATGAAGTAAGTAATCCTGTTACTAACAAAAACGTTATGCTAACAGCACAAATGTATCACAATGTAACCCGACATTTTATGCCTTATTTCAAAGAGCCACTTTTGAATCTTGGAAACAGCCCACAAGGTTTTTATGATGCCTATCTTCCAACTGAAGAATTAATAACAGCTCTAAAAAACTCTACTGTACCTATGGAGGTATTGGAAGAATTGGAAGTAATTAAAGATAAAACGGCATATCTTGATTTTATGAGATTTGCCGCGGTTAGAAATGTTACAGAAATTGATCAGAGTGTATTTCAGCCAGATGAATATGAAAAAGAGAATAATATAGTCCCGGTTATGGCTTTGTTTAAGGCAATGGTGGAGTGGGGAGCTGAAGATATTCATATTAAAGCTGGTTGCAGACCAATGGGAGTTATTGGCGGTGATGTTACTCCCTGCCCACTTTTTACTGAGTTTTTATCTAACCAAAGAACAAAACATTATGCCTATAAGCTTATGACCCCCAATCAACAGGCTCAGTTTGAAGAAACACTGGAAATGGATATATCATTTCTTACTCCTGGTGTAGCCCGTTTCCGTTGCAATATTTACTGGGCACAAGGAGCAATAGGAATGGTTCTCAGGGTTATTCCAACAAAAATACGTCCCGTAGAAGTCTTAGGAGTACCAATGATTCTGAAAAAGCTTGTTTTTGAAAAATTAGGCCTTTGTCTGGTTACAGGGCAGACAGGTAGCGGCAAGACAACAACATTGGCCGCAATTGTCGAATTTTGTAATGTTAACAGGAAAATACATATTTTAACTCTTGAAAACCCGGTAGAGTATGTTTATGAAAATAAGGGTTCAATATTTACTCAAAGAGCAATTGAAATAGACTCACTTAGCTTTCCGATGGCAATGAGAGCAGCACTCAGAGAAAAGCCGGACATTATTCTGATCGGTGAGATGAGAGATCCTGATACCATTATGGCAGGCCTGAAAGCAGCAGAAACAGGCCACCTTGTAATGAGTACACTTCATACAAATGATGCCGTTTTGACAATTAACCGTATTGTTAATACTTTTCCTCCTCATGAACAGGAAACAATCAGAGTTCAGGTAGGAAATACAATTAAGGCTTGTGTTGCTCAAAGGCTAATTCCCCGCTTTGATAAACCAGGCAGGGTTTGTTCAATCGAAGTTATGCTTGTTACACCAAATGCCAGAGGGCAAAATACCAGAGGGTATATTGTCAGGAACGAAGTTCCTGAACTATACAAAGTTGTTGCAACCAGTGATTATGATGGTATGCAATCAATGAATATGGCTTTATATGAGCATTACAAAAATGGAGTTATAACCCCTGATGATGCCTTATCTTTTTCGGATAACCCTGATGAGTTAACCAGATGGATGAGAGAAGATATTGGTCTTGGTCTTGCCAAAATGTAATTAGTAAGCAATTTCCCAGAGCTTCAGGCTTTTATCAAAACTACCAGATACCAGAAACCTGTTATCAGGTGAAAAAGTTACTGTTTCAACATTACCATCATGGCCAAAAATAGTCTGTATATCTGTCCAATCAGAAGTTTTCCATAACTTAATTTCTTTTTTGTTCGTTCCTCCGGCAAGATATTTACCATCGGATGAAAAATTAAGACTTTTTACCACTCCTAAATCATTATAGGCTTTTATAAGTTGCCAGTTACTGGTATTCCAAAATTTTACAAAACCTTCATTACCACTTGAAACAAGGATTTTTCCGTCAGGACTGTAAGCCAGAGTAAGTACAGAAGATTCATGAGCCTCAATTTTTCCGGCTATACTCCAGTCAGACGTATTCCAAATTAAAATCTGTTTATCTGCACTGCCTGAAGCAAGAAATTTTCCATCAGGGCTAAAAGTCAGAGCTTTAACATAACCACTATGTTCAGTAAGGGTCTTCAGGCTTTTATTTTTATCAAAACTCCAGATTTTTATCGTATTATCTCCGCTTCCGGAGGCGAAAATTTCATCATTTGAGCTTATTGCAAGTGAATAAATAGCATCGGAATGTTCTTTAAGTGTTTTACTGACTCCCCAATTATTGGTATTCCAAAGCTTTATCAGATTATCATTTCCTCCTGATATCAGGATACTACCTTCTTTATCAAAGGCAAGTGTATTTATTCCCCCGGAATTATCCTTTACTTGCTTTAATAATTCAAGGTTAATACTGTCACTGATTGATAAGACGGAATCTTTACCACCTGAAACAATATACTCCTGATCAGGAGTATATAAAACAGTATTAATATCTTCTGAGTGAGGGCTGTTAGTAAAAAGATTTGATAAAGAGCTATTTTTCCATATTTTTATCGTTTTATCAGCATTACCGGATATTAAAAATTCAACATCAGGGGTTGATTTTAAAGAATTAATGGTACTACTTGATTTTAAAGACTTAAGTACTTTCCAATCTTTGATATTCCATACTTTTACATTTTTTAGACTATCAGCTGAAAAAAGATATTTGTTATCATTACTAAAAGAGACCGCAGTAATATATCCTTCCTGTTGCGGAAAATCTTTTATAACACTCCAGCTTTTTGTATCAAAAATTCTGATATTTTTATCATCACTACCTACAGCAAGTAAATTTCCATCTTTTGAAAAATCCAGAGAATTATAATAAACATTATTATTTTTTAAAGTTTTTATTACTTTCCAGTCTTTTGTGTCCCATACTTTAAGAGCATCTGAATCGCCGGCACAGGTGACCATAAAGTTATTATCCGGGCTAAATTTAATATCTCTGATAAAAGTCGTATGCCCAGGAAGCGTTTTTAAAGAGTTACCCGTTTCTACATCCCATATTTCAATTGTTTTATCATAACTTCCTGACACCAGATATTTGCTGTCATTACTGAATGCAAGTGCTGTAACAGCTTTCGTATGAAGGTCAAGACCTCTGATAAATTTATTATCTTTGGTATCCCATAGTTTTATACTGTTATCATAGCTTGATGTCGCAAACATCTTTCCATCAGGACTTGAAACTATTTCGGTAATACCTGCCGGGTTTTTAATTTCTGCTTTGATTAAACCTGAATCAAGACTTGTGACTTTAATTAAGCCATCATTTCCACCGGAAAAAATTGTTTTACCATCTGTACTAACATCAACAGCATTTATTCCGGCACTATGAGCAGAATATGATTTATAAAAATGTTCTGCCATTGCAGGTAATGAAACAGATATAGCTATTAAAAGACTTAAAATATATTTTTTACTTTTCATTGTTTCTTTTTTCCCCAGAACCAACCTAAATTATCTTTCTTTTCTTCTTTTGAGGTTTCAGAGTTTTTTTCTGCTACAATAACTTTTACTGATTCTGCCTTTTCTTTACCCTGTTGTTTCTGTAGCTTTGCAAATAGAGCTTCTCTATATTTCATATCGCTTTTTAAGGTTGTCAGCTCTAATTCTTTATCAATTTTTATACATTCATCCATATATTCAATAGCACTTTCATAGTCATCTAATTTGGCAAATACTTCAGCCATATTAAAATAAGATGCGGTCATGCTAAATTTATCTCCGACTTTTTGTAAAACTTTTAAGGATTTAAGATAATATTCAACGGATTCTTTATATTTTAGGATATTTTTATAAACATAACCAAGATTATTATATAAAATACCTATTTCCTGTTCATTATTTACTTCCTGAATTAATGAAAGTGCTTTTTCGTAATACTTTAGTGCCCTGTTATAATCTTTTGTATTATTATAAACAACACCAATATTACTGTATATTGTACCTAAACCGTAGTTATCACCTATTGCCAAAGCTCTTTTTTCTGCTTTAAAATACATATCAAGAGCTTTTTCAGCTTCTCCAAATCTGTCATAATCCATACCAATTTCTAACAGTTCATCTATATATTCAGTTCCTTTAAGGTCTACCTGATAATAGTCCAACAAAGCCTTTGCAATTTCCAGAGCATCATCTTTCCCTAAGTTGGTGATTTTTTCAATCAACTCTTTCTTTTTTTTATCTTCCATTTAAAACAGTGTTCTTTGTGCCAGACAGAATATCCATGAATTGATGCAGATTTTTTGGTTTTCTGCTTATACTTTTCTAAGAATTATACTATAAGCTTCGGGCTAAAACAATTTATCTTAATTTTAATCAAGGTAAATTAAATAATAAACTTTATTTAATGTTAATGGGTTATAATTTATAAATTAAGATAGAGAAATTTTAAAATGAAAAAAATAATTACAGCTTTATTGTTTACTTTTACTATAGTCAGTTGTGGCAGTTTAAATACAATTGATCCGGTTAATAAGGAATTATCAGCTTTTTCGGAAAGTGGTGACAGATTACCAGCATTGCCAACTTCACCGGTTTTTACCGTTTTTAATAATGATTACAAGGGTTTGTATGAAGAAAATGAAGCAATTGCTCAAAAAGATCCTTTAAATCCTGATAAATATTTTTTTAGCCTCTTAAGAAATACCAAAAGTACAATAGATGCCTGTTTTTTTCATATCAATGATCCTAATGTTGTAGCAGAATTTATTGCCGCTCATAAAAGAGGGGTAAAAATACGGATTATTACTGATACTGATAATTTAACCACTCATAATGGTGATATGATGATTCCCAACCCTGCTATAGAATTACTTAAGGCTGCTGGAATTACAGTAAAAGGGGACCAGAGATCCCCATTTATGCATCATAAGTTTATTGTTGCCGA
>CAYRDV010000164.1:0-12577 GCA_964422885.1 uncultured Candidatus Sericytochromatia bacterium
AAAAAGGGACTTATGATGTAGTTACGAGGATCCAGGGATTTGTCAGAGGAATGAGTAAATATGGAGATTTTGTATTTATCGGGCGTTCATTATTAAGAGAAACGTCTACAACATTTGAAAAGCTGAAGAAATTACCTGTAGGCCAGGTGGCAATTTCATCAGGTGTCACAATAGTTCATTTACCAACTGGCAGGATTGCCGGAGAACTAAATTATCAAAATTCAGTGGAAGAAATTTATGATGTCCAGATTTTGCCTAATATGAGAAGGCCGGGAATTTTGAATACCGAAGGAGAAGCGTATACAATGGGTGTTTCCACACCAAACAGAACATACTGGGCTGATTTTTAAAGGTTTCTCTAACTTTCATAATTGAAAATGTTATATTTATATTATTTATTTTAAAAACAATTAAAAATAAGGCCAGTAATTATGATAGATTTAGAAAAAATAGATGTAGAGAAAGAAATAAATGAAATAAAAGCATCTTCAGAACCTACTTTTACCCTTTTCTCAATGGATTTTAATCATATCTCAGTTCATAAATCGATTATTAGCTCTTTATTTATTTTAACTATTATAGATATTTTTAGAACAAAAAACGTTAGCTCATTAAATACTGATTTAATATTTATGATAATAATTTTTATTTACTCGTATTTTCAGATATTTTGTAAAAAACTTGATACAAAATTAGATAAAACACTAGATTTAATGCTAAAAATTCAGGAGTCAAATAATAAGAAATAATTGCCTAATTACTTATCTCTTTGGCGGTCTGAGCCAGTTTACTTGCCTTATAACCATAAGAAAAATATATTGCCAAACCAATTATCAGCCAGATTACAAATCTTAGCCAGTTTGTGACTCCAAGCTCAGTCATCAGGTAAAGACAACTTAAAACTCCCAGTACCGGAATCAATGAAAAATTCTTTAGATAAGCAAATATTGAAATTAATAAATACACAATTCCAAAAATCATTAAAGGTATTTTTGCTTTAAATACATCCCATGATGTATATTCAGGATGATTAGAATCTGAAAGACTAAATATGCTGTTCCAGGCATCAGGAATGACAAAATATAAAATAGCAAAAGTGCCAATAAATAAACCAGGTACAATATATTTTCCGTTAAAATATGGAACCTTAAATCTTCCTTCAACCGGATGCTTTTTGGTATCAAGAACCAAAATACCACCACAAACAAGGATAAAAGCAAAAAATGTACCAATACTGGTAAGATCCGTTACTTCAGTAAGATTCATAAACAAAGTAGGTATTCCTACAAGAACACCAGTAACTATTGTTGCAAAACCAGGGGTTTTATATTTTGGATGAAGTTTACCAAATCTTTTTGGTAATAAACCATCACGGCTCATACTCATCCAGATACGCGGCTGTCCCATCTGATATACCAGCAAAACGCTTGTAATGGCAATGATTGCACTAAAAGCAATTATTCCGCTAAACCAGGTTAAGCCTACTTTTGCAAAGATAAAAGCTAAAGGATCACCTACTGCCAGTTCTTTATAACTGACCATTCCTGTAAGGATCAGTGAAAGAGTGACATATAAGACTGTAGTAATTATTAATGAATAAATAATCCCTCTTGGTAAATCCCTTTGAGGGTTTTTACATTCTTCTGCGGTAGTAGAAATGGCATCAAAACCTATATAAGCAAAGAAAACGGCTGAGACACCCATCATTACACCTGAAAACCCATTCGGAGCAAAAGGAACCCAGTTGCCAGGGTTTATATAAAAAACACCGATTAAAATAACCATTATAATGGTCAGAAGTTTTATCCCAACCATAATATTAGTGGCATTTCTGGACTCTTTTACACCAACATATACTACCATAGTTACTAAAATAACAATCATTAATGCTGGTAAATCAGCTACAAAATGAAAAGAGCCTATT
This sequence comes from uncultured Candidatus Sericytochromatia bacterium, assembly GCA_964422885.1. Taxonomy (GTDB): domain Bacteria; phylum Cyanobacteriota; class Sericytochromatia; order UBA7694; family JACMQJ01; genus CAYRDV01. The sequence goes on from CAYRDV010000164.1 coordinate 1,925, forward strand.
ATTGGTGCACTTTCCCAGGCATTATAGGCATTAATCAGATTTTCAGAAAGTTTCTCAATAGGTATTCCTTTTTGAATCTGAGCCATCGCTTCCTTATGTCCCCGCATTGCTGTCAGAAAATCCATTGTCAGATACTCAGGAATATTTAATCCGAAGCCTTTTATAAACCGGGTAAAATAATCTGACCAGGAAATAGCAATGGCGATATTTCCAATAGCATATTCAAGAATCAGATCCCAACCGATAATCCAGGCAAAAAGCTCGCCAAAGGCAACATATGCATAAGTATATGCACTGCCTGCAACCGGAACCAATGAGGCAAATTCAGCATAACATAAGGCAGAAAAGGCACAGGCAATGGCGGTAAAAACATATAATAACGAAACGGCAGGCCCCCCATTTGATGCGGCATTACCAATTGCGCTAAATATACCGGCTCCAACAATTGCTGCTATTCCAAAAGCAGTTAAATCTCTGACTGTAAGAGTTCTGACCATTTCATCGCCATCTGAAGCAGAAGCGTGTTCATGATCGGAAGGTTGTGAAAGAACTTTTGTAACAGATTTTTTTCTAAATAAGTCTTTATTTTGCATTTTAAATGTTCTCTCTTTATTTTAAAAAGTTATTGGCCTGGATGACTGAAGCTACTTTTTATGTTTTAATTTAATCTTCATCATTATTATTTTCTGAGTCATCTATAAGAACAAAATCCTCATCTGATTGCTGGCTATTGGGATTTTTCTCAAGGCTATGCTCATAATTGTAATTCAGAATTTCTTTTAAACGTTTCCCTATATTATTTTCTAATACTTTTGGATAAAATGATTCCATATAAAATTGAGATTCACTAAGAGCATACCTTTCTATATAATCCCCATGCTGTTTTTCATAAAAAGTTAAGCCTAAGCTTGATGGCAATGATAATTCATATTGAAGATAATTTTGGTTTTTAGTAAAAGCTTTGATTTGAATAATTTCAGGTTCATTTCTTCTATAATAAATATATCGTTGATCAAAAAAACAATAACCGATACAAATATCATTTTCGTTAAGTATATATATTCCTTTAACCTTTGTTGATAATAGTTTTGAGCTTGAAAAAATATCATGATATGTAAAAAAGCGATAGTTTTTCTTTACTTTTTTATATTTTATATCCATTTGTTCTTTACGAGACCTATCTGTATTTTCAATTTCAGTTTTTGATTTACCCAACAATCTTACAAATTTGAATTTAATACTTTGTTGTTCTAATGGAAGAAGAGTAATACCGCCTACGGTTGAGCTTATTCCAATTTTACCATCATTGATATCAACACTTGGTAAAGTCAAACTTTCAGCGGAGGAAATATTAGAAAGAAGTATTATTGAAGAAATTAATAAAGTTAACATTTTTCTTATTTTCATGTACGGATTACCTTTCATTTATGGAGTACTTCGGTAAAAATCCCAGAACTACCAATAATACTTGAGCATGATGTTGTAAAAATACTAAAACAAATAAAAAAAGAAAGGCCTAATTTATTATTTTTTTTCATATCATTAGTACTCAAAATAAAAGGAATTAGAAATGTATTTTAAGTTATACAGTAATAATAACCGGGTTATCCTAAAAAAACAATATCAAAAATAATGCTTAATCTTATTAAAATCTTAAAACAATGCTTCTATATTTAAGTCTGAAATTATTTTAAAAAGTAATGTATTTTTATGAAATAAAGTTTTTATCTTATTTATTGTTTTGATAGTGATATTTTTCTATAAACTTGCTTTTTTTAACTCTTCCTGTAGTGCCTTTAGTTTACTGTTCGACTCTTTAATATTATAAATATATTCTCTCCATTTTTCATCATTTTTTAAAACGGAAGAATATATCTTCTTTACTCCTTTGATAAAAGGTATTGCATTCTTATAATTTTCCCTGCCTCTATAAGAGATCAAACTGCTAACCTTTTGTATATATTCTTTTAAATATTTTTCCGGATAAAGGTTAACTAATTTTGTTTCATACTTTTGTAGTAATTGAATATTTTTTTGAGCTATTTTAAATAACTTTTCATAATCCTGTTTTTCAAAATAAATTTTTGAAAGGGTTTCATCTATTGTTGTAATTCCCATTGAAAAATAGTCCTTATTGTTATCATTTAATTTTTTTAACAATTTTTCTTCAAAGCTCTTAAAATCTTCTGGTGTAAAAAACTCTTTAGCATCTTTATATAGTTTAAAATCAGGAATAATTGCCTTAAGCCTTAAGTCAAAAAGTTTTTTAAGGTTAATGTAACTCTTTGGATTAGAATAATATTCATACAATACTTTATAAGTTGAATCATTAATAAACTCTTTTGAATCACTAAACCTTTCTTTTGAAAGTTTGTCTTCTAATAATCCCCAAAGCATATTATAATTTTTCTGTTTCAGATAATAATCTTCCATATATTCATAAAGTTCATCCTTTCTTCCTTCACCAAACTTAATCCCTTCAAGAACAATAGATAATGCTTTATTTGTATCATTATTCTTTAACCAGTATTTTGCTAATTCCCAATAATCCATTCCAAATTTAAGTTTACTTTTCAATATTTTTAATTGAGATGCTTCATCCTGAATTTTTTCGTATAAACCTGCAAGTAAATCTTTATAATAACTAGAATATGATGATTTTTCAACTTTTATTTTGACATTCTTAATCATTATCAGATAATCTTCTCTTTCAAAGCACAAATCCTCTGCATAGTGATAAAGGTTATCTGATATCGAACAATCAGAAAATGAATGCTTTAGCAAACTATCGATTATTTCTTTTCTTTTCTCATTAAATTTGTTTTTATCTTTCGTGAATAAGAGAATCATTTTTTCTATAGCTTCTATGGCTGTATCTTCAATAGGAACATCATAAATGCCAAATTCTTCAAGCTCTTCAATAATTGTTTCTGCAACACTCCAGTAAATATCTAATTTTGTCTCATCTTTAGAATTATCAACAGCTTTTATAAATGATTCAAATTTTTTTGACAAACTTTTATTATCATATCTAATATTTTTCTTATTTCCCGAAAATACACTTTCAATTTGTTTCTTTATTGATTTTATTGTTTGTGTATCATCTGATATAAATCTAAGCTGAATATCCCTATTAAATTCAGGGTATTTCTTTATATCATCAGAAATAATATTTATTAGCTGTTCTTTTGATAAAGATTTAAGTTTTTCAGTAATAGAAACGTTTTCTGTAGTTTTTATCTGGCTTTCAATGATATATTTGTTTTTGCTTTTAACAAATTCCAGCAAAACAGCAACTATATGTTTACAGGGGTAACCCTCATAAGGGCAGTCGCAATCTGCATCAATATCATCATTTTCAAAGCTTATTTCAACTTCATAATCACCATAATTACCAGAAACACTGGCAGATATTTTTTTATCTTCTTCAAAATATTCGAGATTGCTTACATTTCCATTTTCATAATAATCAAAACCTCTTTCAAAAATTGTAGAACCAGAAAAGCTTTTTATAAATTTTTCATTTAAGTCTATTATTTTCATTTTTATTCTCTATTGTCTTAGTAAGCTCAACAGTATATTTAAGATTTTATGATAAGTTATTTTTATATTAACCCTAAAAGAAATGATCGTATCCTACTCTAAAACCAGGATTAAGGGTTTTATCTTTTTTAACTCCGACAAGGCCATCAAGGTTAAGCTGGTGATCTTCGGTCCGATAGTTAAATCCGGCAAATCCGCCTCCCTGAACCTGTTCCTGTAACATTAAATTAGGACTTTCTTTGACAAAGCCAACAGGATTAACAAATGCCCCAACAGAAGCACCAACTCTTGATTTATCACCTTCTACACTAAATCCAAGACCGCCAACAACGGTAGTTGGAATCCTGTTATTTCTAGTAATAGGTATGTTATATAGTGAAGCTGAGCCTTTACTCTGATCTACTGAAACATATGTACTTGAAACGGCTCCTGTAAATGCCTTAGCAACAATTTTTGTTCCTTCATTTGTTTTACCCTGACCACCAACACTTACAAGAAAATCGACAGATGCATTAGAATCCGGCTGATTTCCGGTAAAAGCATATTTATTTTCCCAGCTTCTTGGTAAAGCAACTGCAGCACCAAGATGCAATCCTGACGATTGTTTCTCTAACCTGATTATTCCATCAGGTTCTACACTAAAAGCCCCTTTGCGAATTCCATCATTGGATAAATATCGTGACATTGAAGACATCATTCTCTGTCCGTCAAAGGTATGATACCTTGCCATCACTTCAACAGCAGAACCATACATTTTTAATGGTCCGGCATTAAAGGAGACTTCACCTTTTCCGCTTGGATCTCCGGCATAAACATGGACTTCATTTGTTTTCATTGTGCCCAGCAGTCTTAGTTCATGAACATCTTTAAAATCAGCCCCTACAGGTATGCCCTGAATATTTGCCTTAATTGACATTGTCATTTTTGAATCTTCACCAGTTGGTTTTAGTTCTACCATTATCCCTTTTACATCGCCGGAAAGACCTGAAGCTTTGACCAGGAACCCTTTTATTTCTTCAATATTTATTTCAGCAGAATCTTTTTTATCTTTACCAAAGTTGGCATTTATTTTTGTTCCGGTAATTTCGTCAATAATAATATTACCTTTGGTTGTATCCAGGCTGACCTGTGCGACACCACCCTGAACATGAATTTCAGCATCTTTGGTCAGAACATCGGCTTTTAACCCCTCATCACGGAGAGTATATAACCCATTCCCATCCTGGGTAAATTTAATCATTTGAGCACCCAGAGTTACGTCCAGATCATCTTTCTTGATCTTAACTTCACCACCATTAGGAATCTGGAGGAATGCTTCTTTTAAAAGTTTCCCATCATCGGACATTTTCATATTAAGCCTGACTCGATCCCCATTCTCAGTTTTAACCATAATGTCCATGCCCTGGACTTTTCCCTGAACCCCTTCAACCTGTACATCTATCCCTTTAATTCCACCTTGTTCATTTTTATCCACAAGAAGATCTACATTTTCTACTTTTATAGTAACCCCTTTATCTTTTTTAGTCGGGTCATTCAGTTGTTCTTCCACCTTCTTGATAAATTCAGCAGAATCCACATGTACTTTTATTTGAGTATTCGTCATATTTGCAGTGACACCAGTGGCATTGATGTTAAGATTTTCCTTTTTGATATTTGCTTCTATCTTTTTTGCAGAGCCTGAAAGATCATACTTTTCACAATCCAGTTTCAGTTCAACATTGACTCCGGTAGCATTTACTGTATCCCCATTTTTACCTGTAAGAATGAGTTTTTCAGCACTACCAACTGCTTTATTAATCAGCCCTTTGTCATCTCTGAAAATTGTAGCTGAACCATTGAGAACATGTACTGTCTCATTATTTTTGCTGGTATAAAGGAGTTCTCCGGCTTTCACATTAGCATCTGTAATTCCATTAACATTTCCATTAATATTTATTTCCAGACCCTGAACATATGCTTTATCACCATTAACTCCGTTATAGGTTAAATTACTAGCTTTTCCATTTAGATTACTGATAAACCCTTCCGGATCTTTGGTAATATTTAGAGAACCATTAATCAGGTTTAGTTTATCTCCTTTTTTGCTCAGGTAATCAAGAGAGCCGACTTTCACACTGGCCTGGTTAAGACCGTTTTTATCTCCGGTTATACTGATATCGATACCGCTTCCTTTTATAGTATCGCCATTTATTGGGTTATAGGTAAAATTATCGGCTGTGGCAGTCGCTTTTGAGATGAACCCTTCAGCGTCTCTTTCAAGAGTGGCTGTTCCATTATTAATATTGAGCTTATCACCCTTATTACTGATATAGTCAATTTTTCCAGCATTTAAAACTGCTTTTTCCAAACCATTTTTACCGGAAGTAATCGCTATATCAAGATCTTTTACAGTTATTGAATCTCCTTTTGCACCTTTATAGGAAAGGTTTTCTGCTTTAGCAGTAATACTGTTGATAAACCCTTCAGGATCACGGGTAATATTGGCGGAACTGTTAGTAATATTAAGGATATCACCTTTGGTATTGGTATAATCAATTAATCCGGCTTTTACAGCAGCACTTTGAATGCCATTTTTATCTCCGGTTAAAACAATATCCAGACCACTGGCTTTAACCTTATCACCATTTACTCCCTGGTAATTTAGGTTTTCAACTGTAGCAGTGGCTTTAGAGATAAACCCTTCAGGATCACGGGTAATGTTTAAATTACCATTTGTCAGATCTAATTTCTCACCTTTTTTACCTAGGTAATCAAGTTTTCCGGCTTTAATACTGGCATCGGTAATACCATTGTCACCACCATTAATATTAATTTCCAGACCTGTCGCATTAATTTTTTCGCCAGCGGCTGATGAAAATGATAAGCTACCTGCTTTTCCTACTGCATTGGTAATGGCACCGTTATCATTTTTGGTAATATCAAGTGAACCATTAACGATATTCAGCTTATCACCCTTAGCATTAAGGTAATCTACGTTCGCAGCTTTTGCTGAAAGGTTTTGCAGTCCATTTTTACCACCTGTAACTTTTACTTCCAGCCCTTCAACTTTTAAATCATCACCTTTTACAGTTGTTAAAGCAAGTTTATCCGCTTTTCCGGTTGCTTCAGTAATAAACCCGGCATCATCTCTCTTTATATTTACAAACCCATTGGTAACATTTATCTTGTCACCATTTTTACTAAGATAATCAAGCTTTCCGGCCTTTATAGTAGCATCAGTAATCCCATTTTTACCACCAATAATATTTACATCCAGACCACTGGCATTTATTTTATCACCGTTAGCAGCATTATATGACAGGTTTTCGGCTGTTCCGGCAGCCTGTTTTATAAAGCCCTGCTCATCACGGACAATATTAGCTGTCCCATTGGTAATATTTAGCTTGTCACCTTTGGAATTTGTATAATCCAGCTGGCCTGCTTTTACGCCAATAGCAGTGATTTCATTATTTTTAGCGGTAAGACTGATATCCAGACCTTTAGCATTAACTATATCTCCGTTTTTACCATTAAAGGAAAGATTATCTGCTTTCCCTGTAGCATCAGAAATAAATCCATTTTTATCGAAATTAATGTTTAGGTTCCCACCCGTAACATCAAGGCTTTCACCATTTCCACCATATTTAAAAGTATCTGCGGAAGCGGCTGCTGATGTTAAAAGATTATTATCACCATAGTTTAAAGTTACATTTCCATTAGTTGCTGCAATTTTTTGGTCCTTACCAGCAAAATCAACTGATTTGGCACTGGCATTAAGGCTATCAACATTACCTTGCGGGTCATAATTAATTTTTAAATTACCATCTGTGGCATTAAGAACCCCATTTTTATCAGTATATTTAAGATTATCAGCCTTTGCTGTCATATCTTTGAGATTACCACTTGTATCCTGGTTTAGAGTTAGTGTTGTATTACCAGTTATATCAAGTTGCCCGCCCTCTTTTGTGGTAACTGAAGGGTTAAGGGCATTAAATACGGTTGTAGAACTGCCATCACTATTGGTAACTACATTAAGAGTCGCTTTTGCTGCTTTAATTGTATTACCACCAGCAACTGCATTCAGATTTTCAGCAGTAATATTTGCAGTATCAGTGTTATTATTTTTATCTTTTGTCATATTAAATGACAATTTATCAGCAGTGATTACATTGTTATTTATATTCAGGTTTATGGTGGTCGCAGAACCAGTGATATTTGAAACACCATTTTTCTCAGTCTGACCAAATTTAAATTCAGATAAATCAGCATGATTACCACCTTTATCATAGTGAAACTTATCTGATCCTAATTGCAGAGAACCATCAGGATTTTGGATCATACTGGCATTTGTCAGAACAACACTACCATTAGTGAAATCTATATTAGCCTGATCTGCCTTAAAAAAGCTTGAGCCGTTTTGTTTGTTTACCTGACCCTGCATATTGGTAATTGAAACATCGGTTCCACCATTATGGATATCAAGTTGAGAAAAAGAAAGTGAATCTATATTTTTACCAAGATTAATATTTGTCTGTCCTGCACTAATGATATTTCCTCCTGAAGCCATAAGAAGGCTTGGCGCAGATACCATATAATTTCCACCAGTTTTACTGATAGTTGAGCCTGGTGGTAAGGTAAATTTATTACCACTACCATCATCAAAAGTAAGCGGAGACTTTAAAGTATAAGGTTTTGGCAAAAATGGTGGTAAAACGCTTTGTAGTGTATTACTGCCTGCTGTGTATGAACCAACAACCTTTTTAACATCTCCAGCAGTATTATGTGGCATCCTTTTTACAACATTTATAAGAGTATTGTTAGCCTTATTTATCTGTGATGTTTTGGAAATATCTTTGTTATCAACAGGAATATTATTATTTTTGAGGGCACTGCCAAGGGTATTAGAAAGGTCCTTAAAAGATTTATCCAGATCTTTTCCTGATTTATTTAGCTGGTCTTCGAGTTTTTTAACCTGATTTAAGGCTTTATCAATATCTGGTAATCCTGATTTGGATATCAGCCCCTTTAAATCTGAAACATCTTTCAAAAGTTCAGGTACTTTTTCTTTGTTGTATTTATCAAGTTCCTGAATTTTGTTTTTAATTGTATTAAGTGAATCATTAATCTTTTTATCTAAATCAGGAGTTAGCTTAACATCATTAAGTGCTTCTTCTATTTTACCCTTATCGGCACTTAGTACTTTTCCGATTTTACTTTCCAGATCGGTTAATTTGGTTTGATCTATATCTTTTGTATTTTCCAACATCTTATCAACTTCAGCTATTTTATCTTTGATAATCTGCAAATCTTTTTTAATTGGTTCAGGAGATACCATATCATGTCTTACATGAGTTAATCTTTCAAAACGCAGGTTTAATAATTCACTTCTCACGCCAATCAGGAATATTTTTTCAGGAGTAAGTTTGCCTTTTTCTACTTTTACTTTTTCAAGCTCAAGGCATAGGCCCTTTGCTGAATCCAAAACAGCTTTCTGATCTTTTGTCAAAGGTTTTTTATTAGCTGATCTTAGGCCAATAATTCTATTTTCATGGATTTCAGGCTTAAGATCGATACCTGAGTTTTTACCAATTTTTTCCAGAACGAAGGTTGTTAAATTTTTTAGATCTGTTTGCGCTTTAGGATTAGAATTTCCCAAAGAATTTAGCTCAATCATTAATGAAGAAAGAGTATTTTTTAAACGGTTTATATCTGCCGGATTATCAAGTTTACTTTGTAAAATAAGTTCTTTTAGATGAACCTGCATCTGGTAAATATTATTGGCTTTATCAGGTGTTACTTTTGCCTCTTTAAAAGCGAGGTTTAAATCGGCCTGAAAATCATCAAGGGAATTTGTTAAATTAGGCGTTTTTATCTCAATACTGGAACCTTGAGCATTTTCTTCAACAAATGAAACAGATGCTGAATTTAATTTTTTGTCTTCATTAAGATTAGAAAAAGCTCCTTTATCTTCAACTGTATTAACAGATACGTTCTCTGTTTCAGCAGACTTATCTGTAACCGGAATTGGTTTTGCAGGTACAGTTTTCTTTCTGTCAGTGGAGTCGACAGGAAAACTGGTAAGGTTATTATCAACGTTTCCCATTTATTTTTAAGCAGCTCAAAAAAATCAGATATCTATATTTTAATATAGTTAGAATACATAGTAAACTTTCTTAAAATTATGGCAGTAATAAAGAATGAAAAAATAATTGTCTGAATCAAAATTAAACTATGATTGATGTGATTAAATTGATGGGCATGATTGAAAATAAAATCATCATTACTAAATGACATATGTTTTGCCAATCAATAATCTAATCATCCTAATCACCTAAATCATTTGAATCATAGTCAATAATCAGTAATCGAAATACTACCAAATATCACTTAAGCGAAACCTAAATATAATATTTTAACTAAATTAATTCCTCAATCCCATATTACTAAATATAGCCTGAATTTGTTGTTTATTAAGAGCTTTACCAACAACAGAAGCTGTATTATATAAATTACCTCTAAAATAATTAGTACCTGAATAATCCGTTCCAAAATCAGGAAATGTATATGCTCCTATAGATAAATCAACATTAGAATTCCTTACTGAACCAAATTGCTCAATTGACGGATATCTGGAAGGATTACCACCATATTCAACAAAAGTGTCAAGAATTATATCATTCTTAACAAAAAAAGCTGTGTTATTATCCAAATCAATACTCACAGCTAATCCCGTCAATTTCCCAACCTCCAAACTTATGGGTGCCGATTGTAATTCAAGTGACCTTAACATAAGGGTTATATAATAAGGTACATTATCAGAAAGATTTAATGTAAGTTTATTATCACTTGAAATGTAAAAATTAAAACTTGATTCAAAAGCACCATCTCCCCATTTATGGAGTATATTATTTTCAACATTTAGTTCATCTATTTTAACAACAGCAAGAAATGTAAATTTAGAAGATAAATTATATGTAGTGCTGTAAGGAACATTGATATAACTGTGTGGGTTAAAATGAACTGCTGTTGCTCCATTGGCTTCTATTATTCTATTAGGTAAAGGGTTATTAAATAATGAAGCTAAAGACGCAGTATTACTATGCCCACTCTTATCATAAACAGTATTTCCAG
>CAYRDV010000165.1:0-12572 GCA_964422885.1 uncultured Candidatus Sericytochromatia bacterium
CCAGAGGCCGTTTTGAACTATTTTTGAACCCTCTACCATTTTTTAATGCACCCTAACTAAAAATAGTACTATGCAATAAATATTACCTGTGTTATTATTTTATATACCTTGGGCGTATAACTCAGCTGGTAGAGTACCTGCCTTACAAGCAGGCTGTCACAGGTTCGAATCCTGTTGCGCCCATCTTTTTTTGAGAATTTTTCCCCATATCCAATCTATTATAGCCTTAAGTTATTTGAAAAAATGATTATTTTTGAAACTGAACGTTTAACTCTTTGTCAGTTTTAGCTTAATGATTCTGAATTTATTATAAAATTTCTGAATACTCTGATTAATCTATTTATCGTCAAGTTTAATCCAGCTTATAGGAGCATGTTTAGCAGATTCAGGGACATCCATTATTAATGATAAGTATTTTTTGAATGTTTCCTTATCAGTTGGCTTAATATCAGATATATCTGAATGATTAATAATAGCAGCCCCAGAGCCAGGTACAGGTGAACTAATAGGAATTGCTGAGAATATAGGACTCCTGGGCTTCCTGGAATCCAGTTCTTTATTAACCGATACTAAAAGAGCCCCAAGTAAAGGATCATCATTATTTTGGGGACTAGCCATTTCATTCCCGATATAATCTCTCATTTGTCTAAGTGAAGAAGAATCCATATTATCTAATTTGCTTTGAAAATTTAGAAGCAGTTCATTTCTTTTAGGTTCAGTGCCACTTCTTATGCTTTCAACAATCTTTGTTGGATCTTGCTGTGTTGCTTTTCCAAAATCATCAGGTAATTTAACATCTTTTGGAACTTCAATCACTTTAACTTTATTGGTAGTATCTGTATCCTTTATTTTTACATTACCATTTTTAATATTTTCTGTGTCTTTTATTTCTTCTTTGCTTAAGCCTTCTGTAGACGGTTTAGTTATTGGAGTTACTGGATTTTGTGGTGGGACAAATGGCTTATCAAAATTAACACACATACAATTGTTTTCCTTTGCTCATTTAAAGAATTTAATACTTCTTTTATCCAGTAAAACTTAAATTACTTACCAGTTTTTTTGGTTAAAGTTAATTGATAATTCACATTTAGTTTTAGTTAAGTATACATTTTAGAACACTTGTTATATTTACTGTAACTTAGAATAAGGCATAAATTATATAAGTAATTTTCCTAGAAATAATAAAAATACTTTATTTTTAATTGACAAAAGGCTAAACAATAATATATTATGTTTATAAAATAACTAGATAAAGTATAAGGATGTTTATATTATGAATATGCAGGAAATTTTTTGGGATGCTCCTCTGGAATCAGTGAAAAGAGGTTATACAATTGATAATTCAGGAAATACATTTACCTGTATTTTATGTGGTAAAAATTTTGAAAAGGGACGAATTTACCCTGATGATACTGCGTTTTATGACGCAGAAAAATATACTCAAAGACATATACTTAAGTCACATGGCTCAGTTTTTGAGTTTTTGCTGAAAATGGACAAAAAATATACAGGTCTTACCGATTTGCAAAAAAATCTTTTAGAATATTTTTATCAGGGATATACAGATCAACAGATCGTGAAAATGACAGGAAGTGGTAGTCCTTCAACAATACGGAATCACCGCTTTACATTGCGGGAACGTGAAAAGCAGGCAAAGGTATTTTTGGCAGTTATGGAAATTTTAAAGGAAAAAATGGAAAGCCAGCCAAAATTTGTTGAGATTCACCATACTGCAACTATGGTAGATGAACGTTATGAACTTACGGAAGAGGAAAATAATAAGGTTCTGGGTGCATATTTCAAAGAAGGGCCAGATGGACCTCTTTCGAGTTTTCCAACCAAAGAAAAACGAAAAATTGCTATTCTCAGGCATATCATGAAAAAATTTGATTATAAAAAACATTATTCGGAAAAAGAGGTAAATGCTGTTCTTTTAAGTATTTATGATGATTATGTAACTTTACGAAGATACTTAATTGAATATGGTTTTATGGATAGAACACAGGATTGTAGTGATTATTGGGTAAAGATCTAAATTTTTAAAACCTTATATTTTCCATTTAGCCAGTTTTTTAGATCAGAACAGTAATATTTGGAAAATCTTCTATCGGAGGGACCTCCTGCCATATTGGTATGAAGCTCATCCTTAGACATATCTGTCACCATTCTAAAAGATGGAGAAAAACTTGTTGTTCTGCCACCACTTCGATAAATTTGTCCTTGCTGAATAGTTGCTCTTCCTCCCCGTAAGACAACAGGACCTTTATCAAAGCCCAGAAAACGTGGTAATTTCCCACTAAAGAAGATATTTGTCAGCTCTATTTTCTGAACTTCTTTCCAGCCTTTAATTTCTACTTTTAAAGCTTTTTCTATTGCTCTTTTAAAAATGGTATTCTTATTTTCATTTTCAAACCACATGGAATTTTCAGATAATAAAATACGATCAAAATTATCATAAAAGTCAATAAATATACCAGATTCACCTAAAAGGTAGTCAACAACCTCTGTACCCATACCATTTTTGCCAAAGACTTCCCTAAATAATTCCCGATATATACATTCAAAAAGAAAAGCCCCTTCTGACTCAGGTAAGTAACATAAATCCCATTCTTTTAAAATTTTTCCCGGCTGTGTATCAGGCAAAAGAGGCTTTATTATTTTCATAAAACGCTCTGCCTGGATTGAATAAACATCATAATGTATTTTAAAATTATCCTGAATGGTAAAATCAGAGCTTTTTTCCAGAAGCCTCTCAATACGCTCAGCCCGATAAGATGACATACATATATTTATGGGAGCAACATTTCCATAGGGATTTAAATTGTTATTAGCAGTTATAAAGTAACCTTTTTCAGGATTAATAATTCTCGGAAATTCTTCCGGTGGCACAAAACCACTCCAGCTATTTTCCGGTTTCCACCCTGGTAAAGGAACAAAACCTGATGTTCCTTTTTTTCTTTTAGGCATCATTCCAGACATCTGATATCCAATATTTCCTTCTTTGTCAGCTAAAACCCAATTCCAGGATGTCTCTATATTTCCAAGATATTTCATCCCTTCTTCAACATTTTTGGCATCCCACATTTTAAAAATATTGTTTATAGATTGTGCTCCTGAACCAGAAGGTGCCCAACGGGTAGTAAAATAGAAACCTGTAATATTTGGATCACCTTCAAGGACTCCATGTTCATTTTCATAAAAAATAGTTTCAAAATTTTCTTTCTTTTTTCTTTTTATTATTTCATTTCTCTTTTTAAATGGAATCCAGTTTCCGTCTTCCTTTAGATATTTACCTTCTTTACAATCTTCTATCCATGAATCTATGGTATCCATAAAAGTATAGGTTGCTCCCCAGGCAAGATTATTTGTTCGTCCCAGTAATATACCTGGTAAACCTGGCATTGTTGAGGCAAACGCGTACCTTTCCTTTATTTTTAGGATTAATTCATTCCAGACATTAGGAAGGCGATTTGTTTCTAAATGAGGATCATTGGCAAGGATGGGATAACCAGATTTTGTTTTTTTCCCGGAAATTACCCAGTTATTTGAAGCCATTACCCTTGGTACAAGACCTCCCCATTTAATTTCCGGAGGAACAATCGACCCAGAAATATTTACTTTTTTGATCAGTTCTTCATCCAACTCTCCCAACAATCCAGGAAAAAGCTCTTCCAACTTTTCATGACTGAGCCCTGCTTTGATCATTTCTATAAGTAATCTTTCTATCTCAAACTGTGTCTGAGCCAGAGTTAAATAGCCAATCATTCTTGATATAAGAATACTATCTTCTATTTTCCAGGGTGAGGGTGAATAATTTAAAAGCCGGAATTCCCATGGGATACGCTTTGAAAAAAATAAATTTACTCCATCACAATATGAAGTGCAACTCATTTTTGCTTCAAGAGTTAATTTTGATAATTCCTGATCTGTTTTGGAAAAAAAATTCATTCTACGAAAAAATATATCAATTTTCAGTAATTCATCCGTAGAATCCAAAAACTCAGAGGCTTCTCCGCGCCCCAGAATTCGCATAAGTAACATTTGAAGCCCCCGATCCATTGCATGGCAATAACCCATAGCCATATAAAGGTCATTATGATTTTTGGCTTCAATATAAGGAACACCTTCAGCAGTTCTGAATATTTCTATTGTTTCTTTTCCTGTGAATTGTGCTATTTTTTTCAAACTTATTGCCTCTTTGCGAAATTTATTAGTATCTCACAGTATTTTAAGTATAAAACAATCTTAATTAAATGAATATCATGATGTTTATTAGTATTAAAAGCATTTGTATAAACACCGATCTATTTAATATTAACAGGGGCCCCGAATTCGGGGATTTATTAAATATAGAGAAAAAATATAAAAAAGTTATGTAACAATAAACACTAATAAAAAAATTATCTTTATTCTATAGTGTAAAAATTATTTTTTCAAAATATTAATTTCTGGTATTAAAAAGCTCGTTGGTGGGTCAAGTAATTGGTCAGTTTTTCTGATATTAATCAATCTATGATTTTTATTTTGTTTGTAATTTTTTATAGCTTATGAATTATTGACCCATTTCTTTTATATTATTTTCAAAGCTAGTGCCAGCATCTCCCACACTTTTGGCAATATTTTTTGAACTTGAATGTAAAGTCGGACTGGTATTTTCAGGGGAAGTATCTTCCGTTGCTCCCAAATGACTTTGTACAGGTTCCTTTAAATTTGTTTCTTTTGGCAGAACAGTCTTTTTTAGATGATGAACTTCAGTTTTTGAATCATTTAGGCTTTCTACTGCGGCCTTTTTTCCAGCATTAAATGCTGTAATAAGCCTGCTAACTGTTTGATCAATATGTACTCTTGTTTTATCAAGGCTTTCATATAGATTATCTTTGGTAGAGTGTACTACTTTTATAAGCTTATCCTGAACTTCTTTTTCAGTAGAAGGAATATTAAATTCTTTTAGCTTTTCAGTAAGTTGGTTGGTTAACTGCCTGTTTTTTGATAAATATATTCCTAATCCGACTAGCGTGCTGCCTAGAAAAAGTCCTCTCACAAGCTTTCCGCTGCTATTTACCATTTTTTTTCTCCTTATCAAACTTATATACTTTACTAAACAAACTTCTCAAGCCAATTCGTAATCAAATTTGATTACGAATTGTAAAGTTAATTTTATTATATCATAGTATATTAAGTTTTATGTAGGACAGTCTGGGTCAGATAATATTATGGTTTTTTAAGGTTGCTATTTTATCAATTTTCCCTGTTGGAGTTTTGATAAATTTTTCAATAAAAAATATTTTTTTAGGGATTTCATATTTTTCCAGTTGCCCAGAAAGGTCTTTTATTATTTTATTTTGTAATTGGTCTGCTATTGGAAAGCCTTCTATTGCTGCGATAATTATTTCTCCAAATTTATGGTCTGTTTTTGAACTAACAAAGGACTTTTCAGATATATTATTGTTATATAGCACTAGCTCCAGAGCTTTTTCCACTTTCTCAACCTGTATTTTATAACCGCCTGAATTAATAACATTATCCATTCGCCCTTTCCAAAAAAATTTATCATGGGCAATAAGTTCTACAATATCGTTTGTAATAATTACCCGATCATTTGTAACCTTTGATTTTACAGTAAGGCATCCTCTTTCATCCTGCCCGATTATTGTTCCTGGAAATGACTGATAATATTCCTGTTTCTCATTACCATTTAATCTTTTTAAGGCAATATGACTGATAGTTTCGGTCATACCATAGGTCGCATAAACAGGTGTTTTTATTAACTGAATTTTTTTTTCCAGAAATTGATTAATTTCTGCTCCTCCAATAATTATTGCTTTCATTTTATCTAAAATTTCAATTTTTTGTGGTGACTTATCAAAAATTTCAGTTAACTGCAAAGGAACTATAGCAGTAAAATCAAAATTAATCTCATTGTTAAAATCCTCAAGAGGATTGGATTTAGGTGTAATAATTGTTATATTCATCCCAACTATAAAGCTTCTAACAAGCATCATAATCCCTGCTATATGTTCTGTAGATAAACAAATAAATGCTTTATAACCTTTTTGAAGGCTTAAAGCCTGAGCTGTAAGTAATGCACTTGTTGTCATTTGCTTACGTGTAACTGTGATCTGTTTTGGTATTCCTGTAGAACCAGAAGTTTGGATAATAAATGATTCTTTACCTGAGAGCCATTGCTCACAAAATTCAAGGGTTTTTTTCTCATATTCACTAAGCCTGGCATTATTAAGAGTTCTTTTTAAATTGGCCAACTCTGCAAAAGAAAATTTTTTATTATTGATTTCTAATTGCAAAACTTACCATCCAAGTGGTGATAAATCCCATTTTAAGGCAGTATTATAAAGAAGTTTTCCCTGCTTAATTTCCAGAGGGGAAGAAACATTGTTTGTATATAATTGTCCTGTACCAAGCCCCTGATACATATTATTTCTTAACGAGCTTGCCCACTGACTGATTGCATTTAAGCCTATATTTGACTCCAGTGCGGAGGTTACCCACCACCCTATTTGCGCATCATGTGATAATTCAATCCATTCCTGTGATAACTGAAAACCACCTAATAATGTTGGTTTTAAAACAATATATTGCGGCTTTATAATCTGAAGCATTAATTTTCTTCCTGATTCTGTATTAATACCTATAAGTTCTTCATCAAGAGCAATCGGAACCTGAGATTTGGCACAAAGATTTGCCATTTCTCCCCATTGCCCTGCTTTTATTGGTTGCTCCACGGAATGAATTTTAAATTTTTCTAATCTGTTTAATTTGTCTAACGCAGAATCTGTACTAAAAGCACCATTAGCATCTACTCTGATTTCAAGATCAGATGGAAACTCTTTTCTGATCAAACCAAGCAGATTATATTCTTCTTCAAAATCTAAGGCCCCAATTTTTAACTTAAGGCATTTAAAACCACTTTCTATTTTTTCTTTAATCTGAGATTTCATATTTTCTATAGTATTCATCCAGATTAGACCATTAATAGCAATAGGGCTCTTTTTATTAAAAAAATCAGTATCTGCTATTTTCCTGATTCCACCATTATGCAAATCTAAAAGGGCAGTTTCCAGTCCAAATTCAATAGAAGGAAACTTTTCAAGCTCAAGCTCCGAAGGAATTTGAGCTGCCTCATTAATTAATTTGCAAACATTACTTAATTGTGACTCAAAATCTTCTCTTGAATCGATACTTAAACCCTGTAAAGGAGCACATTCTCCGATACCAAAAACTCCAGGTGTCGTTTCATCTTCAAGTTTTAAAAAAAACGTATCTTTTTCATTTATAATCCCTCTGGAAGTACCAGCAGGAAATTTAAATTTCAGGTTATATTTTTTGTAACTTGCTTTTAACATTTTATTTTAAAATTAGTACGAATATCTCATAAGAATTTACCACCCATGAATGATAAATTATTATATCATCCAGGATTCCCGTTGGTCACAGATTACTCAGATAAAGATATAAATTAACACAGATAAAAAAGAATAAATTAAATTTTTTTATTTAAAATCTGTGTACATCTTGGTTTTATCTGTTTCATCTGTGGTTAGGTTTTTTTTATCATAAATTATAAACAGGTTTTTGGTGTTTTCCAGCATAATAATGTTTTGAAAAATCTTTAAAATACTCGTATAGTTTTAGCGAAGCTTCATTTTCATTACTTAGTTTTAATAACTCTATAGCAACTTCAACTGTACATAATTGTCCTGGCTCTGTTCCAGAGCGTAAAGTATATTCAGAGTTCTTTTTAGTATTTAGAAAAATTGCCGGAAGTTTTGCTAAGTAAGGGCTTTTACGATAAATTTTTCTTGCCTGATTCCATGTTCCATCAAGTATTATAAAAAAAGGCTTTTTGTTATCATCCACAAATGATTGATTTTTTGAATAAACAGGTTCCTCTTTTTCTATCGGAAAAACAATATAAGGTTGGTATAACGGATTATTAATTATGTTAAGTAATTCTATATCAGGCTCAGTTCTTTTCCAGATAAAATATTTTGAGCCAGGTATTCCCCTAAGTATTAGCCTTCCGGTATTAGTTGGCTTATTGATTTCATATTCATGGAACAAAAGGCAAAAAGCCGCTTTTGTTTCAATAACCGGAGTATTACCACAAATACAGGCTATTTGTGAAATATAACATTCAGGGCATCTTTTACTTTTAAAACCCCTAAAGCGTTTTTTTTCGTTAATCATATTCAGAAAACCTAATGTTAATTTAATATTTAGTCTGTAGTTTCAAATGTTAGCATCGCTTTATAGAATATTACCTATTCCAAATGTCAGAACAAATAACAAAGTAGTAATTGCCATTTGTTTTAAAAAAGGGTCAAGTTCTGATGCTTGTTTCTTTGACCAGATACTTTTACCATTTTTTATCAGTAAAGGAATAATTAGCAGAAATAGTAATTGCCAGAGAGATTTGAATTGGAGAATTGTATATAAAATTGCGGAAGTAAGGCCAATAATTAATAAAAACAAGTGATAAATTCTTGATTTTTCTGGCCCAAGCCTTACAGGTAAGGACATTTTCCCGGCGATTTTATCAGAATTAATATCTCTTATATTGTTAATATTCAATACTGCTGTTGAAAAAAAACCACAGGAAGCTGCTGGTAATATTAGCTCCCAGCTAAACTGATGGGCTTGTAAAAAATATGTCCCAAGAACTCCAACCAGACCAAAAAAAATGAAAACGGAAATATCTCCCAACCCGGCATATCCATATGGTTTTTTACCTACGGTATAAGTTATTGCGGCAATTATTGCCAGTATGCCAAGTGGAACGAATAATAATAAATTCTCTCTATAAATAAGCAACATACCTGAAATAGCAGATAAAACGGCAAAAATAATTATGGCTATTCTCATTGAATTTAGAGAAATATCACCTGATTGTACCAATCTTTCAGGCCCTTCCCTGTTTTTACCATCAGCTCCATGAACTGAATCACCATAATCATTTGCCAGATTTGAAAGAATTTGCAGAAAAAGAGTAGTTAAGATACATAATATAGTAACTTTAAGATTGAAAAAACCTCTGGAAGCTGCAATAAAGCTACCTAAACCAATACTTGCAAGAGCAAGCGGAAGGGTTCTTAGCCTGAAAGCTTTTAGCCAAAGTTTTGCATTACTCATCTTGAATTTATTATAAAAAGATATAACCACAGACGCCCCGAAGGAAGCACCCTTGGGGTGTACTCACAGATTAAACAGATTTGCACAGATATAAGAAATAAAACTAAATATTCTGTAAAATTTTTATCTGTGTTAATTTGTGTCTTTATCTGTTCCATCTGTGGTTAAAAATTATAAAATATTAGAATTATGGGAATCTTGGGTAATCGGAAAATCTAGGCTCTCTTTTTTCAACAAAGGCATTTCGGCCTTCTTTTGCTTCTTCAGAAAGGTAATAAAGCAGTGTAGCATTTCCTGCTAATTCCTGAATTCCAGCCTGACCATCAAGCTCTGCATTAAATGACGATTTTAAAAGTCGGAGAGCTGTGTGACTCTTTTTTAGCATTTTCTGACACCATTCAATTGTGGTTTCTTCCAGCTTTTCCAAAGGTACTACTTTATTAACCAACCCCATATCCAGCGCTTCCTGGGCATCATATTGGTCACAAAGATACCAAATTTCCCGGGCTTTTTTCTGCCCTACAACTCTGGCAAGGTAAGATGCACCAAACCCACCATCAAAGCTTCCTACTTTTGGCCCTGTCTGCCCGAACTTTGCGTTTTCAGCTGCTATAGTAAGATCACAGACTACATGTAAAACATGCCCCCCTCCGATAGCCCAACCTGCTACCATTGCTACTACAGGCTTTGGGCATGAACGAATTTGTTTTTGTAAATCAAGGACATTTAATCGGGGAACACCATCCTTACCAACATAACCACCATGTCCCCTTACTCTCTGATCTCCACCACTGCAAAAGGCTTTTCCTCCTTCTCCGGTTAAAATGATTACTCCAACATCCGGGTTTTGGCGTGCCAGTTCCATTGCTTCTGACATTTCCCTGACTGTGAGAGGAGTAAAGGCATTATGAACTTCAGGACGGTTTATACTTATTTTTGCAATTCCCTCATAGTATTGAAACAGTATTTCTTCATACTCTTTAAGGGGTTTCCAGTTTACTTTACTTTCCATAATTAAACTTATATTTATCCTAATGTACAATAAATGAACAGATATGTATTTTACCTTGTTCTTTGTTTGTCTGAATCAGAATTTACAGAATTTAAAATTTGAAAAGTGAGGAGGAAGTGAGGTCACAAACTTAGGAAAAATAAAAAAATAACTTATAAAATTTAATTGTCGGGGCGACCCGGCGGGTCGCCCTAACAAATATTGTTTTGTGATAAGTTATTTATTAGAAATTACTTAGTTTGTTAGTGAGGTGGCAAGCAGGCTTGCCTGTGAGGGGGAAGTAAAATAAAAGAAGTGAGAAAGTGAGGGGGAAGTGAGGCGATAAGCAAGCTTATCTGTGAGGAGGAAGGAAGTATTAATCTGATGTTTTTATTCTCACTCCTAACCTTTCACTTTTCATCAGTCACTTTGTGACTATCTTACTTCTTCCTCACTAGTTACGAAGTAACGACCTCACTAGGACAGCTTTAGCTGTCTGACCTCACTAAACGAAGTGGCCTCACTTCTTTAATAGTATCCAGTCAGCAATATCTGAAATAACATTAACCTCAACATGTGCTGGGTTCATATAATCATCAGAATCAGATCCTTTTTCCAGAAAAATATGATTTAAACCCGGATATGTTTTTAATGTAGCATTTTCCTTATTACCAAGATATTTTTCCCAGCCCTGAAAATCTTCATTTGTTACCTGCATATCGTTTCCACCATGAATAATAAATATTGGTTTAGTTAAGCTTTGGGCAACAAATGCAGGGTTATAATTTTTTAAATCAAGCCAGTATTTTGCTGGAATATCATAGGGTAATAAGCTTGCATGTGTTTCAGGTGAGAGTGATTTTACATTTTCAACCTGAGTTTTTATTAAATCATTATCAGTATCAGAATTAATATTTTTACTCTGTTCAAGTAAAACATCTTCAAGTGGTCTGCTATTTCCCCCCATAATAATTAACCCATCAATATTTTCATTTGCCTGTACTATTCTTGGACAAAGCATACCTCCAAGATCATGACCCAAAATAAAAATTTTATTCAGGTTTTTATAGTTTTTTAGTAAAGAAACACCAGCAATTACATCATCAATGATCTCCTCTTTAACAGTAAAACCATTATGAATCATACTCATTTGTTCTGCATAAACTTTTGTTCTTTTATCATACCTTAATGTTGCAATATTTTTTGCTGCAAGACCCCAGGCAATATCTTTGAAAGGCTTATTTGCACCAATGCTTTCATCACGATCATTTGGCCCTGCGCCATGTATAAGTAAAATAACATTAAACGGCCCATTACCTTTTGGTATTGTTAAAGTTCCTGGCAATTCCCAGTTTCCAGTTTGAATTTTTACTTCATTTTCGGTAAATGTATTGGGATTAGCATAAGAAGGTGCCATATAAAGAGTATCGGTTAACTTATTTGGTACAAAGAAAAAGCTGGAACGGTAGGAACTTATATTAAACATTAGCCCTGAAGTTAACATGTTTCCTTTCTGAGCACATGAATTTATTAATGTGAAAATTGAAAATAAAAGTACTAATTTTTTTGTTACATTTATGTATCTGCCCATATTTAATCCTTAATTAAGAGCAACTTGCTTCTTAATGTTTCTTAATAAATTGTATCTAAGTTTGAATCTTATTACTTTTAAAGGAACGGGCAGATATTGGATAAAACCGATTTAAGTCTCTAAATGGCGATCTTATCTATGTTTAGATTAATTTATTTTTTTCATAATTAATGTAAGATATTTGGCAAAAAAAAGATATAAATGTTACGTGTTGTAACTTAAATTTAGCAAAGATTCTAAATCAAAAAAGGTTAAACAGCTTCCATAGTAGCCTGAAAAGGAAATTCGTTTTCTTCTGCCAGTTTTTCTACCAAATAAATATTTGTGCTGGCAACTTCATAAGTATAGATTCCAACTTCAGAAATACCTTTATGATGAACTTCAAACATGATTTTTATACTTTCGATTTCTGATTTATGAAAAATTGCCTGTAAAACAAATAAGACAAACTCCATAGTAGTATAATCGTCATTATGAAATAAGACTCTATACATATCAGGCTTTTTTACTTCCAGATCTTCTTCTTCATCCAGAATTAAATCATCTTCATTTTCAAAATCACTCATTAAAAAATTCCTTAATAATTATTCTTCTAGCTTAGATTCTAGATCAAAATTAGTATTTTGGTACATTTCTTTTCATTAATTTTAAGATTATTCAAAAGATATTGCTGATAAAACTTTTTTAAATTAAAATAAACGTTCATATGAAAAAAAGAAAATTAGGAAATACAGGCCTTGAAGTCTCAGTAATTGGCTTTGGGGCAATGCAACTTGGTGATATATCATTTAATGGGAAGGATAGTGAAACCCTTCTTAATCAGGTACTTGATAGTGGTATTAA
>CAYRDV010000166.1:0-12540 GCA_964422885.1 uncultured Candidatus Sericytochromatia bacterium
TATACTTCAGATAATGAAAATGTCTCTGCTCCAAGATTATTAAGGCTTGCTGAAAATAATCTAAAAAGGTTACAGAGAAAGCTTTCTAATCTTAAGAAAGGTAGTATTGAATATCTGAAAGTATTAAAAGCATTGAAGAAAGCTCATTTCAGGGTTAAGTCAAAAAGATTAGGATTTATCATGGAAAAAGCATCAGAATTTGTTAAAAACTATGATGTGATTGTTCATGAAAAACTTAATATTAAAAACCTTGTTAGAAGACCAAAACCTAAAATGAGTGAAGAATCTATAGTGATGGGTGAAGGGAAAGAAATAGATAATTCTTCTCTCGGCACTACTTACTCGTCACCCGTCACTTATCTTCCCAATGGAGCCTCAGCAAAAGCCGGATTGAATAAATCAATAAATGATGCAGGATGGGGATTATTCTTCAATGCTTTGGATTGGTTAGCTAAAAAAGCAGGTAAGATTGTTATTGCAGTAAATCCACAACATACATCTCAGGAATGTTCTTCTTGTGGTAATCTTGTTAAGAAATCGCTTTCTACAAGAACTCATTTATGCGAATGTGGATTTATTGCTAACAGAGACTATAATGCAAGTATAAATATTTTGAGACTGGGGCTACAGTCTCTGGGGTAATATCCCTTAAAGCCCCAACTATACCATTAGGTTAGTTGAGGGAGTAGTCACTAGAGTTATAAGAGGTTTAAAATGATTAAAAATGAACAGCAATTAAAAGTAACCAAATCTCAAATGAATAATTTACAAGATTCAATAAAAATTTGCCACACTCAGAAAAATGATATGGACGAAGATATGTTTAATATTATGATTTCAGGAATAAAGTCTCAAATTGATTCATTAAAAAAAGAAATAAATGAATATGAAGAATTAAAAAATACTAAAAAAACGATCATTATTTATGATTTGGACGAATTTCCAGAAGCTTTAATTAAAGCAAGAATAAATAAGAACCTAACTCAGGAGCAACTTGCAAAACATGTAAAATTAAAAACGCAGCAAATACAAAGATATGAGCAAAATAATTATAGGGGAATAAGTATTCAAAGGGCTATTCAAATTGGGAAAATGTTAGGAATCCGACTTGGTGATGTTTTACCAGATAAAAAGGTAAAAACTTTATAAAAAATGCAGATGTATTTTAGCTCTTAAATTAGCTAATTTTTTGCTGAATGAAAATGATTTTAAACATTTAAGGACCTTAATACTCAGAAATGAAAATGTGCCCAAAATAACAGAAAATGAGCGAACTACATCAATAAAAATAATTAACCATGTTATTGATAAAGCACCTTCAATTTTAGCTGAAATAGAAGATTGAAAATATAACTTAAATTTTTTGGTAAAATAGTTACTTTATCTGTTCCCGTTGCAACTTAATATCAAACCAAATGTATATTGCTCTATTATTACAGCTTATCTGATAAAAAGGCATGTTAAAATTATGATAAAATTAAACTTGTATAGTTGTATACATTTTTGTATAAAGGTTTTAAAAAAGGTATATATTATGAGAAGGTATAAGCTTAATATTAGGCAAAATACTAAATCTTCTGATGCTGTAC
Source organism: uncultured Candidatus Sericytochromatia bacterium (assembly GCA_964422885.1). Lineage (GTDB taxonomy): Bacteria > Cyanobacteriota > Sericytochromatia > UBA7694 > JACMQJ01 > CAYRDV01. Next base: position 1,590 of record CAYRDV010000166.1, read on the forward strand.
AATTTTTAATAGGTATGGGGACGGTTCTTGACTTATCAAGTGTTAAACCAAATATTACCCGTAGAGCAGTTCATATAACACGTATTTCAGATCAAGCAGCTCTAAAATCTGATTGGATTATTTTAGGCAAGGACTTTCAAAAATCGATAGAACACTTTGAGAAAGAAGTAATAAAAAAATAATAATGATATCCAATACTGCAGAAAATAATGAAGAACAAAGTAAAACTGAGCCCTCAGAAAACTCATCGATACAAAATAATGAGTTTATTAAAAATTTACCACTTGATGAAGATGATTCAGAACTAAAAGGGTTATCTCCTCAATTCATAAATCGTGTTGTTCAAATTATAGCAAGTACACAATCTGTCTCATTCTCAGGACCTGTGCCACCTCCAGAACAACTTGCCAAATATAATCAGGCTTTTCAAAATGGGGCAGAAAGAGTTTTTCAATTAGCAGAAAAGGAGCAGAACCATAGACATACATTGGATAAAAGAGATCAGGAACTATCAGAACAACTTGTAAAAACTGATAATGAAATTAAAATTCGCGATGCTTTGCTTCGTTCCAGAGGACAAATTTTTGCTTTTTTCCTTGCTCTTTTTTGTATATGTACTTCTGTTTTATTAGCATTTTATGAGCATGGAACAGTTGCAGGAATTATTGGAGGAACAACTGTTATAGGTTTAGCAGGTATTTTTATAACCAATAAAGTAATTGAATCTCAAAAAACTGATAATAATCAGGAAAAAAATAATAGCGATTAGGGATAATGTTTAATTTATTTTATGTTCAAAATAAAGAATGAAAATCTTTTAAACATTCCAATGCTTTTTTAAATTCGCTTTCTTCCACAGAGAGCACAAAGCGGCAATAATCAGTGATTCCAGTCCATTCAGAATTATTAATTAATAATCCTGTTTTATAAAATAAGGCCTCATGAATGTTATTACTATCCAAAATATAATCTTTTTGGCCATTAGGAGTCGTGACACTTAATTTTTTGCCAATATAAAATTCAGGTTTGGCAATCATGAATAATCCCCCCTGTGGGTTTAGAGGTATCCATCCATATTGTGAAAGTACTTCTGATAATTCTTTTGCTCTACGGGCAAGAATTCTTCTTTGCTCTGTTAAATCAGAAAGTAAATTTGGTTCATGTTCATTTAATTGTGAAAAAATATTTTTTACAGAATACATAATTGTCGGATGTGGCTGGCTTAATGCCCCTTTTTTCATTGCAGAAGCAAGTGTTTGGCTGCAAGTATAACCAAAGCCAAACCTGATACCTCCGGCTGAAAACTCTTTGGAAATTCCTCCTAGTAAAGCAAATTCAAGACCACCAAACTGACCCTTCTGACCGGGTAAAGATTTTAAGGCCTGTTCCAGATTCCATTTGCTGGCATATCCTGTATGCTCAAGGCCCGAAAAGACGGAATCAATAATAACATAAGAATTAAAAGTATTAGCAACAGCAAGAAGATCATAGACCTCTAATGCGGAATATACTGCCCCTGTTGGGTTTACCACCGGAGCATTAAGAAATATACAGGCTTTTTTTGTTTCTTTCAGGGCTTTTGATAATGCTTTGGGAGTTATTTTAAAATAATCTTCAATCTTAGTCTCAATAAATTTTATTTCAGTGCTATAAAATTTAGCTACTGCGACAAAATAGCCATAACTTCCGCTAGGAAAGACCATTGTAATACCTGATTCAGCGCAAAATTGGATAATTCCGGAAAATAGAGGGGCAACACCGTCACCATAAATAATCCGGCAATTGTCATTACCTAAACCAAAACGGCTGGTTAATAATTTTAAAACCTGATTATCAGGTAAACTCTCAGCTAATGAAATATTTTGCCGGGCAAAACTTTCAAAAATGATCGGCTTAACCGATTCAGGACTACTAAGAGTATTCTCACCGTAATCAAGCCTGATTGTATTATTATCAATGGGTAACCTGTTTATTTTAATTGCTGGGTGCTGAAAAGCGGTTTCACAGCTTTTTTTTATCGTAATAAAAGAAAAGTCAGGAAACTTAACTTCATCTTCAGGGGTTCTTGATTCATTTATAGAATCTTCCTTTGTAGTTCTGATCTGAAACTTAATAAGTTCATAAATAATTCTGTCATAATAATGTTGAGTTAAAAGTGGAGTCCGGCTATATGTTAGCTCAGCACTATTTATTAAAGCATCAGTAATAGTTTTATTTTCTGATAAAAGAATAGATAATTCCAAATCTTCATAAACCCGGTTTTTAATTAGCCCGCAAATCAGAGAAACATGTAAAGGTAACCTATTTTCAGCAAGATATTGAAAAATTCCATTTGTGACAGGTTTACTGGAAAGATCAAAAAAGCTGGAAATATCTACTATAACCCTTGATTTATATTGTTCAGAAACATTGACTAAACGTAAAAATGAATCAGACGTTTTTGCTTCAAAATCAGCCAGCCCGGTAATAATAAACTGTGGCTTCAAAGTTTCAATAAGTTTGCAGACCAGATCTATTCTTTGTGGAGTCTCAATAATTACAGGCAATTTTTCCTGTCCTGGTAAATATTCTGCCCACTCTTCAGGTAGATTTATAAATAGACTATGATCAATCAGGACAAGTTCCGGATTATAAAGATTAAACAGGTTTTTTAAAATAAAAGAACGATTGGGAGCAATTACCACATTATTCATTGAATAAGGTATTCTGAAATAAACCCATAAATAATCAGCAATTCGCGCTCTAAATTCTTTAATGCCTTGTGTATTTTCATATGGGAAATATTTTATTTGTGAAAAATAGTCAGCAAGATGAGCCAGAAAAGAGATTTTTTCGTCTGCTATTGCAGAATCTGTAAAAGATAAATCCAGGGCATTACGGGATTCAATATATTCAGGTTGTCCTAAAAGGCCTATTATTTTTTTCAATTCCGCATAATCAGCCAGAACTGCTTCATAAACAGTTATAGAATGGGCAATTTTTCCTCCGGCTTTCTGATAAAGCCATGCGGTCTTTGCACTTATAGGCTTATCATTATTTTTTTCCATGTAAAATTCAAACCTGTAAGGTGTTTTTTGTTCAATCTCTACCAGAGGAAAAATATCAGTATCCTGAGCCTGGGTAATTATTCGTTGCCAGACCTGACGTACATGATAACCACGCCTGGTAAATAATGATTCAAGTACTCTGCTTCCCGGCCTTCCTCCCATATTAAAAATTACTTTTCCAGAGGCTTTCATTACCTGAACTGATTCTTCAAGAGCTCTTGCTATTAACCCTAAGCCAAACTGATCCTCAATATAACCCTGCTTTACATAATAATTACTAAGAGAGTAGAGGATATCATCACTGCTTTGTTCTGATACCAAATCCAGGCTTTGGTTAATTTCAAGATTCAATACCTGAGGTATACAGCCAATAACTCTGTCTATAAGAATATTTTGCTCACAGCAATAAGTAAGGAGGTCTGATACATGAAATTCTACTCTGTCCAAAAGATTTTTTCCACTGGAGTCAACATAGTAATTCCCGCTACTATCAAGAGCATTTAGGTATAAATTTATTTTTGCTGCAACTATCGCTTTGGGATTAATATCAAGGCCATATAATTTATCAGGGTAACAACGTCTGGCAAGTGAAATACTGATCCAGCCGTTTCCACATCCTAGCTCACATACTGTTCTGGCTTGGAATTCAGTTAAGGGATAACGGGCTAATCCTTCATAAAAGGTAAATGACCATTCTTCAGGAGTAAATATACTTGGTAACTGGAGTAACAATAATTTATTATCATTATCAATTATCATATTTTCAAAATAAAAATGATAATTATTTGAAAATTGTTCCGGGTCATGTTTCTTTAAGACAATTTCTGCCAGTTTTCCTAAAAAAATCCTAGCTTTTTTGCATTTCTTCTTATCTTCAAGCTTATGCAAAAGCTCTTTAAAACTTTCATAAGTATCATTACTTGATTTACTACATTTAGCTAAAAATGCTTCAATACTATTATCAGAAATTTCTATAGTCACTGGATGGGGCATATTATAATTTTTACCACAGATGATAGATAAAAATATCCTAAAGGGATTTCTTTTCTATTTAACTATAAATCTTTTTATTAGAAATTCCTATATTTATTAGTATTAAAATACCCCGATGTGAACACCGAGATATTTTAATACTAACAGGGGCCCCACCTTGTGGGGATTTATTTTGCTGGCAGGACTCCAAGTTGGTGAAGTAAACCTAAGTTATCCCAGGTTATCCATGATTCGACAACCTGACTACCTTCAAACCTGAATAGATGTACCCCACGAACCTCGCCTTTTCTTTTTGTAGCCGGAATATCACCCAAATTTCCTTTATTTGTACCTGTTGCATTCCAAAGTACAGAAATAATATTACCTTCCTCTATCATTTGCATTACATCAAAATCCAAATCAGGAAAGGAATTCCTGTACATAGTTATAGTTTTTATTAAACTTTCAGCGCCCATGCCAAAATCAGGCTCTAACACAGGTAAATGATACAGGCATGAATCTGATATTAAGTTATTCACAATATCAAATTTTCCGTTACTCCAGGCTTCATCATAAAGTCTCTGTATTAAAATTTTTCTGTTTGACATAAATATCCCCTTACACCAAATAATAATCTGCCACAAATCTGGAATGGTAAAACAAAACCATAACAATTATACTAAGTTCAATTTTTCTTTGGCAAACTCTTCAATAATATTTACTGTATCTTCAATACCATTTGCAGTTCTGATTTTTCTACCTATCTCCAGAGCTTTTGAAATAATCGTTTGGTCTTCCATAATCTTTTTTATTCTTTGATAAACAGCTTTTGAATTTAACTTATTACGATTTTAATTTTTAATAAAGCAAATATTTTGCCCGGATGGATAAAAATTTTTCCTGTTTAACTTTAATTTTTTTAAGTACTTCTTCAGGAGTATATTTTCCATCCAGCATGTCTAATAAAATATCAGAGCCAAGAGAGCGTTTAAAACCGTTTAGCTGAGGTTTAATTTTCTCAGGGTTATATTTTTTTATATAATAAAGGCTGTATACCATCGCATCGAAACTTCTTACCTTGCTTCTGTCAGTAATTTCCACTTTAAAACCATAATTTTTTTGATTGGCATAAACACTGGCATTGGGTGTAAAGTTTATGGCTTTAATATTTAAACCCGGAAAAGAGATTTTATTTAGTTCTTTTACAAGGTTGCAATTATCAAGCCAGGGCGAGCCATAATATGAAAATGGATGGTTTGTTCCCCGGCCAACTGATAAGTTAGTTGTTTCAAGAAGGCCCAGACCAGGATACAAAATTGCAGCATCAACAGAGCGCATATTTGGCGAAGGGTTAAGCCACTTCAGGCCTGTTTCCTCAAACCACATATTCCTTTTCCATTTCTCCATTTGAATTATTTGCAGATTTAGTGGAAGTTTTGCTTCACCTTTGTAATATGCTGCAACCTCTCCCGCTGTCATAGCATAACGGATAGGGATTTCAAAATAACCAGTAAAACTTTTAAATTGAGGCTCAAGCACCTCTCCTTCAATTATCTCGCCGCCTATAGGGTTAGGGCGGTCAAGTACCATAAATGAAATTTTGTTTTCAGATGCAGCTTCCATTGCATATGCCATTGTAGTAATAAACGTATAATAACGTGTACCGATATCCTGAATATCATAAATCAAAACATCAAGATCTTTGAGCATCTGAGGTGTTGGCTTTTTTACTTCTCCATACAGACTGTATACAGGAATATTTTCCCCATAAGTTTCTGATGGAATAAGTTCTTTATCTTCCTTTCCTCTTAAACCATGTTCTGGCGTAAATATTGCTTTAAGTTTGAATTCATTTTGCCTGGAAAATATATCCAGAATATAATTGCCTTTATTATCAAAAGCGGTATGATTGGTAATAAGACCAACTCTTTTGCCTTTTAATTGCCTGAAATTATTTTTTTCCAGAACATCAAGGCCAGTCAGTACTGTTTCACCAGCTTTAACACTATTTTGTAGCCCAGAAATAAAGAAAATAACAATAGCAGTTATCAATAAAAGGTTTTTCACAACAAGGGGGTGCAATACCTTCTTTAGAATATTTTGAATTTTTTTTACCATTCAACCAATTCTTCATCAAGAAATTTTATTAAATCATCTTTGGTAAATCTTTGAAATTTTTTTGCATCTCTTATATCCAACCCAAGAATTGATTCTCTTCCATCAAAGATATATGCCATATAATTATTATTATCCCTTCTCTGAAGTACTGCCACACCTGCTTTTAGGTACACTGATTTCTGACCGGTATTTTGCAGTGAATCCCATTTATCCAGAACGGCAACTATCTGATTTATTCTGTCCTGATTACCCATAATTTCTCCTTATATAGCAACATTTGAAAGCATTATAACACTATTAGTCTGAACTGTGATTATATATGATTTTTGTGAATTACATGAATAAATAAAAGATGAATCATGTTCATACCATACTTATCACAAAAATCATAGTTCAGACATTTATTGGTTAGGAGCAACATTATCTTTGATTTGAAAATATTTTTGAGGAATTTTTCGGTATGAAACCAGCATAATTAAAAATATTATGGTTATAACACCAGCTTGTATCCTGAAATTAGTTGGATAATCAGTGTTATTAGCAATATATCCGATAATAGGTGAAGTAACGGCAAAAAATAATCTGTTCCCAAGTGAATTAAGTGAAAGTATTGTTGCTCTTTTGTCTGCGTATGTATACCTTAAAATCCAGTCATTGAATATAGGTCTTGAAAGTCCCCTGACTGTCTGGTGTCCAAGAATAAACAAAAAACTAAAAGGGGTGATTATAATACTCATTAATAATAGTGGTGAAACCTGTAAAATCATGAATAAAACCAATGTTTTTTCCTGTCCCAGCCTATTTTCAATTTTATGAGCAAAATTACTCATAAAAGCAGCAATAAGATTAAATATGGCAAAGGCAACACCAAAAAACCAAACAGGAACGCCAGTCCATTTCATATAAGGTTGATAAAGCCATAAAAGCCAGCTCGAACTACCTACTAATACTGAATTCAGAATAATGAACCAACGGACAAGCCTGTGTTTTTTTATAAATTTTAGTGAGCTTCCTATTAAATCTTTATAGGCAATAACTCCTTCTTTTAAAGTTTTTGATGAATGAGTCTTATACACTTCAACAAAACCAAGGGCAAGCAAGAAAGCAAAAATGGGGCCAATTGCAGATAGATAAACAGTGGCCCGGTAAGAATAACTCCCTACAATACCGCCAATCAGATTACAGATGGCAAAAGAAACCAACTGTATTGCTCTTGCCCTACCTTCAATACGCTTATATTCATTTTCCCGGTTTAGATATTTTAGTGAATCATACAATAAAGCGGAATCTGCCCCTGAAATCAGGGCAAAACCCAAAGCAATAAATAATTCACCAATTAGAAAGACAAAAAAAGAGTGCCCTGAACCATAAATTAAATATGAAATTGAGAGAAAAACGGTTGAAGCAATTAACCCAACTTTTTTACCCAACCGATCTGCAATCATCCCGGCAGGAACTTCAAATATTACAATTGCAACAGAAAATATTCCCTGTAAAATGAAAATCTCAAATAAATCAAGCCCGTTATCTTTCCAGAAAAGGACAAAAACAGGTAGTGACACCGGAGTAAATGATAAAGCGGTAAAAAGATAATATCTCCAGATGTTTGTACTTATTTGCTGATTCATAATCCTGATAAACAAAAACGCCTGCCTAATAGGCGGGCGTTTTTGTTTTTAATTTAATGTTTTTATTACTCGTTCATTTAAAGGTTGAACAGGACGGGCATTTAAAGCAAATATTTTAGTAAATGCAGAAATCTGCTCTTCTGAAGCTTCAACCGGAGTTTTCATCAGATACCAGTTAACTTTTTCAGAGCATGGAGGGGTGGTTAATGAACCTGAATAGTTATAGAAAGCTTTTTCAGATGGTAAAAAGTTGTTTGCATCAACTTTTACAGCATCAACAGCTTTTTCTTCCTGTTCTTTGGCTGGCAGATTAGCAAAAACACCTTTCAGGTTATCATTGCTTTTACCTTTATTAATCATTAAGCCAACAACAGCAAGCTCTCCATCATCACTCTTATGCACAAGGTGAAGTTCCATTTCAGACGCTTTTCCATCAATTTTATGCTCACTTGGTGCATGAAAATGGAATTGCAATAATTTAAATTCTTTACCATTTACTTTTACGGAACTTCCGGGCTCATAGTTAGCCTGTACGGTATGACCATTATTTAATATTTTTAATGCTGATTCTTTATAAGTAAAAGCAGGAGCTTCAATCTTTTCACCTTTAACATCTTTGGTAACAATATCAACTGGTGTCTGAGTTTTACCTTCTTTACATAATTTAAAGTCAGCACTTAAATCTCCCCAGTGTTCAGGCCCTTCTTCACCTTCATATGTGAAATGAACTTCTTTTGCTTCTTCTTTTTTATCAGTTGTTTGTGTTGGTGTGGTACATGCTGTAACTAAAGCAAATGTTAAAGCAAAAGAAAGAGATAATAGTTTTTTCATTTGTTCCCCCTATGTATTATGAGTTTTGATAAATAATACATGGCATTATATATTATCATTACTTAGTGGTGCATTAAAAAAAGTTAATTTTGGCGAAAAAGGAATTAATCAGGGTGAAAATTTATAAGCTGGTTGAAATCTTCTATTCCTTACAAGGTGAAGGAATACGGGTAGGAACGCCTAATATTTTTGTCCGCTTTTCATACTGTAATCTTTCATGTGATTTTTGTGATACTCCTTATAATGATGTAAACCATGAATTTACATTATCAGAACTAATAAGTGAAATTAAGTCTTACCCTTGCAAAAATATTATTTTTACAGGAGGAGAACCTACTTTACAACTTGATGATGAATTATTGAAAGAACTAAAAGAAGAGGGTTATTATCTGGCAATTGAATCTAATGGAATTAAACCTGTTCCTGAATTAATTGATTTTATCTGTGTATCTCCTAAATCTAAGAAGTTTAGCCAGATGTCTGGTGATGAATTAAAATTTGTTTTAAAAGCTGGAGACCCGCTACCAGAAAAGGTAAAAGGTTTTAGCGATTACCTTATTTCACCGGAAATGAAGTATGATAGCCCTAATTTTGAAAATATAAATTATTGTGTTGAACTGGTCAAAAATAATCCTGAATGGAGGCTTAGCATTCAAAATCATAAATTTTTAAAGATCCGATAAAAAAGATCAAATAAGGGTATAAGTTATATAATAAAATAAACAGATTGGATTGACCTGATAAAAATGTATTATGTGTATTGTTCATAATAAAAATAATATATTTACTGAGCTGCAAATTAAAAAATATGCAGAACCTGATAATCTGCGTGTTTTTTTTACACCAGATATAAAACCTCAATCAGATTTATTTTATAATCAAAATATTGCCAGAGGAAATGTTCCTGAAAATAATTCAATTACTTTTTATGATGAATCTAAAGAAACTGCACCATGTACGAATCCACTCCAAACTAAAGATGTAGCAATAGAAAAGAAAAAAAGAAAACAGGTGGTAGACCAGATTACATTTGATGGAGCGGTTACATGTCTGGAAACCGCAACTATTAAAACAAATTTAGCATTAAACCTGATAACTAAAGATGTTTCACATTTGCATGGTCTTCCCAAACTAATGAGTTTTATTGGTGAATCACCCTTTATTGCAGGAAGGGCCATCTCAACATTTGTGAATGGCGCAGCCTCTTTAAGTTATAAAATTGCTCCCAAAGAAACTAAAACTTTGAGCAATGCTTCAAAAGCAATAATTAAACCGGTGGAAGAGGCTCTACCCAAAGTAAAAAATAGCGTTCTGAAAAAATTTCCTACAGGAACAAGAGTTTTAGGCCGAGCAATTCCTTATGCCTCTGTCGTAAGTTCTGCCGGATTTGCAATATATGACACCAAAAATGCAAAAAATCTCATTGAAGACAAAAAATCCAGTAATGATACAAAAAAATATGCTATTGCTACAGCTTCTTTATCCTGGATTTCCCTTGGGTCTGCAACTGCCTTAACCTTTGCCCCAAGAGCAAAAAATGCGGCTTCGGTAATCGCTGCTATCTCAGGTGGCACAAGTATGATTACTTTTGGAGCATCCATTTATACTTCTGTAAAAATGGAATGGGCAAAAAATAAAGACGGTTTAAATTAACCATTTATTTTATCTAACTATTTTTTACCATATTTGCAAATTGAATCCTGTTCAAGATAGGAAATAACTTCTTCAAGCTTTGCTCCACGTGATGCTTTAAGTAAAATATCAACTTCAGAATTTATGAGCTGTTTTAAATAGTCAGCAGCCTCTTTATTGTCTTTACAAAAAATTACTTTTTCAGGATTTTTACTTTTTTCTATAAAGCCATCTCTGATACCAGCTGCACTTTCGTTTATAACGACCAGTTTTTCCATATCCAAACCTGCACAAAACCGCCCTATTTGCAGATGTTCTGAGTGACTGTGAGTGCCTAACTCCCTCATCTCACCTATTACCAGTATTTTAGGAAAAGAACCTGGAACAGTCATAAATGTTTCTATTGCCGCTTTCATTGATTCGGGGTTTGCATTATAGGCATCATTGAGAATCCTGGCCTTACCAATTTTTATAGCTTCACTTCTGCCAGATAAGTTTTCAAAGCTTAAATCAATAAAATCAGGGTATTCTATTTTTAAGATTTTCCCTAAAGCCAATACTAATAAAGCATTGGAAATCTGATGTTTTCCAAGTACTGATAATACGGCTGAATGCGATTTACCAGTTGTTTTGTCTGAAAACTGAAAATATTGCCGATCATTTTCAATCCATTGTTTTTCAAGTATTAATGTCGAAATGGCATCTTTTTCTAAATTTATCCAT
>CAYRDV010000167.1:0-12500 GCA_964422885.1 uncultured Candidatus Sericytochromatia bacterium
CAGTTCTGGGATTTAAGGGCTTCTTAAGGTTTTCTACTAAAATTTAATGCACCCGCTCAAAAATTCATCCCTTAACTAACCTATTGGTATAGTTAGGGCATTCTTTTTGAAAGATTAGGTAAAATTTAAATATGAGTAACCATTTTCAATATTGTTTAGTATTAACTTATAAAAAATGAAAAATCTTCCGTTAGGAATACAAACATTTAAAAATATAATTAAAGATAATTATCTATATATTGATAAAACAAAAGATATTTATGAATTTTTTAATACTAATGGTAAATATTTTTTTCTATCACGCCCAAGAAGGTTTGGAAAATCACTTTTAATAAGCACATTGGAACAAATATTTTTCGGTAATCAGGAATTATTTAATGGTTTATGGATATATGACAAAATTGAATGGAACACATATCCAGTTATAAAAATAGATTTTTCTGGATTAAGTTATGAAACACCTGATAAGTTAAAAAATAGCCTTTCAGATAAAATAATTCAAGTAAGCAAAAAGTATAATATTGAATTAAATGATAAAAATGATTATAAGCAACTTTTTCAGGAATTATTAGAAAAATTATCCGAAAAAGAAAAAGTAGTAATATTAATAGATGAATATGATAAACCTATAATCGATTTTATAGAAAAACCTGATATTGCTATCGAAAACAGAAATATTTTAAAAAATTTTTATGAAACACTAAAATCTTCTGAGCAATATTTAAAATTTGTTTTTCTTACCGGAGTCTCCAAATTTTCCAGAGTATCCGTTTTTTCCGGTTTAAATAATCTTACTGATATTACATTATCAGAAAAATTTTCAACTATTACCGGGTACACTGAGGAACAATTACACCATTATTTTAAAGACAGAATAAAATTATTTGCCCAAAAACTAAATAAAACAGAGAAGGAAACAAAAGCTATTATAAAAAACTGGTATAACGGGTATTCCTGGAATGGTAAAGATTTTGTTTATAATCCGTATTCAATTTTATTACTTTTTGAAGAACAGACCATAAAAAATTATTGGTTTCAATCAGGTACTCCTACCTTTTTACTGAAAGTAATAAGAAATCATCAAAGCAATGTAATAGGATTTGAAAACAAACCAGTTCAATCAAAAATATTTGAGTCTTATGATATAGAAAATATGAATATTGAATCACTTCTTTTTCAAACAGGGTATCTTACAGTAAAAGAAATTATAGAACCTGAATCTCCATTTCGTAGATACATTCTTAATTACCCGAATATGGAAGTAAAAGAATCTTTTTTAAACCACCTTTTAATGAATTTTTCCTACAACCAGAATAATGATGAAATAATGATTTTTAATCTGGTAGATAATTTAGAAAAAAATAATCTGGAAGAGTTTTTTGAAATAATAAAAGATGTTTTTAGCCATATTCCTGCTGTTATTTTTATGTCTGATAAAGAAGCATACTATCATACAATTATTTACTTAATTCTAACTCTTATTGGAGTCCGCATTCATGCAGAAGTACATACAAACAAAGGAAGAATTGATGCTGTAATAGAAACTGGTAATAAAGTCTATATTTTTGAGTTTAAAATGACTGCAAGCAAAGAGGCAATAAAACAAATTGAAGCAAAAAAATATTATGAGCCTTATCTTTCTTCAGGAAAAGAGATTTTACAGGTTGGAGTGAGCTTTAACCAAAAAGAAAGAAATATTAAAGATTGGAAGGTTATAAAAATATGAATGGAACCCAAACAGCACTAAAGTTTATACTTGAAGCCAGAAAGAATGAAGGCATAAAAACAAAAATAAAAGAAATCATGGAATCAGCATCTTTAAATGATTTAGTAAAAATAGGCCAGGAGCAGGGCTTTAGCTTTACAACAGAAGATTTAAAGGAAGCTTTTAAACATGACTGGAACATCCGCTGGCACCGCTATAACCCTGTTTTGTCTTAGAAAACCTATTTTCATAGTAATAAAAAGAACATTTCTTAAATTATATTGTAATGAAAATCAATTAAAGCTATAATTTTTATAGAATAATGAATTAATTAACTTAATAAAAACCTTATGGAAACTGCAAAAAAAAGAGGACGTACCCGAAAATATATTGAACCACCTGAGCATTATGGAATGAATATACCAAAGGGTGGAAGGTATAAAATAAAAATACTGGCTCAAATGCTTGATAAGCCCGCTAATGAAGCAATTATGCAGCTCATAGAGGAAAAATTAATAGAGTTAGGGGTTATTCCTGGGAAAAAGAAACGGATTACTATAGATGAATTACTTGAGTTACCGGAAGCAGAAAGAAACAGAATTGTCGAAAAACAAATGAATATTATCTCACGATTTGATAATGTCATAGAAGATGGTTTTGATATTGTAGATGAGTAACAAACAGCTCAATCCTGGAAGAGGAGAAATATGGCTTGTGGAATTTAATCCGCAGGTAGGAACAGAGATAATGAAAACTAGACCTGCTGTTATATTAACTATCAAGCTTTTTGAAAGTCAATCAACCCGGATTATTGTTCCCATAAGGCATTATGAGCCACATCATAACGAAATCACTTTCTATGTTATACTTGAACCTTCAAAGCAGAATAAACTTGATAAAAAAAGTACGGTAGATTGTATACAAATAAAATCATTTGATAAAATAAAATTTTCTCGTAAAATAGGTAATGTTACAGAAAAAGAGTTGACAGAAATAAGTAAAATTGTTGCTTTTGCTGTTGGTTATTTACAAGCAAAAATTTAAAAAATTGGTTACAAAATTGCAGGAAATTAAAACAAAATCAGAACTAAATGAGCTGGTTCAAAAACTAAAAGCTGAACCTAATAATGAGCAACTTCATCAACAGGCAATGGAGTTTTTAAAAAACCTGGAAAAAGAACCTTCACCTATATTTGATTCTTATGATGAGGATTTTTCAGACCTTCTTGAATCTTTACTAAAAGGAGGGTTTATAGTAAGCCGTGAGGTTAATTTTCTGGCATTCAGGCAATTAAAACTTAAGTATAAAGAAAAGGAAATTGAAGCATCTAATCTGGAATACCTGGAAAAGGATTCACTTTTATTATTAACCCTAAAAAAATCTATCAATGTAGATCTTGAATTTGAATCATTTTTAACCCAGTTACGACATCAGCTTTTATTAAAGTTTTTAAAAAACCCAGAAGGAGCAAATGATATATTAAACTTAACCGCAGCAATGGCTGAACAATGTTTTAACAATGAATATATTTTTGATGAAACTGTGGATGAAATAAATGAGATTGAAAAGCTTGAATCTTTAATACCTGAATTAACTGATATATATTCTTTATTAGTTTTTGGGATGTATAAACCATTGTATAAGGAACAGTCCCTGACTAACAGGAATCCAGCTACAATTATGAATGTTCCTGGCTGGGGACTGTTCCCTACAAAAATATTAGATAACAATGAATTAAATGAAACCCTGAAAAAATTATTATATGAGCCTTTGGAAGAACAAAGGTTAAAAGAAGAAATAAAATCATTTGGCAGTATTTCTTGTGAAACATCTCTGGCAGTTCGTTCTCAATATGAGGAAAACCCTTATCCACGTTGGGTAGAGTTAAATACCGAAAAAAGGTCCTCATTAGATAAAGATATTAAAAAGAAAATAGCTGATTTTACCCGACCAGAAAAATTTTATCATGAGCAGTTACAGATCCTTGTAGCAGGTTCAGGTACAGGCCAACACCCGATACAAACCGCAATCCGTAATCCTGATGCAAACATTATTGCTGTTGATCTAAGTCTTGCCAGCCTGGCATATGGTAAAAGAATGGCTAAAAAGTATGGTGTTACCAATATTGAGTTTTTACAAGGTGATATCTTGGATATCCCGACTCTTAACAGAAAATTTCACCACATCGAATGTGTCGGAGTTATTCATCATATGAAAGACCAGCGTAAAGCCTGGGAAACACTTGAATCGCTTTTACTACCTGGAGGAACCATATATATAGGTATTTATAGTAAAGTAGCCAGAATGCAGGTTACATTTATGAGAAACAAGATATCAAATTTAAATATCAAAAAAACTCCGGAAGAAATGAAAATATTTAGAAAAAAATTATTAAATGACCCTGAATACAAAAATATCCTTAAACTTGTTGGTAGAGGGGATTTCTTTTCGATGAGCATGTTTCGGGACTTTTTATTTCATGCCAGTGAGTACCAGTATAGTCTGAGTGAAATTGAAGGTCTGATAAAAGATTTGGATTTAAATTTCATATTTTTTAAGCTACGGGGAGCAATGGACAAAAGATATCAGCAATTTTTTCCTGAAGATATAAATATGACAAGCTTTGAATCATGGAAAAAATTTGAAGTACATTATGCAAGTACCTGCACAATGTTCAGTTTTTTACTCCAGAAACCATTCTGATGAGCTTAATTTTTGGAATTTTTAATCGTAACGGTAGGCCAGTCAATCCTGAAGACATGGATACTATCCATCTTGGAATGCTCGATTTACCTCATGAAAAATATAATATATCAATTCAGGATAATATTGCTTTCGGGCATATGCTCACTTATAACACACCAGAGTCATTATATGAGCAGATGCCAAAGTATTTACCTGAACAAAAGCTGTTATTTGTTTCACAAGGAAGAATTGATAACCGGGAGGAACTGGCAGATATTTTAAATATCAGAATTACAGATACTGTTCCTGATGGAGAAATAATCCTGAAAGCTTATCTAAAATGGGGTGAAAAAACGCCTGATTATTTATTGGGAGACTGGTCCTTTGCGGCTTTTGATACTGAGAAGCAAAACCTATTTATCGCCAGAGATCATCATGGTTATACCGATATTAATTATTATATTGATGATAAAATTATAGTTTTCTCAACATCAATAAAAGGAATCCTTGCTCTGAAATACATACCCCAAAAACTAAATGAAAACATTTTAATCAGGAGCCTGGTATTATGGGGAGGAAAAGAAAATCATGGTAATACTTATTATAAAGATATCTACCATTTATTACCCGCACATACATTAAATATTGGCAAAGAATTTTCAGAAAAAAAACGCTATTGGTTTCCTGAAAATATTGAAACAGTGCATGGTAAAAAACCTGATGAATATGCTGATGAACTAAAAGAAATATTAAATAAGGCAATTAAAGTTAGACTTCGAAGTTATAAACCTGTTGTTTCGATGCTTAGTGGTGGTCTTGATTCCAGTACAGTATCATTTTTAGCAGCAGAATTACTAAAAAAAGAAGGAAAAAAATTAACTACCTATAGTCATGTACCGCTTTATGAACCTAGTAAAAGTATTGATAAAGCAAGATTTGGTGATGAAAGGCCATATATAGAGGCCATAGTAAAAGCATCCGGTAATATCAACCCGGTTTATCTTGATTCCAAAGATATAACTCCCATTGATGGGATGTTTAAAATGCTTAATATTTTAAATGGGCCGGTTCATGCCGCATGTAACTCCTACTGGCTTGTTGATATTCCATATACAGCAAGTAAATCTGACTTTGGAACATTATTAACCGGGGAGCATGGTAATGCAAATATTTCTTTTACGGGATTAGATTATTTGCTTACTTGGCAAATGTTTTACAAAGCATTTGGTTTAAAAAAATCAATAAAGCAAAAAATAATAAAACCTATTGTTTTTAATCATTTTGAAAATATTTATAAAAGAATCAGATATAAAGAAAATCACTGGGAAACATATTCACACCTTAATCCACAACTTGGAGAAAAAATAAACCTAAATAATTTAATGAAATCCGAAGGACATGATTCAACCTTCAAATTTTACTTATCTGATTCAAAAGAAATGATGCTTAAAATAATAATGCCGGGTTTTAATCCCAGATGTTACCTGGGAGCAATAATGGGAAATAGCTTTGGCGTTGAATGGCGAGATCCAACAGCAGATAAAAGAGTTATTGAATATGCTTTAACAATACCAAATGAGGCATATTTTAACGAAAAAGGTGAATGGAAACAGATTTTAAAGCTGATGATGGGAAAACAATTACCGGATAAAGTTTTATATGAAAAAGGAAAAGGATTGCAAAGTGCTGATATAGGCCTCAGAATAACCAAAGAAAAGGAAAGGCTGGATGAACAGATAAATAAGCTTTCAGAATCATCACTGGTAAAAGAATATATTGATTTAAAAAAACTAAAAAATGAATGGGAACAGGTAAAATCAATAAATGATAACAGTTATGATAATACAAAGATTCATCACTTGCTAAGAACCATTATGATAAGTACTTTTTTAACCAGATTTGATTAATTCTATTAATAAATTGTTGGTAGTGTAAAAAAATCAGTGATAGTAAAATACTATCTAACAATGGACTAAAGCCCAAGATTAGGTAATAAACTGATTTTTAACAAGGTGCTTTAGTGCCTTGCCACTTAAATTTTTACACAAGGAAATTGTTCGTTTTGACTTCACTCAACGAACAACCCTATAAATAATAATCAATCAATTCCAGAACAGTCTGCGCTACTTTTTTACCTGCACTGACATCAACTGATTTTAGGTCTTCAACATTGGATTGGTACATATCTTTATGAATCAATCTGTTTTCCAGATCTTTTTTGAAATTTTCATTTTCAACAATTACATTTAGTTCCTGATTTTCTCTAAAACTTCTGGCATCAGGATTAGCAGAACCAACAATAGTAAAATCATCAATAATTGCCGCTTTCATATGAGAAAATCTCGGTTGATAAAAGAAAACTCTTACCTTATTTTCCAGCATCTTTCTGGCAGTATACATATTAAGCTTATCAAAAATCTTACTGTCACCTTTGATAGGCATGATGATCATTACTTCAACACCTCTGTGTGCAGCTCCGATTAAAGTATTTATTAAATCATCATCAGAAAAATATGCACCTTCAACAATGATCCTATTTTTGGCATTATCAATCATTGTTAAAATAGAATCTTTTATCTGGTATCTTTTATCCTGTTCATGAGCACTGGTAACAGTTACTCTCATCGGGGTATTTCCATAAATTTTACCCTTTGGCAGTTTTGGCGTATTTTTAGGTATTTCACCGCCAGCCTTTTTCCAATTTATAAAAAACTCTTTTTGCATATCCTGAACAACCTGGCCCTGAAATTCTGTCATACTATCATGCCAGTCTTTTTCATACTCAACCCCAAAATTCATTCCACCAGTTACACCTGTTTCACCATCAGCAATAATAAGTTTTCTGTGAGTAATATTAATTCCATGAATGCCAACAATCATTTTATTATAAATTCTTACGTCAACACCATTAGTTTTAAGGTAATCATAAATAGGTGAATCTTTTTTTATTCTCAACCCTAAACCATCAATAAGCACTTTTACATCAACGCCCTGCTTTTTCTTTTCTACAAGCTTTTCAGCAACTTTTTTACCTGATTCATCATTATGAAAAATAAAAGTTTCTACATAAAGTGAACTTTTTGCATCTTCAATAATTCTAAACATTGCAGGATAGGCATTAACCCCATCTATATGCATAGTAGGCTCAGAATTGTTATAAGTTACTTTATTGGATACAAGCTTATTAATTTTGACATTAACAGAACTTGTTGAACTTTTTACAGCTTGTGACTGAATAAGGTTATTTCCGTACTCGGAAACAGGGGCCCCACCTTGTGGGGAGTTATTTCCGTACTCGGAAACAGGGGCCCCACCTTGTGGGGAGTTATTATCAATATCTGGAAATACCAAACTATTAGTATTTGAACATGATGTTGAAAATGCAATTAAGGCCGTTAATAAAAGTCTTTTATACATAAAAAAATCTCAATCTAAATAATCTATTTAATCTGATTTTATCATAGAATAGTAAAGTCCTGTTTATTACTGATTTAAAGAATGATTATTAAATACCTAAACCTTCTTTAAAACTACATGGTTTACATAAATCTCCCTTATCTTTATGAAGACAACTGCACATTTTACATTTTTTCCAACCCTGCTGTAAAAGATTTAATTCTCTTTTCCTGGTTATTTCCAAAAATTTCTTCATACTGTTTTTTAATTGTTCATCTTCAATATGTTCAGTATTCTCTTCAATTTTTTCTTTATCTTCGGCAGATAAATTTTTTATGACAGAACCCTTTTTCCCATCTTTTGTTTTATCTATTTTAATGGTTGGTTTGCTATAAGGTTCAGATTTTTTTAAAGAAAACCTGATATCTTTTACGACATGTTTTTTTAATTTCTTATTGTATTTGGAGATAATATCTTCTTTGATATAAGTCATTTCATTTGCCCAGGCAGAGCTATCTATCTCAGCATAAATAACCCCACCGGAAAATCTGATTGGTTTTGAATTATTGGCAACAAAATCACCAACCAGTTCATTCCATAGATCAATAATATAAAAATTTTCTTTTATATTACGAACATTATTATCTTTGAGAAATCTGGCTACCTGAGAGTTGAAATCTGAGAAATTATTCATAATTATAGATTTTACCGTCTGCGACCTTTAAAACAGATGATGTCTTTAGCCAGTTTTCGGAAAAATCTTCAAGGTGAGTAGTAGTAATAAATGTTTGTGTATCAAGCCCGACAAGTTCCAGTAAATGTTTTTGCCGTTTATGATCAAGCTCGGCCATAACATCATCAAGAAGCAAAAGAGGTACTTCTTTGGTCAATTCTTTAATATATTTAATTTCAGCAAGTTTAAGGGAAAGAACAAGTGTCCTCTGCTGTCCCTGAGAAGCAAAAAGCTTAGCTTCCTTACCATTAATAAAAAAATCAATGTCATCACGATGAGGACCGTATAGAGACTGCCCTCTTGCTATTTCAACATGATGATGGCTGGAAATATAGGAAAGTATCTCTTCTCTCAGTTTATCCCTGTTAAAATCAAGTAAATTAAGATTAGGAATAGAAGGGACATAAGAGAGAACAACTTTTTCATCAGGGTTAGCAATCTGTGAATGATAGGAACCAACAAGCTGTGAGAGTAATTTTATCAAATCCACACGTAACTCGTAGATATCCACTGAGATATCCACAATTTGTTCATCCCAAATCCTGATTTCATCATAATTTCTGTTCCCTGAATCTTTCATATTCCTTAAAAGAGAATTCCGTTGCTGAAGAATTTTGTTATAAACCTGAAGCTGATGATAATATCGTGGATAAACCTGTGAAAGAAGCTTGTCAACAAAGATCCTTCTTTCAGATGGGGAGCCTTTTACCAAAAAGAGATCTTCAGCAGAAAAAATAACAATTTTTACATTACCAATAAACTTTGCCAGCCTTTTTACATTCTGGCCATCTACTTTAATCGTTTTTGGTCCTGTTTTTCTTAATATTAACGTAAGTTCTTTTGTGGATAAAGATGTGTCTATCTCAGAGTAAATTCCTGCTTCGGTTTTATCCCATTTAATAACTTCAGATTCTTTTTTGGCACGGTATGAAGAACCAAAAGCTAAAAGAGAAATTGCTTCCAGCAGATTTGATTTTCCCTGAGCATTATCACCAATCAAAACAACCCTGGAACTGGAAATATTTTTTAGTTCCAAAGTTTCATAATTTCTAAAGTTATGTAGATTTAAATTCTTAATAAACATAATTGATTTCAGCAGGGGCGTAATATATTACGCCCATACAGGTAAAAGAATTCACGATTTTAAGAGCGTATAGGCATAATCATACAGAAATAATTTTCATCGTCAATACACTTTAATAAGACAGGACTTAAGCTTCCACCAAGAAGAAGTCTTATTTTTTCCTCATCAAAGTTCTTCAGACCATCCATCAGAAATCTGGCGTTAAAATTAATCTCAAAATTATCTCCCTCATAACCAATCTCAATTGATTCTGAAGACTGCCCAAGTTCAGGGGTACTTGAAGATAAATTTATCTCACCACTCTTGATTTCAAGCTTAATTATATTAACCTTATCGATGGACGAGATAGCCGCAACTCTATCCACAGTGTTAAGAAATTCAGTTCTGTCCAGAATAATTTCTTTATCCAGGTTAGTAGGGATAATCCTGTTATAATCAGGATATTGTCCTTCAATAAGCCTGGTAGATAAAATCTTGTCATCAAGCCCAAAAACCAGTTGATTAGAGAGCTGAGAGATAGAAACCATTTCTTCTTTTGTTGCATTTAAAAGCCTTAATAACTCGTTTAAAGCTCTAGAAGGTACAATAACAGAGAAACCCTGTTCATTTTTACTTTCGATATTCATCTTCTTAACAGCAAGTCTATAGCCATCAGTAGCAGCCATCTCAAGACCATTTTTTGACAAAAAGAGCCTGACACCGTTTAAAACATTTTTAGTAGTGTCAGTAGAAGCAGCAAAGATTGTTTTACGAATACCAGTTGCCAGAACTTCCCCATTTAGCTGAATAGAGTTATCTGCCTCAAGATGTGGTAATGGAGGAAAATCGTCAGGGGCAATACTTTTCAGGTTATATTTTGAGCGGTGACACTTAAGTGTAGTTTCAGTGTTTGACTCATTTACCTGAAGCTCAACATCATTTGAAGGTAACTTGGTAATAATATCCTGTAAAGCCCTTGCTGGTATAGTTATTTTACCCGGAGTCAGCACCTGAGTTTCCACAAAAGCTTCCACACCAATTTCCAAATCAGTGGCTGACAACTTAAGTTTATTATCTTCAGTACATTCAAACAAAACATTACTCAATATTGGTAGGATTGTTCTGCTTGCAACAGCTTTACTAACTGCCTGAAAACCTTTTAGTAAATTATCTTTTGTACAGACGATATGCATTTCAAAAACCTTTTGGATTAATTTAAAAATTAGAAAGTAAATCCAATAATAACATTTTAGAATTAAATCTCATAGAACTTGCTTGATGAATTTTTTTATTTTTAATTTTTTCTCTTATTATAAAAATATATATATTTAAATAGTAATAGTAGGGATTGTGGAAATGTGGACAACTTTGTGAAAAACCTAGTATAATCCATAGTTTGATCCTGTTTTCTATTGTGGACAAGTATGTGTACAACTCGGCTAGTTATCCACAACCCTTTTTTCTATCCACAGGTTATCCACAGATTATCCACATAAAAAAACGATAGTTGTCCACAAGTTATCCACATAAATTTTTGTGAAAAAATTTCTACTAATTATTAATTAATGTAAATCAAAATTGCTGTATACATTGTAATTTCTTTACTTCTGGCTATTTATGCTGTTTTGTAAAGTTTGTGAAGTTATACACATTTTATCCACTAAAATTCTTACAAGCCTACAAGTTGTCCACAAGTTGTCCACATAAATTTTTGTGAAAAAAAATTGTAAATAATTTAAAACTTATGCAATGCATTATTGACTTTAATTATTAAATATATTTAGTACAAAATTATTAAAATTATGGCAAGTAAAAATCAATAAATATACAAAATGTAATATAAAGAATAAAAAAATACCCGCCTTAGGCGGGTATTTTTTTATTCTATGCTGTCAATTATTTTTTGAATTTCACTATTCATTTCGGGAGTGTTTTGAACAAGATTTTTTACTTTTTCAAAAGCATGAATTACGGTAGTATGATCTTTGCGTCCGAAAGCCTGGCTGATACGCTGTAAAGCAAACTTAGTCATATCACGGCAGATATACATAGCAACATGCCTGGCCCAGGTTATCTCTTTGGTTTTTATATTACTGATAATATCTTCTACTTCCAGACCATAAAATTTGGCTACAGCTTTCTGAACACCTTCAATCGTTATTTCTTTTGACGTTTCCCGGCCCAGAATAGTTCTGGCAAGACTGACAGTTGTTGGGATATTTGTAAGGGAAGCATAGGCCATTACACGTATTAACGCACCTTCAAGCTCTCTTACATTGTCTTTAAAGGTACTGGCTATATAATGTAATATGTCATCAGGTACTGTGATACTTTCAATTTCAGATTTTTTCTTAAGAATAGCAATCCTTGTTTCAAAATCAGGAGGCTGGACATCAGTCATTAAACCCATTTCAAATCTTGAACGTAGTCTGTCTTCAAGCATTGATATATCTTTTGGCAGTCTGTCAGAAGATATTACAATCTGTTTTCCATCATCATAAAGAGCATTAAAGGTATGGAAAAATTCTTCCTGGGTTCTTTCTTTTCCTTCTAAAAACTGAATATCATCAATAAGCAAAAGATCTATATTGCGGTATTTATTTCTAAACTCAATCATTTTATCATCTTTAATTGAGTTAATTAGCTCATTGGTAAATCTTTCGGAAGAAAGGTAGGCTACTTTTGTATCTTTGGATCTATTGATCATCTGATTACCAATAGAATGCATCAAATGTGTTTTGCCCAGCCCTACTCCGCCATAGATAAAAAGAGGATTATAGGCTTGTCCTGGTGATTCTGCCACTCTTTGAGCGGCAGCATTGGCAAAGCGGTTGTGATTACCAATTACAAAACCATCAAAAGTATATTTTGAGTTAAGATTATTATAAGAACCGTTAGCAGCAGGAACAGGAGTTAC
>CAYRDV010000168.1:0-12445 GCA_964422885.1 uncultured Candidatus Sericytochromatia bacterium
TCCAACATTGGTGGGGGTGGGGGAGGATTGATATAATCTATTTCTTCCTCAGTTTCATTAACTGGTTCTGTTAAAGAGCCTGTTAACTTTTTAAAATCGATAAAACCACCACCGGGTTTAAGATTTGGTGGGGGAGGGGGAGGAGCTGTTTTAACTGAAGTTTTTGGTGCAGGAGGATCCTTACTATCACCGGATTCAAGATTTTTTAACAGATCATTGCTAAAGAACTCTGTATTTGCCTGAACGGGAACGAATACAGGCGCGGGTGTTTCTGTAACAGGAGGTGGAGGAATTGTTTTGGCGGCTGTTTCTTCGCTACCGGATTTAATATCTGATAATTGTTTTTTTAATCCTTCCAGATCTCCCAGAAATTTTGTTTTAAAATCGTCAGGTAATAGTTCTGAATAGGCAAACAAAGAATTAAGTTTTTGTAGAATTACAAATTTCTCGTTTTTATTCATTTTGATTTTGACAGCTCTCTAATCGCTTTTAGAAAATACCTAATTAACAATATTATAGTATCAAAAAGCAAAGATGTTTATAGAAATTTTAAAATTCTATAAATTCAAAGTTTTATGTTTGGCTTTATTAAAACGAATTGAATTTGTTTTAAAAATGAAGTGAGTTTATGGTTTTTGAAACTTTGTTCATAGTTAATATTTTCCTGATAGAATTCAAAACAACTTATATTTCTAAACTTTATCAATTAATTCTTCTCTCTTTAAATCAAAGATAATCTGATTATTTTTGATTTTTAAAATAATTCCCTGTTTTGCAAAATTTTTCATCTTATTTTGAATACCTGTCCCAATTTGAGGAAACTGGCTTGAAACAACAAAAGCAAATTTTTTTGAAAATTTTTTTGAAATAAAATTCCCGAAAGAATTATCTATTTGATTAATAGTAGCCATTAACTGTTCTAAGGCGTGATCAATATCGCTGCCTTTAAGTTCAATGAAACACCCAAGATGTTTTTCCTTCTCAACTAGTAAAAAATCACACCTAATTCCAGTGGTAATCAAACAACCATCAATAATGCTCCTGATAACAGTTTTTTCATCAGGATTATATCCAATAAATTTTCTTTTATTCTCTTCAAATAATATTCTTTTATGAGTAACTTCCTGAGAACAAGAGTTACCATAAATATTACTGAAGTTATATGTAATTGTATTAATCACCAAATTCCAGCTCCAGAAGTTTACTAAATTGATTAGCTATAACATTGGATATTTCATCAATTTTGTTGGCATCAATTAATTTATTTTCTCGGTTCATTATATCTTCAGCTTTACCATCAGTAATAAAGTACGCTGAAACATTTTCATAATCCAACCACTTTATCCTTGGAATAATCTCTTCAATTTTTTTCAAACCTGATTTTACTTTTTTTCTCTTTTTTAAGGTTTGATAAGTATTATTAGCCTGTATTAAATTGTTTAGGGAACTTAAGATATAAGGGCTATGGGTGGTTATAAAAAAAGAAGGGTTCTTTTTAGAAATTTTATGTAATAAAACAAAAAATTCTGTTATCTTATATTGAGATTTTGGAAAAAGATGAGCCTCAGGTTCTTCAATAATAATTAAATATTTACCTTCCATGCTTTCCGTAAAAATGGCATTATAGAAGAGAACTAAAATCATTGGAAGGAGCTCTTGTTGTCCCGAAGAAGAATCATTAAGTTTTATTTTCCCGATTTCATTCTCTATCCAAGCTTCTTGATTTTCAAACTTATATTTACCACAAAGAACCTCTTCCATTAAATCTACAAGTGGTTTACATTCATCATAATGCTTTAAAAAGCTCTCAAAATCTACACCCTTAGCAAAATCGAAATAAGAACCAAACTGTAAAAGAAGTTTATCTATCTGGACGTTCATATTTACCAAGGAAAAAATATTTTTAGCCAAACTTGAAAAATATGTTCTTCCAGCAGGGATAAATCCAACACCAGAAGAAAAAATATATTTTATTTTCAGTTCACTTAACAGATCACTGAGCATTCTTTCTGTAATTCGGTTATTTGAAAATTCGCTTGCTTTTTTCAAAGGTAAGTATCTATCCACATAGTTTAAAATAGCACTAATTTTTTCTTCATTTTCACCAAATAGGCTAATTTTTAATATGTTTATATTACTTTTTGAAATTTTTATATAAGAGTTTTTAGAATAATAAAAGGTTATTTCAAATTTGTTAAACTTCCTAATCAGATAATCAGGAAATATTTCTAAAAACCTTATCTTGATTGGTTCAGTGAATTTAGTTTCTAAATTTTCAGGTGTTCTTTGAAAAATAAAATCATAAAATAAAGGATCTAGGTTTTTAAAAAAGTATATTAATTTTGCTATTAAGCTTTTTCCCTGAGCTTGAGAACCAATAATTATAGTGAAATCATTAATATTAATTTCAATATCTTTTAAAACCCCAAAATTTTTTACTCGAAGCTTACCCTGCATTACTTACCCTTTTCAAACACCTCAGTAGATTTCTAAAACCTTTCAATTTTTGAATTATATCAGATACCTAAAATTTTTTTGTATGACAAAATAAATACCCAAATATTACAAATTAATTATGAAAAAAATGCAGTAGCGTAATTACTCTTGTTCCAAACCAAGTAAGTATTAATACCCCTCAGGAAATCCGCCTTTTCGTGGGTCAGATGCACCTGTAATTTCTCCATCTTTTATAACTATTGCCTGAACAGCATTTTCAGCTTCTCCCATAGTAAGAACATGGCCTTTTCTTTCAAGATTTTCTCTTACATCAAGAGGCATTTCCTTTTCTATAAATATTTTATTGGGAGACCATTGGTGATGAAACCGTGGAGCAGAAACAGCTTCTTCTACATTCATCCCAAAGTCAATAACATTCATTATTGCATGTAGAGTGCCAGTAATTATTCTGGGTCCGCCTGATGCTCCGACAACCATAAATGGTTTATTATTTTTCAGAACAATTGTTGGTGTCATACTGCTTAATGGCTTTTTACCTGCCTTAATAGCATTATTTTCATTGCCAATCAGACCAAAAGCATTCGGAACTCCAGGCTGCATACTAAAATCATCCATTTCGTCATTCATCAGGATTCCTGTACCAGGAATCACGACCTGAGAACCAAAATATGTATTAACAGTTTCTGTTGCTGAAACAATATTTCCTTTTTTATCAATAACTGAATAATGAGTAGTTCCATGATCATCACCTAAGCCTTTTGAACCATAGGCATTTTGTTCAAGAGTTTTATTTTCATCAATTTTAGCTTGTAATTTTTCTGCATAATTTTTGGCAATCAGCATATCAACAGGTACCTTTACAAAATCAGGATCACCAAGAAATTCAGCTCTGTCAGCAAAAGCATGTTTCATTGCTTCTGTAAGCAGGTGAACATGTTTTGAAGAACCAAATCCTGTAGAATTCCAGCCAAGATTATATGGTTCCATTATGTTTAAAATTTCCAAAAGGGCTGTCCCCCCTGAGCTTGGGGGAGGCATTGTGATAATGCCATAACCACGGTAACTACCAGTTAATGGTTTTCTTATTTTCGGCTTATAATTTGCCAAATCAGCCATTGTAATTAAGCCACCATTTTTTTGCATTGCTGCGACTATTTTTTTTGCTATCGAACCTTTATAAAATTCACCAATACCTTTATCTGAAATTAGACGTAACGATCTAGCCAGTTGAGAATTTTTTTGTATTGAACCAAGTGTTCTGGGTTTTCCTTTTTCAAAAAAAATACTTTTAAGTTCTTCAGTTGAACCTTTTTCATTTACCGATTTTGAAGCGGAAACAAAATGTTTGTCCACAGCAAAACCATTTTCAGCATAATTTATTGCTGCTTTGCTAAGAGCTTTAAGCTTCATTGTTCCGTATTTTTTTAAAACATAATCAAGACCAGCAAGATTTCCCGGAACAGCAACAGCTTTATAACCAACAGTACTTAATCTGGGGATCGGTTTTTTATTTTTATCCAGATACATATCACGAAAAGCTTTTTGAGGTGCAACTTCCCGGTAATCAATGACAATATTTTCTCCTTTAGTAGTATGTAGTACCATAAAACCACCGCCACCAATACCAGTACTCTGATTTCTAACCACTGAAAGGACAAGAGAAGTGGCAACTGCTGCATCAACAGCATTACCACCCATTTTTAGAATATCGGTACCGGCTTTTGAAGCAAGATAATGATCACTGGCAACCATGCCATTTAAAACTGATTTTGGCGCACGAACAGCAGCCTCAGAATTAAAGCCTAAATTTGAGAGAGTGATTACCGCTCCTAAAGCAATAGAGAGGAGAGTTTTAAAGTTTTTCATAAAAGCAACCTTTACTATAGTTATTAAAAAAAGGAATTTTAAAATATTATACCAATTTATATATTCAAAAATTACAATTGTTGATTGTTGGTTGGAATGGGATTATTTGTAATTCTTTCTGGTTATAAATTTTTTCTTTTCATCAAATGTGAACTACCAAAATAATTTGGTAATTATAGATAATATTTGATAATAAACAATTATTTATTTCAAAAATTTTGGTAGTTCAGGTTGGTTACTATGCTTTACTTTTTCACAAAAATCTCCGGTGATTCCAAGAAAAGAATTTACAACCGGACCTTATGATAGAAAAGAAATTTTCGTTTTTTCCTTTCACTTCTAAACTTTCTTACTTACTACTCACAGGTAAACTTGTTTACCGCCTCACTTCCCCCTCACTTCTCACTTCTTTATACAGTTTTCTCCCTGATTTGCCTCATCAAATTTACCCTGTGCCAGGTTTCGTCAATAGAGACATCTTTTACTTTAAAAGAATATAATGTATTCTCAAAAATATTTTCCAACTCTGGCAGATGAGTTGCCTCACAATATGATGAATGCCAGTTTTCAACATCCAGGCCAAATTTATCATATGCTTTATAAACATTAGAAAAAGGCCTTAATTGAAAATTCCTGGCCGTTATTCTAAAAAATGCTGATTTATCTTTTTTAGAAAATTCATCATATAAATCGTAAGATACATCCAAAGTATTCAAAAAATCTTCTTCTTTTTCACCTGGATACCCTACAAACAGATTTACAAAAGCGTGAACATCATTCTCTACTAAAAAATGAATAGTATCTATAATTTCCTGCCTGACCTTTTTTTTATTCATATTTGTCAGTGTTTCCTGAGAAAAAGATTCGACACCCAAAATTGCACTATTCAACCCCACCATTTTCATTTTTTTTACCAGAGTTTCTCCCAATTCCGCCCGAAAATAGCCTCCCCAAAAATTTTTTTGTTCTGTTTTTGCCAACAAATTAGTAAATTCTTCAAGCCATTCTTCGGATGAGTTTATCAGGCTATCAGCTATAGTAAACTGGTTTATTCCATATCTTTCAGATAACTCACTCATATCTTTGATAACTCTTTCCGGTGAACGTCTTTTAAATTTTTTACCAAATAAGCTGTGTTCTGAACAGAAATGGCAGCGAAATGGACATCCCCGGTTAGAATAAACTGGTATCACAAAAGTATTAAATGCCTCAAAATCAGTACCATCATAATCAGGCACAGGCAATTCTTCTAAATTTGCTGTCTGAGAAAAAGTATCAGGTTCAGAAATATTTGCAAGTGTTTTAACACCGATTATTTTTTCTATTGGTTCTCCTGAAGAAATTGCATTTACAACTTCCAGCATTGGCTGTTCTCCCTCACCAAGTATTAAGATATCAGCGACACCTCCCCGTAATAATAAATCACGGGTCGTTTCTCCCTGTGTAATCTGCGGACCGCCAAAAACTATTTTTGTCTTAGGATAATTCAACCTGATTAAAAGTGCCATCATTACTGAAAGATAGAGATTTGTGGTATAAAGGCTAAACCCAACAATATCATAACCTTCAAATTTTTTTATCTGCCGGAGAGCAAAAATATTTGTCGCTTTTAGCTTTTCAATAATCTCATCAGAATACAGGGAATGTTCAAGAGCCCATTTTATAGCGATTTCTGGATCTGGCTCCAATAAATGCCTCATACTTTTATGTTTTTGAAATTTAGTTATTAAAGAAATTACCAGTGGAAGATCATATATATCACTGACAAATAGTTTTTTAAAAGTTATTTGTGGTAGATTTGCTGGTCCCCAAATATGGTTAGCATTCTGATCAGTACGAAGGTCCAAAGACCTTATTTGCAGATCCGGTCTGAATTTTTTAAGATATGAGGAAATACAGGCGTTTCCAAGATGGGCAACTAAAAAACTGGAGTTTTGAAATGAAGGTAATACTGATAAAAGTAATTTCATTAAACCCCAGGCCAGTAAAGAGCACTTCCCATTTTATCAAATAATTCTTTTGCTTTTGCTGAATTTTTACTTTGAATAGCAGATTTAAAATTCTGAATATTTACAGTCAATTGGCTATTTGAAACCCTTGAATGACCAATATTTTTGTAACTACAATTAGTAATATCAAGATAAAGCTGGGCTGAAAATGCAAAATTCTGAGCACTTGAATTATCGGTTATCATCGTATCCATAGCATGTTTCATATCTTCAATAACTCTTTCATTAAATCCGGCATTTATATTTTCTACAAATTTATCGTAATCAAGAAGATCCAACCTTTTATTACTAAATATTGTTTCTGGATAACCATTATTTTTACCAAATAAAACTTTGGAAGGGTTCCTAATACCAATATAAAGAAATTCAGCAGCTGTTAGTTCATTTCCGGCATTTGTATTTTTATTTTTAATCATATTTTCTGTGCTTGCTATTTTTTCAAGGGTAGCCAGATAAAGCAATTTATAAAATGATTTATCAATTTGATTTTTTCCTAAAATTAAATTTTTAATATTTCCTTTGGCATTAACCTTCATTTGTTTTATAGCTGATGAGATAGAATCATAAGTTTTATTTGAAGAAATTGCATTAGAACTATCTATTGTTTGTGAAAGTTTTGCAATACTGTTCGCAGAAATTGACCCATCATCATTTCCATAAAAATATTCAAAAATATGTCTGGCAATATCAGTTGTGTCTTTATCTTCTTTAATTAGACCAATTCTGTTATTTTCAATCAGTTTGTTTGCAGAACCTTTTAAAGAATAAATAAGTACCTGTTTAAAAATTTTGTCTAATATAGCCTTTTTTTCTTCTGAGTTAATAGTAGAAATATTTCTGTTATTTATACCCACCTGACCAATATTCTGCATAATACTTTTTGCAGTATAATCAAGAGGATAATCATTAAATTCGGTATCAGAACGAATTGCTGCTATTTTAAGACCTCCGGCTTCATACTCTTTGATTAAATAATCAAAATCGCCTAGTTGTATCGCTCTGGTCATTTTTTCATAAGATTTAAACTGTGTTTTTGGATCTGGATTTTTTGTCTCTGTTATTGGTTCTGCAAACCTTTTTTCGGGTTGAGGATTATTGTTTACGGGTTTGGATGGAGCAGTTTTATCTTCAGTTTTATCATTTGGTTTTTGCTGAGATACAGATGAAGAAGCTTGTGGAGATAACGGAAAAAATGGTACACCTGCTCCACTTCCACCGGAACAGGATAAATTAAACATTACAAAAAAACTAAAAAGCACAAGTACAGTTTTTTTTCTTTTCATAAAAAATATTAATAAATCTTGAAGCTATAAATGATCTTGTCATTAAATTATATATTAAAAAAACAGTTTTTTATTCATAGGATATAATTACCTAAATAAAATTTATAAGGATTTTGATATTATTTTGCAATTATGAATTTAGAATCATCCAGGAAAGCTTTAAAAAAATATTTTGGTTATGAATCCTTTCGGCCTATGCAGGAAGAGATTATACAAAGTGTTTTTGATAAAAAGGATACTTTGGTTTTAATGCCAACCGGAGGTGGAAAATCAATTTGTTTTCAGATTCCGGCTATTGTGTTGGATGGGATTTGTGTGGTTATTTCCCCTCTTATTTCCCTGATGAAGGATCAGGTAGATAGCTTAAACAGTAATGGTATATTTTCTGCTTTTTTAAATAGCAGTTTAGGAAATGACGAGCAATTTCAAATAGAAACTCTGGCAATTGCCGGGAAAATGAATCTTTTGTATGTATCTCCGGAAAAGCTTTTATCACCTGGGTTTTTAACCTTTTTAAACAAGCTTAAAATTAATCTTTTTGCTATTGATGAGGCTCATTGTATTTCTTCATGGGGGCATGATTTCAGGGCAGAGTACACAAAATTAAAATTTTTAAAAGATAATTTTCCTGATATTCCTGTAATGGCACTAACAGCAACTGCTGATAAATTAACCAGAAAAGATATTATTGAACAGCTTAGGTTAGATGAACCGGAAATTTTTATCTCTTCTTTTGACCGGCCAAATATCTCCTTAAGTGTTCTTCCAGGACAAAACCGGGTCAAAACTATTATAAATTTTATCATGAGCAGACGTGGGCAATCAGGAATAATATATTGTCTGAGCAGAAAAAATACTGAAACAGTTTGCCAAAAATTAAGAGAGATTGGTATTAATGCCGATTATTACCATGCTGGTTTAAGCTCTGAAAAAAGAAATTCCGTTCAGGAAAAATTTATTAATGATGAAATCCAGGTAATATGTGCTACTATTGCTTTCGGAATGGGTATCGATAAGTCAAATGTAAGATGGGTAGTGCATTATAATCTGCCAAAAAATATTGAAGGATATTATCAGGAAATAGGAAGGGCAGGACGGGATAGTCTGCCAAGTGAAGCTTTATTATTTTATACATTTGCCGATATTGTAACCCTAAAAAACATAATAGAAGAAAGTTCTCAAAAAGAACTGCAAACAGTAAAGCTGGAAAGAATGCAGCAATACGCTGATTCGATGATTTGCCGGCGAAAAATACTATTAAATTATTTTGGCGAAAATATTACAGAAAACTGTAATAACTGTGATATATGTAAAAATCCGCCGGTTAATATTGATGGTACTGTTATTGTTCAAAAAGCACTTTCAGCATTATGGTGGCTAAAAAAAGAAAATAAAAAAGTCTCTTCAGGAATACTTATAGATATCCTGAAAGGTTCATCCAAGCAGGAAATTTTTGCCAATGATTATCAAAATATTAAAACTTATGGTGCTGGTAAAGATATTAGTTTTAGCGACTGGCAAATTTATCTGATTCAAATTTTAAACCTGGGATTTATTGATGTTGCCTATGAGGACAATTTTACCCTCAGGCTAACAAATTTAAGCAAAGAAGTTCTTTATAACAATTTGTCGGTAAATCTTATCGATCCTCAAAATATTCGTAAAAATACTGAGGAAAGTATTAAAAAACAGCCTTCAAAACAACAGCTTATATCTGATAATCTTTTTGAAGCTTTAAGGGCAGTCAGAAAAGGTCTTGCTGAAAGAGAGAACCTTCCTCCATATATGATTTTCAGTGATGCAACCCTGACAGAAATGGCCAAAGAAAAACCAATTACCGAAATACATCTGAAAAGAATTTCCGGTGTTGGTGAAAAGAAATTTCAGATGTATGGTGAAACTTTTATTAATGCTATACTTGATTTTCTAAAAGTGCAAAATCTGGATAATGTTAAAAATAGTACCTATATTCAGACTTTTGATGCCTATCAGCAGGGATTATCTATTGCAGAAATTGCCGAGAAAAGAGCTCTTTCTGAAAGTACAATTTACTCTCATCTTCTTTATCTTTATGAAAATAAATATAACATTGACGTCTATCAGTTTGTAAATCTTAAAGAAATGAATCGGGTTTTTAATGCAATTAAAGTACTTGGTAACGAATATAAGCTAAAAGACATTTATACTCACCTAAATGAGGAACTGGATTATCATAAGATCAAGTTTGCTCTCTCTCATTATCAGCTAAAAAAGTAAAATTTTGTATAAATAACTAATTTTTTTAATATTTTGCTTTACAATTAAAATTACTTAAGTCAGAAACTTAAGATAAAACATTTAAATAATTAAGATATTTGGAAACTATGAACAAATCAATTTGTATTTTATTAACCTCATTAATTTTATTTACCGGATGTAGTAATCCATCTCCCACCCAAAAGAACCTTGAAAATGAAAAGGTTTCAGATGCAACCAAAGGCGGGGAGCAAACAGGAGAAGATAAAAAAATTGAGGAAAGAGTTACAGAAGCTGTAATAGCTTCATTACCAGTTATGGCAAAAGATTATTCAATTGCCCTCGATAGTAAATCAAATATCTTTTTATCAAATAATTTTGCGATCCAAAAATTAAATTCCGATTTAATAGAAGAAGCCTTTGCTGGTGATAATACCTTTGTGCCCCCAAATGATTTAGCAGGTAAAAAAAATTGTCAGGGCTTTGCTGATGGAAATGGAACAAGTGCAAAATTTTGTCATCCGGGAGCAATGGCCTTTGATAATGACGGAAATTTAATAGTAGCTGATAATTATAATTTCCGAATCAGAAAAGTAACTACTGATGCCAAAGTTTCAACTATAGCAGGTGGATCTTATAATGACTTTAGTTTTATGTCAGGTCTGACAATTGATAGTAAAAATAACATCTATGTTACTGATGATCGTAAAATAAAAAAAATTACCCCCAAAGGGGAAATAACTGTTTTTGCCGGAAGCGGTATTTATGGTTATAAAGATGGCAATGCAGAAACCGCTGAGTTTAACAATTTGTTTGGAATAATTGCCGATAAAAATGATAATTTATATGTTTCCGATGCCCAAAGAATCAGAAAAATTACCCCGGAAGGTCAGGTGTCTACTTTTGCCGGAGATAAAGTAGTAAATGAGCATAAGATTTTTGGTGAGCTTAGGGGAATAACTATCGATAAAAAAGGTAATTTGTTTGTTTGTGATTTTCTTAATAACGCAATATTTTTAGTTACACCTGATGGAAAAGTTACAAAAATTGCCGGAAATGCCAAAGGGACAATTGATGGTACTGCCAAAAATGCGTCTTTTTTCCACCCATACGATATTGCTGTTGATAATAACAAAAATATCTTATACGTAGTTCAGGTTGAAGAATTTAAAATCAGAAAAGTTACTTATTAATTTCTCTGTTATAATAAATTGTTTTTATATTAGAAGAGATTAAACTGGCATGGAAAAAAGCAATTTATTATCATTACATCCTCAGGAATTTATTAAATTATTAACTGAAAATAATATAAAAAAGTTTTATTTTGTATTTGATAATATAAAACAACAGTTAATCAGTTCCCATGATATTTTGCAACCTATCGCTGATTATCTGGGAGCTGATAAAAGAGATTTTTCCAAACATGAAGGGCTTTTTTTCCAGCTAAATGAAAAATATCAGACTCTAATGGGTGCATTTGTTCATAAAACAAACAGAGGACAGTCAGCAGGAGGAGTAAGATACTGGCATTACAATAATATTGAATCATATTTCCGGGATGGCATCCGTCTGGCAAAGGGCATGACCCAGAAAAATGCCCTGGCAAACCTTTGGTGGGGTGGAGGAAAAGGAGTAATCTGCCATAATCCTGATATAGATAAATATTCCCCACTAATCAGAAAAGAAATTTATTCTGAATATGGTGAGTTTCTTACTTCCCTTCAAGGTTGTTATGTAACAGCCGAAGATGCAGGAACAAATGTTACTGATATGTCCAATATTTTTTCCAAAACCAGATTTACTACCTGTATACCCCAATCACTTGGTGGCAGTGGAAACCCATCAGTTCCAACAGCCAGAGGGGTTATTAGCGGTATGGAAGCCGCCCTGAAATTTCTTTATAATGAAAATCTTGAAGGAAAAGTAATTGCTGTACAGGGAATGGGAAATGTTGGTGGCCCTCTGATAAAATTCCTTTTTGAAAAAAATGTAAAAAAAGTAATTGCCTGTGATATTAATATTCAGATTGTTGAAAAACTTCAATCTGAACTGCCTGGTAAAAACCTTGAAGCAAGAGTAGCAGATATAAATGACCATTCAATATTATCGTCAGAATGTGATATTTTAGCTCCATGTGCGACAGGAGCAATTTTAAATGAAAAAACTATTCCTGGTATAAAAGCAAAAATTATTTGTGGTGCCGCTAATAACCAGCTCGAAGAACCAGCCAGAGACGATTCATTAATTTATGAAAAAGGTATTTGCTATATTCCTGATTTTTTGACGAACAGAATGGGAATTGTAAATTGTGCTAATGAACAATATGGCTATGTAAATAACGATAATTTTATTGAAAGGCACCTTAATAAAGAATGGGAGTATTCTGTATATCAGACAACACTTTCTGTATTAAAAATGGCAAAGGAAAATCAGTCACCAACAGGAAAGATTGCTATTGAGACAGCAGATAAAATGGCAGAAGAAGCTCATCCAATCTTCGGTCACCGGGGAAAAGAAATTATAGAATCGTTAGTGCAAAATAAATGGCATATTTAAATTTCTACAACTCTAACAAAAAAAATTCAAAAATAATAG
>CAYRDV010000169.1:0-4220 GCA_964422885.1 uncultured Candidatus Sericytochromatia bacterium
GGAGAAAGCCTTATGAAATCAGACTCTTCCATTTTTTTATTTGGAATGATTTAAACTGAATGATTCTTTCTAATTGTTGACATATTTTCTCCTTACTTTTCTGAAAAAATTATATCTTAACTACTGGTCCAGTTTATTGGGAGTATTATAGTAAGTGAAACTTTAACTTTACAATGTTATTCCATTATAATAAATGAATAAAATTAGTAACAGGTTACGGGATATAATATAATACATGCGTAAAAGAAAAAAAGAAAATATTGAAAAAGTAAAATTAAGAGTAGCAAAGTATAGGTCAAAGCCAGATTTTGCTAAAATAGAAATAAATAATATTACTCCAACCCTTAAAAATGAGTTTTTAGATATACCAGCAAAAAACAATGCTAACAGGTTAAAAATGTTAATGGATCTCTTTAATAATAGCGTAATAGATTATGAATATAAACCTGATTTTATTAAAAATAACGTAACAGGTTACGGAGAAAAGACTTATCCCAATCTAACCACCCTGTTTCTGAATACAGAAACTGCTTATGAAAATAAGGTAACTGTAAATACTATAAATCTGGAAAATTATAAAAATGAATTGGAATTTTTAATGGATGAGCAAATCAAAAAATTGAAAGAATCAATAGATTGGAGAGCGCATCATAGAGTTAATATTAATTACTGGAAAAATATTTTAAACACTAATGACAATGTTCTTAAAGCGCTTGAAATTTTAAAAGATAATGTGCATCCCAAAATAGAGGAATGGATTACCAATAATTATATTAATATTTCTTCTTCTGAATTACAGGAAG
The DNA here is from genome assembly GCA_964422885.1 of uncultured Candidatus Sericytochromatia bacterium. Classification (GTDB taxonomy): domain Bacteria; phylum Cyanobacteriota; class Sericytochromatia; order UBA7694; family JACMQJ01; genus CAYRDV01. The sequence goes on from CAYRDV010000169.1 coordinate 804, forward strand.
TTGTTAGTTTATCAGCTGAGTTGCAGCAAAAAATTGTCAGAAAAACTGTTGAAATTTATGATTATCAAAAAGCAAGGAAGGAATTTTTAATGGAAATAATTTTATATAAAAACAAAATCTAAATTAATATAGCTATTTTTTTTGATTTTAATATTTAACAGTATTAATTAGATTATATTTAACTAATATTTAGGATATTTTAATATATTTTTTAAAGTTCTAAAATATCCACTATTTTAATTGAAATAAATATAAAGCAATATAAATAATTACTAATAAAAAATATTATTAATAGGTGAATTAACCCATTATTAATATAATTTATTTCTAAATATTAATAATAAGGTTGCTAATTAAAAAAATTCGTTCAACCTTTAAAGGTGAAAGAATGTCATTTGAAAATTTAAAATTAATTGTTCCAATCCAAAATGCCCTAAAAAATGAAGGATATACAATTCCTACTCCAATACAAAACAGAGCTATACCAGTTATTCTTGAGAGAAAAGATTTACTTGGCTGTGCTCAAACAGGTACTGGTAAAACGGCTGCTTTTGCTTTGCCAATACTTCAGATTTTATATAAAAACAAAGTTTTAGAAAATGGTAAAAAAAAGATAAAAGCCTTAATTGTAACCCCTACAAGAGAATTAGCTATTCAAATTGGTGAAAGTTTTACTGCTTACGGTAAATATACTGGTATTGAGAATACAGTTATTTTTGGGGGTGTTTCTTACAGACCCCAGAAAAATGCTTTACAAAAAGGTGTTGATGTATTGATTGCAACTCCTGGAAGATTACTTGATTTAATAAATCAGGAATGTATTAATCTTTCTGAATTAAACATTTTTGTTTTAGATGAAGCAGATAGAATGTTAGATATGGGATTTATTCATGATGTTAAGAAAATACTTAAAATAATCCCTAAAAAAAGACAATCGCTTTTTTTCTCCGCTACTATGGCTAAAGAAATTGTAAAATTAGCGGAAACTATTTTGGATAAACCAGTAAAAGTAGAAGTTACACCTGTTTCATCAACAGCTGAGACAATACAGCAATCTGTATATTTTGTTGATAAAAACAGTAAGAAAGATTTACTTATTCATGTTTTGAAAGATAAGATTATTGAAAGTGCCCTTGTTTTCACCCGTACAAAATATGGAGCAGACAAGCTTACTAAATTATTAAAACACAATGGTATAAAGGCTGAGGCTATTCATGGTAATAAATCTCAGAATAACAGGCAATTGGCCTTAAATAATTTTAAAAATAAAGAAACAAGGGTTCTTGTTGCCACAGATATAGCTGCAAGAGGTTTAGATATTGATGAATTATCCCATGTGATAAATTATGAAATACCAAATATTCCAGAAACTTATGTTCATAGGATAGGAAGAACTGGTAGAGCAGGGGCAAATGGGGTATCACTATCTTTTTGTGATGATGAGGAAAAGTTGTTTTTACGGGATATTCATAAACTTATTTCCAAAACCATTCCTGTAATTGAAAACCATCCATATCCGATTATTAACAATCAAAGTGGTGAATCTTTACCCATGAGAACGAAATTTCTTGATAAAAATTTAAGTGGCAGAGCAAATCAAAGTAATAACTCTAATTTTAGAAAAAGATTGAAATATTAAGCGATAAAATAAATTTTTTCATAGGGTATAGATAAAATGTCTGTACTCTATTTGTTTTTAAATTGGTGTTTTATGTCAAAAATACAAATTTTTTGTTATGTTAAAATACTTGAAAAGTAGGATAATTGATTAAAGAAAATGGTAGAAGAAAAGGAAAATATTAGGCATGAAATTTAATGAGTTAACACCAGAGGAAGAAAGAGTAATCATTCATAAGGGTACAGAAGCACCATATAAGGGAGAATATACTAATAATAAAGCTAGTGGAACCTATATTTGTCGGCGTTGCAATGTCCCTCTTTATAAATCTGCTGATAAATTTGATTCTCACTGTGGATGGCCTAGCTTTGATGATGAAATAAAAGGAGCTGTAAAACGTGTACCTGATGCAGATGGCAGAAGAATTGAAATTGTTTGTGCAAATTGCGATGGACATCTGGGTCATGTTTTTGAAGGGGAACGTTTTACGGATAAGAATACCAGGCATTGCGTTAATTCTATCTCTATGAAGTTTCTTCCTGATAAATAAAATGAATGGGTCATTTAATGTTTATCAAAATTGTCATATAAAATGATAGTAAAAATGGGAAAAGGTTAAAGGTATGAAAGAGCAGGAATGGTACACAACTTCTGAAAAAGTTAAAATGCCCAAATTAATTTATGGAACAGCCTGGAAAAAAGATAAAACGACTGAACTTGTGATAAAAGCTGTAAAACTTGGTTTTAAGGGCATTGATACCGCTTGTCAGCCAAAACATTATAATGAGCCACTGGTAGGAGAAGCCCTTCTCAGCTTAAAAAAAGACGGAATTGACCGTGAATCATTATTTTTACAAACAAAGTTTACTTCTATAAATGGTCAGGATCCTAATCAAATTCCCTATGATAAAAATGCTCCTTTAGAAATTCAGGTAGCTCAGTCATTTGAAACCTCAAAAAAAAATCTGCTTACTTATTATGTTGACTCTTTAGTTTTACATTCACCTATGGGCTCACAGGCTCTTAATCTAAAAGTCTGGAATGCTATGGAAAAAATTTACCTGGAAAATGGGGCAAAACAGTTAGGAATAAGCAATTGTTATGATTTAAATGTTTTCAAATCATTATATAACAGTGTAAAAATTAAACCAGCGGTTGTTCAAAATAGATTTTATAGTACCAGTGATTATGATAAAGAATTACGAGACTGGTGTGCTAAAAATGGGGTTATTTATCAGAGTTTTTGGACTCTTACTGCTAATCCCGATAAATTAGAAAGTAAAGTAATTAAAGAAATTGCTCAAAAATTTGGAAAAACCAGTCCACAGGTATTTTTTCGCTACTTAACCCAGATTGGTATTGCTCCTCTGACAGGAACCTGCTCAGAGCAACATATGAAGGAAGATTTAAGCATATTTGACTTTGAGCTTTCTCCCAAAGACATTGAGATGATTAGGGATTTATTTTAAAGTATTAATCTTATTTTTTATTTCCTCTTTTTCCTTAAAGCTGAAATAATCAGAGTTTATAATTTCTGTTAAAATTTTGAGCTGGCAGTTTTTATATTCTATATCTTGAGGAGATAAAGTGGATATTGATTGCATATGTTTTTTCTTTTGTTCTGAAATATTGAAATTAAATCTAAAATAATAAGGTAATGCTTTTTCAAGATTATTATCTATCGTATGAAATTTTATTAGCTGAAATAATGCAGGAATAGCTCCTCCTGATATTTTAAAAGCTTTCTCAAAATAGTTGATGGCTAAAAGTTCATCTCCATTTTCTATATGACATTTACC
>CAYRDV010000169.1:4230-12410 GCA_964422885.1 uncultured Candidatus Sericytochromatia bacterium
TTTACCACATTCAAGATTAAGTCTGTAAAACAGAGTAGTTCCTAAAGATGTAATCCCAAGTGGGTTTTCATTGGTATTTAAAAGATCAAATGCTTTATTATAATAGATTATTGCTTTAGAAATTTGGTCCTTACTCTGATAATAAAAACCAGTATAAAAGGCAGTATCTGGAAATGTTGGAGAAATTTGCTCTAATTCAAATATATATTGTGGTGCTTCATCAGGTTTACCAGAGTTGAATAAAAGTTCTGCAATTAATTGAGAGAGCATACTTCCGTAAAAACCATTATTTTTAGGTAAACATTTATTATTATAATCTGCCATTCCATTATAAAAAGAAATTAGTGCTTTTTGATGATTTCCTATTTGTGAATAGGTAAAGCCAAGCTGTTGGAAATAATAAAAATTGTTTTGGACATCAAGCTTTTGTGAAATAATATTTTCCAGTTGGCTTATATATTTTTGGGATTTTTTATCTAATTCATTATCATCCCTCAATGAACCCAGATGATAAATCTTTAATGAAGGGCAATCTATTATTTTAAATCTGGTTTCAGCTTTCAGTTCTTCATGAATTGGCTTAATAAAGTGGATTCCAGAATTATTTTTAAACAGACTGCATCTTAGAAAAGAAGTAACTGTCTCGCTTTCTCTTTGCGGTAATAAGAGACTTAAACGGACAACAAGAGGAATATTTTGATAATCATTTTCCAGTTGCTCAAGAAACGGCTTTAATATTAACTGTGTTTCCGGAGTTAAAATTTCGTCAGCATCTATATATAAAATCCAATCCCTGGTAGCATATGAGATAGATTTATTTCGGGCTTTGGAAAAATCATTTTCCCAGGTTGTTTGGAAGATTTTTATTTCGGGTTTTGTAGGGACAGAACACTGTTCTGTCCCTACAAAACCCTGGCAAATTTCCAATGTTCTATCCGTTGAGCCTGTGTCCAGAATAATAATTTCATCGGCAACAGGTAATAAACTTTTCAGACAACCTTCAATATATTTTTCTTCATTTTTAGTTATCAGACATACACTTATTTTTATACTCATAAAATTATAGTTAGTGTGAAAATCAGGCTTTAATAATCCTTTTTAAAAAAGTCTGTAATACTTCAAGTTTAACTGATTTACTTTTAAAACCAATATAACCATCCGGTCTGATAAGGTAAATAGCCGGAGAACTTACACCATATAACTTATGAACATATTGGGATGCATCAACAAACACTTTTCCCTGCCAGGCAGGTAAAACAGGAGGAGTTTCAGCAGCAATCATGAAAGTTTCAATGTCATTTTTAAAATTATGAGAAATTTCCATCCCTGTTTTTTCTAATTCTATATATTCATTTTCTTTTGAATTTATTCCGGCAAAAAGTAAAAAATGAAATTTTGTTCCTTTGATGATTTCAAAAAGCCTGATTTTTCTTAATTCTTCAGATGTAAGATACAATAAAGCATCAGGTGCTCTGTCACCAGCAGCAGGACCAACTCCATGCCAATGTTGTTCTACAAAAGGACTATGACGATAATTAATATTTAGTTGTGATGCTGTTTTCATCACCTTATCGGAAATCCATTTCTGTTTTAAAACCATCGGTGCGACAAATGCCCTGGCTTTTAAAATAAAAGGATTTCTGCTAAGAATGGATTTAAAAATTACATCAGTAAACATAATTATTTTTTTTCCTACAGGGTGTCTTTCTTCATTATAACTATCTAAAAGAACAGGCAATGATTCTTCCTTTATTACCTTTGCCAGTTTCCAGGCTAGATTATATGCATCCTGAATTCCTGTATTCATTCCTTGTCCTCCAACAGGACTATGTATATGAGAAGCATCTCCGGCAATGAATACAGGGCCTTTTTTCATAGCTGCGGCCATTCTGTGATGTAGTTTAAACCTTATTAACCAGGTTGGCTCGCTTATTTCCATTCCTTTTGGTCCCAGTTTTTTTATTATTGACTGGAATTCCTGTAAAGTAGGCTCATTCGGATTTTCTTTTTCCCTAAGTGTAATCAGACGATATCGCTGTTCACCACGCATTGGAATACATACCAGTATTCCTTTGTCGGATATAAAACCATGTCCTTCATTATAATTTTGCGGCCAATCTACTTTTATATCAGTCTGGATAAAATCATGTCCATAAGGTGCTCCCTCAAAAGGGATATTAATTTTATGGCGGACTATACTATGTGCGCCATCGCACCCTATTAACCATTTAACCTGTATTTTTTCCAGACTTCCATCAGAATGTTCCAAAGTAGCATTTACAATATCATTGTCTATTTCCAGGTCTGTTAAATTAGCTTTTCTTTCTACATCTATTCCATAATTTAATAAATGGTTTTCCAGTATTCGCTCTGTTTCTGATTGCTCTATCATTAATGGGTAAGGAAAATTACTGTTCATTGGTTTAAAAACTGCTCTGCTGGATAATTTTCCATTTATATGTAAATTCATTACAGGCATTTGCCTGCCACATGAAATTGCTTCTTCTATAACCCCCATATTTTCAAATATTTCCTGAGTTCTTACATGTACAACAAGAGCTTTTGAAGTAATTGAACGTTGTTCTGATTTTTCTATTATTCTGGCTTTGATTCCATGCCTGGCAAGTTCACAGGCCATTGTTAATCCTGTTGGTCCTGCTCCGACAATTAGTACATCATTGATTGCGTTTTTATTCATTTATTTATTCCAAAAATTTTTTCTTAAATTATACCCCGAGAAAATTAAGATCTTCTTTAGTTTTATAAAATAAGGAAAGTTAAGTTTGGGAAATATATATGGCTGAAAAAATTACAAAAAAAAACTCAACACAATTGTATTGAGTTTTCTTTATTAAAATTTACTTTGCTGGTGTTGCCGGGCAATCAGGATCAATCTGTGATGGTAATGAACCATTTGGGTTTGCTGGTGCACAAATCCCATCTTTTTGTGGAGCTGGTGCCTGGCATGCAGTTAATGAGAAAGTAACTAATGACATTAAAACAACACTGGCAATACTTAGTTTTTTCATTTAATAATATTCCCCCGAATATTGAAATAATTTAATAATTTGGTTATCTGGTAAATCATCAGATAATTATAATGGGCATAATTTTATTTGAAAAGCTCTATTTGATTCAGGGTAAAACATTTTATTTAGCGCATTTCAGATAATTTATAATCTCTAGTTATCTGTGATTATTCCTAATTTCTTTAATATAAACAGGTTTTAGCGATTCTAAATTAAGATAATTCTACTTATTTTGTATATTGTTGTTACTTTGAACCAATAATAACTAATGTCATTATATGATTTTAATCTAAATGTAGTCAATCTGTTTTTAATAAAAGTATTTAGTATTAAATATCAGTTTACAAAACAAGCTTTAGATGGGTAATTAAATTATTTAATACTATCTTTATAAAACCCCAACTGTTTTTTTATATTATCAGGAATAACAGGTAAAGTAGATCTGGGGATCAGAAATGTAGACAAATTAAAAAAATCTGTAAATATTTTATGTGATTCAATTGTTGCTTTTAGATAATTGTATCCTGATGAGCCCCCTGTTCCAATTTTTGTGCCAATCATCCTGTGGACCATCATTGAATGTCGGTAACGCCAGGTAGAAAATAACTCGTCGATATCAACAAGGTAAGTTAGTAATCTGAAAGGCAGGTGTAAAATCGGATAATCCCTGTACAAATTAATAAATAAAGAAGATAGTGTTGCTTTATATGACAGGTTTCTCAATCCGTTTTTTATCAAAGCATTATGCTTTTCTTCATTAAATAAAGCAGAAAAGTTTTCTGAAGTAGTATTCAGCATTTTAAGCTGTGTTTCTTTCTCTTCATTTGTAAGACTGTGATTATTATTTATTATTTCCTGATCGCTCTGAAGCATTTCTTCAACTGCCTTTTTGTAATTCTCCAAAAAATTAAAGCCCTCAAAATTTAAATATGGTAAACGTTCTAACCATTTTTCAATAAGCTCGAGTAAAGATGGCTCATCTTCTGTTTTTTTTATTATTTCCTGATGTTCTTTTGATAATGTTTTATAATAAATTGCCCGGTTGTATTTAAGGCGGGAATCTGGTTTTAAACCTAGTTTATTTTCGATTATTCTGAATTGAAAGCTCTGAAAACCTGAAGCTGGTAATAAAAAATCTCTGAATTCAAGAAAATCAAGAGGTGTCATTGTTTCAAGTATTCTAAACTGTTCCAGTAAAACTTTCTGAATTTCTGTAATACGACCAAGTCTTAAAACTACTGTTCCAATACTTTCCTCATCAACATAATCATTTTTAAAAATATTAATAATTGAATTTAGCTCATGTAATATTTGCTTAAACCATAATTCATAGGCCTGATGAACTATTATAAATAAAACTTCATCATGTGCCTGTTCTCCATATTTAACACTTTGGGGAAGCTGACTATTGAGTATTTTATCCAAATGTAGATATTCAGAATAATAGACAGGTTCGGTCGCTTTTTTCATTTTTATTTTTCCTTTCATTTCTAATATTATAATATTAGAAATGAACCATTATAAGGATTTATTTTTAACCGTGACAAAAATTAAATGGGTTTGCTGTTTGCAGCAGAGTCAGCAATTTATAGGCAGTCAGTCTGATATTTTTCATGAAAGTAATTCTATTTTTTATGCAGAATATGATGAAACTCTGATTGGTACCGAAACATGTTCCAGATGTGGCGCAAACTATGCTTGTCTGATGATTGTCGAATTTACTATTCCTAGAATTTATTTTCATATACCAATATCCAAAGAAAATTTTAATAAGTTCAATAATATGGAAGTTATCTTAAAAGAAGACCTTTATGAAGACAAAGAAAGCAATATAGTTTTAGTTGAAAGGGAAATAAGAAATCAGTCGCTCTGGGAATGGGAAGAGATAACTGAGGAAATGTGGCAAAATATATAAAACTTTCTACAAAGAGATCTGTAATGAAGAATTTTATGATATTATTTAAAGAATAGGCGTTTTTTAACTATAAGCTTGGATTAGCCATACTTATAATACTTTTATTTAAAAAAAATGGTTGATTTAAAACGGGTTCAGGAAAAAATTGAAAACTATTCAGCATCTCAGAAACAGATAGCTGAAGATAAGTGTAATGAAGCAAAATTGATTCTCCAAAAGGCTTCTAGAGAAAAACAGAATAAGGAGCAGATTGACATAGCCTGTGAGCTTTTGGTTCAGGCAATTCAGACATATCCAAAATTTACCGAACCTTATCGGATTCTTTCCTATATTATGGCAATGTTTGAACAATATGAGACTGCTGTAAAACTTTTAAACCAGTCCCTGAAAATTGAGCCTGGCAATCCTTATGCCCAAAGTATGCTTGAAGAATACAGAGAAAAAGCAATTAATAAAGATTTTTCCGAAAAAATTCATAAAATTTCGAGTCAATCTCTTACTGAAAAAATAAAATCCCGGGGCTTTTCTCCACTAAGCGTCTTTGAGAAGATCAACCTGAGAATCGAAAGGTTTATTATAAATACACAGCAAAGTGAAGAAAAAACCGAAGAAGTGCCACTAGAACCTAAGATTGTTATTCCACAGACTTTACCAAAAGAAGAAGTAAAAAAGGTTATTTCAGAAACTAAAAAAGGTAATAACAATGATTTTATGGCAAATTTACAGCAAATAAGAGAAAGAATGGGTGTAAAAATAAAAGCTGGTAATAATTTTATTAATGCTGTCAAGGAGATTAAATGAGTTTAGGGTCAATATCATCACAATTAAGTGTAAAACCTGTCGGAATTCCTGTCTATGACCTGGATAAAAAGCAGGATGTCAGTAAATTACTTAAAGCAGTTAATGAAACTAGTGTTAAACCAGCTCCTTTTGTTATTGAATCAAAAGGAATATATTACAAACTTAATGAGGGAATAGATCTAAGTAAACCTGACAAAAAAGCAGAATTTATCGCAGTTGTTAAAGCAAATACAAACCATCAGAGCTTTGATTTTGATACGATGTTGACCAGAACAGGGAGTTCTGCTCCAGCAATAAAACTGGATCTCCATGAACATTTTAATGGTATTCTGGAACCAGATGATCTTGTTCATCTTCATTTTGAAGGAGCTTCTAATGATGAAAAATATGAAAAATGTTTTGAACATTTAAAAAAGAGTGGCGAATGCAAGCCGTTTTTAGAAAAGGCTGAAGCAGATATTAGGGCTAATCCTGCTAACAGGAGCGCAATTATCCGGCAGGCAGTAAATTTTTCACTGGCAACTCAGACGGATATGACCAGAGTTCCTTTTGAGCAGAGAAGAGAAGGAAGTATTCTGGCATTTGATATTGTTTATAAAGTACGTAACCGCCTTCCTGAAGCTGCGAAAGAAATGACAATTGGCAGGCTTGCTTCAAATGCTTCTGGTATACAAGGAGAAATTGCCAGAGCCAAAGCAAGTATTGATTCTCTTGCCGTAATCCCCATAAATACATTGTTAGGTAAGGATACTTTAAGAAAAGTTCAGGAGCCTCTTATAAAAGGTTTTATAGAAGGTATCGGGAAAAAAATAATGGAAAATAAAGACCAATTATCAACAGATCTTAATATTGATGCAAAAGCCATTTTTCTGGCAAATAATACGTTTAAAGATGCTTTAAAAAAAAGTATCACTGCTCCTCCTGCCGATTTGCTCGTTCATGGTTTTGAAGCATATGTCGATTCTGTTATACAAGGAATATTAACTGCTCTGCCAACAGATTCTAATCATATTCTTAATAAAACATTTCCTCCTGCTCCCTCTGGCAGACCTAATGAAGATATACTTAAAATGGCAGAAAAGGCCAAAGCAGAGATGAAAGGAGTTGTACTTGAAGCTCTAAAACTTCCTACTAATGGAAACAATGTTCTTAGTTACCTGGCAGCTCCGACAGAGGCTAATTTTGCCAAATTAAGGGTTCAGGATGTTTTTCAGACTCCTAAAAAAGATGCTTCGCAGGCAGCACAACAGCTTCTGGCCTCAAATCCTTTGCTTGACGTAGCTGTAAATATTTTGGACAAAGAAGTTATTGCTTCTACAGTTCACAAAGTAGCAGAACAAGGAATAACATATTGTGAGCTACAGGGTGATCCACCACCGGATACTGCAAATTTTCAAAGATTATGTAGTGATGCCGGGACACAGATATTTTTTATGGCCAATGCAAATCTTAATACACCTAAAAATCTTAGCGCAGTGTATGATAGTGTTAAAACTAATCCTCTGGTTGTTGGTGCTGATTTCTGCGGGCCTGAAAATTCTGTCAGTGATAATACTAAAGATAAGGCAATGGGACACCTTGAAGCAATGTATGATGCTTTACGTCAGGCATCAGTTGATGGAAATCTTCAGGGACAGAAACCGGTAGTGCTGAGAATTCATATTGGAGAAGGCTATTCTGATAAAAGCCAGTTAACAGGTCCTCAAAAAGAAATTGCTACAAAAAACATCCAGTCGGTTCTTGATACCCTTCAGAGAATGAAAACTGCTGATAAACTTGATGGGAGAGTGACTATCAGGCTGGGCCATGCCACCCATGCCACACCTGCACAGGTAAGACAGATGGTCAGCCTGGGAATTGTTGCCGAAGCGAATCTTTCCAGTAATAAATCTACTGGCTCAGTTGAAAAAAGGAAGGATTATCCTATAGTTGATCATTTGCTCTGGAGCGGTGCAAAAGCTAATGGGGGGCCTGTAAAGCCAAGTGTTGTCCTGGGGATTGATGGTGGTGGCATCATGAACAGTAGTATGTTAAAGGAAAATACTCAGGCAAAACAGGCAATTGATGCTTTTGTTCATAAGCATATCTGTTTGATTCCCCTTGCTATAATTACCCCTGATATTGAAGGAAAACTCAGTGACTCAGGTAAAGAGAAATTACTAGCAGCAAGAACAAATGGTAATACCTTTGTCAAACTTGATGATGAAAATTTTGATATGGATTTGAACAGGATTCCAGGTCTTGAACAGTTTACTCATCAGAAACGGACAGTTTGTGTTCCGACAGATAGCCTTTCTGATATTGGACAATTTCTAACTGATGGGGCAAAAACAAAATTTACAGTATATGCTGATACAGCAATGTTAAGTGAAGTCCCCCCTCCCCCTACAATAAAGGTGTTTGAATTTCCTGTTAATGCCGATAATATTAAAAAC
>CAYRDV010000170.1:0-12373 GCA_964422885.1 uncultured Candidatus Sericytochromatia bacterium
CAGTTGCTTTTGCCGGTTTATCTACAGATAACATACTTTCGGCAAATAAGTCTGCTTCAGGAGATGTTTCTATTTTATGTGTACTACTATGGGTTTCAGTAACCCTTTGTAAATCACCATCAGTTTGAATAAGGCTGGGCTTTGCATCAGGCTTTGATGTAGATGGCGAAGGAGTAACTGTCTCTACATCCGGCTTTGGCTCTGCTTTTACAACAGGAGTTGTTTCCGGTGTCATAATTCTGGCTGCTTTATTAATTGATTCAAGACTCATAAATTACCTCAGTAATTTTACAATAATATATTACTAATACTCTTAGGCAGATTTATTCCTATTAAAAAATGCTCTGAGTTGTGAATGTTTTTTAGGATCAACCTGAGCGTTGGTGTGAATTTTACCAACCAATTCAGAAACAGGACTTTTCTCACAGGATGTGGACAAAGAAAACGTTTTTTCTATCAGTATTTTTAGTTCATTTATCTTAGGAAAATCCGGTTCAAAGATTTCTGCAATCTTCAGATATTTTATTGCCATCTTTGAATCATCAAGAATAATAAAGATATATGATAACCAGATATACGCTTTAGCTTGTTTCCGCTTATATTTAATCACTTCAAATAACTTTTCGGCAGCAAGTTCCAACTCCTTTTTTATTTTTGTTTGTTGAAAATTGCGAATATATTTCAAAGCTTCTTCATAACTGCTCTCTGCTTTTTCGAAAAAATCACTTTCATCCAAAGATTTCTTCTTCGCTTCTTTTAAAATATCAAAATTAAACATCCATTCTGCCCTGAAATCCTGTTTTAACCTTACCGCTGAAAATTAATTATTAACTTATTCATTATATTATAAACTTTAATACTAACAGTGGGTGCTTTAGGGGAGTTATTAGGTAAATCACAGAGAGCAGTTAAAAATATATTCTATATTTCTCACTTCCTGCTCACTTAAGGCCGCTTTAGCTGTCTGACCTCACTTCTTTTTTTATAACCTGATAAAATATAAAAAGTAAACTAAAATTTTAAGTCAGGTTTTAAATGCAAATAAATCCCCCAAGTAACCCTTCGGAGAATCGGATAAGCGTTTGTATAATAGCAAAGAATGAAGAGAATTATATAGAATCCTGTATAAAAAGTGTATTACCAATTGCCTATGAAATTATTGTTCTCGATACCGGTTCAACAGATAGTACATTAGATATTTGTAATGGTTTTGTAGGGACAGAACAGTGTTCTGTCCCTACAAAACCCACCATAAAAATATTTGAAACAACCTGGGATGATGATTTCTCCAAAGCCAGAAATGAATGTATTTCACATGCTACCGGTGAATGGATTCTTAGTATTGATGCTGATGAAGTTCTAACTGAAGATACTCAAAAACAACTTTTACCATTTCTCAAAGAACAAAATCCGACAAATATCCCGGTTATATACAATTTTCTCATTCTTAGCCCCAAAGAGGAAAAAGACAGAATATATACAACATTTTTTAGAAATGCTCTTTTTAAAAACGGTTGTGGAATTCATTTCGTTCGGCCTTTGCATGAGCAACTGACTTCTTTTAAAAATGATATAAAAACAATTAACTGCTCTTTTTTTAAAATTTATCATTATGGTGATCTTAGGCCAAAAGAAGAACTGGATAAAAAATTGGAAAATTATATTATCAGTCTCAAAAAAATTATTTCCGAAAATCCTGATAAGACAGATAACTACTATTATTACTATTTTTTGGGAAGCTCTTATTTAGTAAACGAAAAACCTGATTTGGCTTTGCAGGCATTTTACTTTTCTCAAACTCTTTTTGAACAGAAATTTAACAAAAAAGATTCATTTTATGCAAATATTTTAAGAGATATTATTGTTACTCTGATAGATTATAAAAAAGATTATAAAGAGGCGTTATTAGTAACCATAAATCTCCTTGATTTATCTCCCACTTTTGCTGATGGATTATATTACCACGGATATTGCCTTGAACAATTGGACAATTATCAGGAGGCAATAAGCTTTTTTGAGAAAGCAATTAAAATGCTTGATGATAACTCTTCTAATCCAATGTCGCTCAATAATCTTGGGAAATCTCTGGAAATAATGTTAATGAATGAGCTTGGTCGTTGTTTTATGCTTACCGGAGAAATAAAAAAAAGCGAGAATTGTTTATTAACTGCCTATAAACTTTCTCCTAAAGCAGCTCCTGTACTGATTAATCTCATATGTTACTATCTTCTACAGGATAATTTAGAGGAAGCCGTAAATTATTTTTTTATATATAAAGATGATATTTCATTTAGTGCCAAAGAGAATTTTATTATTATAAGTCGCCAATCACCATCCACATATGAATATAAAAATCTAATGCTTAAAATTTTAAAAGGCCTTTCTAAATTAGATGGTTTTCTAAAAGAAGAAGAGTTTGCAATAAAAGACAAAATTTTTGAAATAGAAAAAAGTTTGAAGAAAGTTATGAATAAAATAAATACCCCAAGTAACCCTTCGGAGAACAGGATAAGCGTTTGTATAATAGCGAAGAATGAAGAGAATTATATAGAATCCTGTATAAAAAGCGTCTTACCCATTGCCTATGAAATTATTGTTCTTGATACCGGTTCAACAGATAGTACATTAGATATTTGTAGGGGTTTTGTAGGGACAGAACACTGTTCTGTCCCTACAAAACCCACCATAAAAATCTTCCAAACAACCTGGGATGATGATTTCTCCAAAGCCAGAAATGAATGTATCTCACATGCTACCGGTGAATGGATTCTTAGTATTGATGCTGATGAAGTTCTAACTGAAGATACTCAAAAACAACTTTTACCATTTCTCAAAGAACAAAATTATAATGATATTCCTGTCGTCTTTAATTTTAAAATTATCAGCCCTCAGAGAAATAATAACCTTATTTCTACAGCTCTCCGACATGTCCTTTTCAGAAATGGCTGGGGGACAAAATTTAAACGGGCAATGCATGAACATCTGTTTAACCCTGAACAAGAACTAAGAGAAGTTAATACTCCGTTTCTGTCTATTTATCACACAGGTAATTTACTTACGACTGAAGAACTTGAAGGGAAATCACAAAAGTATGTAAACAGATTATTAAAGGCTATTGAGGAAAACCCTGATAAGTCCGATAATTATTATTATTACTATTACCTGGGAAGCTCATATGTTAATCTGAAACAATATCGTGAAGCTGTTGAATCATTTTTACAGGCATATAATCTTTATAGTCTGACTGATATGCCAACAAAACATCCATTTTTTGGAAATATTCTGATAGATCTTGCCACTACAATGATTTTTCATATGAGGTTGTATAAAGAACCAATAATTTTTATTGAAGAGTTACTGCATATTTCTCCTGATTTTCCCGATGCTCTATTTTATCTTGGTTATTGCATTCAGTATCTTGGTAATTACAGGTATGCCATAAGTTGTTATGAGCGGGTAATAAATATATTTGAAAGCAATGAAAATCCAAATAAACTTGCCCTTATATCCCTTGAGCAATCAATTTTAAAAATGCTTTTTTGTGAGTTGGGAAGATGTTATCTGGCTTTAGGAAACGAAAAAGGTCTTGATTATCTTGAAAGGGGATTAAGTATTTCACCACTGGATTCAAAAATTTTATTACAACTTACCAGATATTACCTGGTAAATGGCTCGCTATATAAAGCCCTTACTCATCATTTTAAAAATAATGTAATGATTTCAGAAAGTAGTAAACAGATTTTACTTAATAAAGCCTCACTACCGGATTCTAATCAAAGCTATAAGGAAATTGAGATTGAGTTTTTAAAAGGTCTGGATATAGTACCAGGATGGTTAAAAGAAGAAAAAGAATCTATAACAAACAGGATTATTACTATTGAAAAAAGCTTAAATACGGATAATGAAGCCTAAGATTAGTGTTTGTATAATATCGAAGAATGAAGAGAATTATATAGAATCCTGTATAAAAAGCGTCTTACCCATTGCCTATGAAATTATTGTTTTAGATACGGGCTCGACAGATAGTACATTAGATATTTGTAGGGGTTTTAACTCACCCTTTAACAAGGGACTTAAGCCCCTTGCTCCACCCCTCTCTCCATCTGACGCTGGAAAGAGGAGACTTGAAGAAATTTCCCCCCTTCCATTAGACGTAAGTTTAAGGGAAGGGGGTCAGGGGGATGGGTTAGAACGGATAAAAATATTTCAAACAACCTGGGATAATGATTTCTCCAAAGCCAGAAATGAATGTATCTCACATGCTACAGGTGAATGGATTCTCAGTATTGATGCTGATGAAGTTTTAACTGAAGATACTCAAAAACAACTTTTACCCTTTCTCAAAGAACAAAATTATAATGAGATTCCTGCCATCTTTAATTTTAAAATTATAGATCCTCAAAAAAATGATAAAAATCCTGCTATTACATTTATGAGAAGTTCACTTTTTAAAAATGGTTTTAAAATCAGGTTTGTCAAACCTTTACATGAACAACTTGAAAATAATGATTTTAAAATAATTAGCCAGGACTGCCCTTTTTTCACAATTTATCATAATGGCAATATGAGACCAGCAGAAGAATTGGCTAGAAAGCTTGAGAACTATATTACCAGGCTAAAAAAACTAATAGAAGAGACAAAAGATAGTAAGGATAGTTTTTATTATGTTTTTTATCTGGCAAATTCTTATTCTGAAAAAAAATATTATAGAGAAGCAATCGAACTTTATCAGAAGGTTTTAACCCTATATTCCCAGGCTAATCTTAGTATGAACACTTCTTTTTATGGGAATATTCTCAGAAATATATCTCTGGCTTTGGTTCACACAGAGAGATATAAAGAAGCAAAAGATTATATAAATATATTATTAAAATTATCTCCTGATTTCCCAGATGCCTTATATTTTCTGGGAGTTTGTGATGAAAACTTAGGAAATTTTGAAAAAGCGATACAAAATTTTGAAAAAGCGTTAGCAATATTAAAAAGTGAACTAAATACTAATCCAAAAGGTTTTATTTCTTTTAATGAATCTTTAAATGTAATGATATTATATGAGCTTTCCCGGTGTTTTACCTGTAAAAATAAGGATATTGAAGCCTTGAATATTTTAAATTCTATTCATAGTAATAACCCTGAAGATGTAAAAATATTAGTTCAGCTAATTAAATTTCATCTATTGGATGAAGATTTTGGCAAAGCAATATCATATTATTTTTTGCAAAATCCCGAATTACCAGATAATGAAAAAGAATTTCTAAAAATGATTTCTAATTTTCCAAAAGAAGATTTTCGATATAAGCAAAATATAATCAGATTTCTGCATGGTCTAAGTTCTTTAGATGGCTGGCTGGTAGAGGAAAAAATGGCAATAATGGAAAAAATAAAAACTTTAAGTTAATAGTAAAAAATCTCTTCAAAAAAAATATGTAAATAATTGTAAAATATTCAATACAAAGAGTGATAAAATTATTTTTAGCGGTATTTAAATTATATGTGGAAACTAATTTAGAGTAATTTGTTTCTGTTAAGTTAATCTGTCAGTAGTTAAAATTTAGGGGGTTAAAAACATGCCTGATATAAGAGTTGGTTCTCATGATAAAGGTTGGACTGATGCAACAAATAAAATTATTAGTGATGGTCAGCCAATTGCCAGTAATTTAAATATAAATGAAGCGATAGAAAAAGCAAAGGGCCATGCTGGAGCTGAATTAGTAGTTGTAGATGATACAGGCAGTGCCAAAGTTGTTGCTTTAAAAGTTAAAGATTCCCTTATAAAAGAAAATAAAACCGTCAATATCAGTGAGCTTGACAGAGATCCGGCAGCTAAGCAAAATCTGGCTAAAACACCGCTTGCAATAGATGATAATATTGCCCGTGCTTTTGGTGGTTCAGCCGCTTTCCTGGTAGATGAAAAAAATAATGTAACATATCTTGGTGATGATGTAGATAAAACTACTAAAGATGTTACCCTCAAAGATGCAGAAAAATTTGTTAAAACTCCTAATAAAAATAAAGTAGATGCTGCTTATGTAATGGCAAAAGAAGCCGGAAATGAAAAAAGGGTAGAAGTAAAACTGGCAAATAATGTTCTTGATGATCTGGCTATAAATTACAAAGATACTCCTCCTGCTGATAAAGCAGTGTCATTGCTTAAAAAAGGAGAAGTAAAAACAAAAATGGAAGATCTTCTGATAAATCTAAAATCAGTAGATAAAATTCAGACTTCAGAAAATGATGGATTAAAAGGACAATTAAAAGAAAGAACCGATAAGTGGAAAAGTGATCTTGTTGAACCGACAAAACGTCTGAATAAAGGTAATGATGCCTGGAGTGCTGCCAGTAATCAGGAAAATCAGAAAGTGCAAACTTCATTTCATAACCTCAGAGAAGCAAAATTTCCTGGAATATATACTCTTGAAAAGACTTTATCAGGTGCTGAAGGAGAGAGAGATAATGCAAAAAGTAATCTAAATAGTGCAATATCACAAAAAAATTCAGCACAAAATCACCTTTCAGAAATAGAAAGTTTACCTGGGCAAATACAAGGTTTACGAAACCAAAACTCTAACCTTGAAAGTGAGAACCGGAGTTTGGCAACCCAGCTTCTTTCATATTTAACTATTACAAGATCAAGTGTTTCATCTGAATTAAGCACTAAAAGAACAATGCTGAGCCGGGATGAAAGCGAATTAAGAGCAGAACAGGCAAAACCAACAAAACCTTCCAGTGGCGGTGGCTCAGTTACTGATGATCCATTTTCAAATAAAAAAAGTGGTTCTGTATATGATGATCCATTTTCCAATGGAAGCGGTGGAAATTACAGGGATGAATACAAAATTACTCGTCTTGAAAGTAGTATCCGTGAGTTAAGATCTGATATCAGCGATCTTGATAGTCGTGAATCTTCACTTTCCAGCCTGTCGTTCAGAGTTGCGGTTGATACTGATATAAGCCAGATAAGCGGATGGTTCTATAACCTTAATACAATTGACAGACTTGCACTTAACCGTTTTAGTACTCAATGTCAGGAAAATAAAAATGAGATTTCCAATAACAATAGTGCAATCAGCAATAAACAACATTCATACAATAATAATATTGGACCAGCCAGAGAAAACCTTTCTGATGCAACGACCAATGAAGCACGGGCTCAAGGTGTTTATTCAGCCAAAGAATCCAGAGTCAATCAACTTTCGGCAGATCTTCAGAATTTAAAGGCAAGTCCGATTTCTGATGATGAGCCAAAAGTAAAACCATTTTTCACAGCACACAATAAAGCTCTTCAGCATCAGGATGCAACCGTTGGAGAATTAGCACCTCTGACCAAAGAAAAAAATGCAGCACAGGGTGTAGTTGATGGCATTAACCATGACTACAATGTTGATAAACGTGATCTGGAAAATAAAATGAAAAATTCTTCTGATGGTGCTCATGGTAAAGCCCAGGGGATGATTAAAGATACACGCACTAAACTTTAATATTTAACTAAAAAGGCAAAGTATTAACTTTGCCTTTTTTTATTATGAAGGACAATAATGAAAGCAAAAGTACTTGTTTTTGATAGTATAAAAATATCCTGTAATGCTCAACAGGCTATTACCGTACTTCATAATATAGAAAATATAGAAAAGTATGAACCAAAACTTATTTCAGCGACCATCCGAAAAGAAAGTGATAAAAGAGGTACATATAAAACAAAGGGATATTTTGCCGGTGTCCCCTGGAAAGGAAAATTTTCTTACGAACTAAGAGAAAACGGTTTTTACAGTGAAATGCTAAAAAGTCCTCTTTCAGGCTTAAAAGTTGAAGGTGGTTTTATTGTTGAACAAGTAGCCGAGAATGAATGCAAAATTATTCATTATGAACAATATTTTCATCCATTATGGCTATTAACTCTTGTCCCTTTTCTAAAAAGATATCTTGAAAAAGAAATGATAAAAGAACTAAAAGATCTTAAAGAAATTATTCTTGATTCTATAAAAGATTCTGGTTAAAATTTCTTTTCAAATTAATCGAAAAAATTTATGGTAAAATTAAACATCCATCGGATATATGGTTTGAATTTGGCAGTATTAGTTTTTTGTTTTTGAGGTAATTTTCTTTATGGGATATGTTCTTGTAACAGGAGCAACAGGTCTGGTTGGAAGTAGCCTTTGTGAAATGCTTGTTGAAAAGGGTTACAAGGTAAAAGCTTTAGTAAGGGAAAGTAGCGATAAAAGCTTTCTCGATACTTTAAAAGTTGATTATGTTTATGCAGATTTAAGAAACCAGGAAAAGCTAAAAGAAGTTCTCAAAGAAATAGAAATAATATTTCATTGTGCTGCCCAGGTAAGTTTATTAGATACATTTGACCATGATCACGCCAGTGTAAATATACAAGGTACAAGAAATCTGCTTGAAGCAAGCGTTTTCAATAATGTTAAAAGATTTATTTATGTCAGTACTCTTGGCGTATTGGGAATTCTTAAAGATCACTATAATGATGGTGAAGAAGCTCCTTATATAAAAGTAGGAAACCCTTATTACGATACAAAAATAGATGCAGAAAGGTTAGTACTTAATTATTATAATGACAGAAATCTTCCAGTGGTTGTTATCCGCCCTGGTTTTATTTATGGACCCAGAGATCGAAATGGCCTTCCCAAGCTTATACCATACCTTTTGAAACGACAGTTGGTTTATGTCGGATCAGGAAACAATGATATCGCTCTGACAAGCGTAAAAAACCTGGTAAAAGCTTTACTGCTTGCTGCTGAAAAAGAAGAATCCATTGGCAATATTTATAATATAACAGATGATCAGGGTATTACAGCAAATCAGTTTATGAAAGAAATCTGTAATATTTTACAGGTTTCCGAACCCCGTATTCATTTACCTATTCCAGTTGCAGCCAGCCTTGCCAGAACAGTAGAAGGGGTTAGTAAATTACTGGAAAAAGAATCTCAGCTTAATGAATATACAATTGCCCTGATTAGTAATAATCATCATTTTGATATTTCCAAAGCAAAAAAGGAAATTGGTTATCTTCCTGATGATAACTTTGAAACGGATCTTAGAGAAGCAATTACCTGGTATCTTGAAAATCATAGTCAGGAAATAAAAGAGGCGGAAAAAAAGCTTAAAATTACTAAGCTTACGATAGCAAGTACAGTATTGGCATTTGCTACCCTCATAGCTTTATCAGTAAGAAAAAAACAAAGATCAACATAACATTATTATTAAATAATGGAAAAAAATAAATCCTATTATGAAAATGAAAGAAATGAGCTTTTAGAGCTTATTCCCCTGGAAACACAGACCCTACTTGATATAGGCTGTGGTTCAGGGAACCTTGGTAAAGGGATAAAAAAAAGGCAAAATTGCCAGGTTTACGGAATTGAATTAAATAAAGATGCGGCAAAAATTGCTGGTAATTATCTTGATAAAATATATTCAGGATTTATAGAAGAATATTTAAATATTTTACCTGTTAAATTTTTTGATTGTATTGTTCTGGCAGATGTTTTGGAACATCTTAAAAACCCTGATTATGTTCTTAAAGAATTAATTAAATGCCTGAAGGATGATGGTCTAATTTTGATAAGTATTCCTAATTTCCGGCATTATTCAGTTATTGAAAAAATACTTTATGGTACTTTTAAATACGAAACAGATGGAATTCTTGATAACACTCATATTAGCTTTTTTACAAAAGGTTCTATCTTAAAATTATTAGCAGCTTCCAAACTGAAAGTAAATCATATTGTCTATGCAATTGTAGAATGTAATATTAATACAGATCTTATTAGTATTTTTGATGAGAATAAACTTGATATTGATGATTTTTTGCTTGAAGCAAATTATTTTCAATACTTTATAACCGCTAAAATAAATAATAAAAAAATAGATTTTACTAAAAAATTAATTAGCATCATATTAGTCCTATCAGAAAATGAAGAAAGAAATCAAAAAAATATCCAGAATATTATAAAAGAAAATAAATTTCCTTTTGAATTAATTATTATCGATAATACAGGCAGAAATGATTGTAAGGAACAGTCGCTGACTAACAGGAATCCAGCTACAGGTATGAACACACCTAGCAGGGGACTGTTCCCTACAGTTAAACAAATAAACTCAGGACTACCAGAAAATGTAAAAATAATTAAAAATGATACCCCTCAAAATTATCCTTTTTCTCTTAATCAAGGTATCAAAGAAGCTAAGGGCGATTATTTTCTGTTTTTAAACTCCGATTCTTATGGCGAAAAATATCTGGAAAATATGCTGGGAAAATTTAATCTTTTTGAAAATGCTGGTATTATTGCCCCACTAACCAATAAGGGGGAAATAACTCAAAAGATTTATAACCTATCTTATGAGCAAAATAATTTATCCGATTTTGAAAGTTTTAGTAATTATATTAAAAACCGAAACCCAGAAACGGTTAACCTTACTGAAACAGAATTTATAGATGGTTTTTGTATGTTGGCGGATAAAAAGCTTATTGAGGAAATTGGTGGTTTTGATACCCGCTTAACAAATTTATTTGCCGCTGATTTTTGTTTAAGAACAAGGCTAAAAAATTATAAAATAATAGTTTCGAGAGATATATTCATTCATAATTATCAAAGCAATGATTATGAAAATGATAAAGAATTTAAGTTTCTAAAAACCAAATGGAATATGAATGAAGCTCCTTACAAAAATATTTCTGAATTAAAAATTGAAAAATATTCTGATGAAAATCTTTATTTTCCTTTGGACTATAATTTGGAAAATATCTTCCTTAATTATTTAAATGCCACTGATAAAAAGAGTGATGAAAATATAATCCACCAGATGAATCTTTCGCTTGTTAGCAATGAGAATAATTTATCTGCTCTTTATTATCTAGTAGCTATAACTCTTTTAAATCAGGAATATAATAAAGCTGCTGAATATCTGCAAAAAATCATAAAGCAGGAAAAGCTAAATCATGATACTTGCCTTTTGTTTAGTTATACACTAAATAAGCTTGGTGATAAAAAGATGAGCCAGTTTTTCAAATCTAAAAGTGCAGAAATAAATAACTTTTCTGATTTTCATAATAATCTGGAAAAAGTTTATCCAAAATTATCTGGTTTTATTGAATAAGACTTTTTAAAACATCAATAATTCTTTCAGATGCTTTACCATCACCATAAGGATTATGGGCCAGACTCATTTTCCTATATGCATCCTCATTATTTAACAATTTTTGTGCTTCATCAAATATCAGAAATTTATTTGTACCAACCAGTTTTACAGTACCAGCAGACACAGCTTCAGGCCTTTCTGTCGTATCACGCATAACCAACACCGGTTTTCCCAGAGAAGGGGCTTCTTCCTGAACCCCACCTGAATCAGTAAGAATTAAATATGACTTATTCATCAGATAAACAAAAGGTTCATAATCAAGGGGATCTATCAACCTGATATTTTTTACATTACCGATAATCCGCATAACGGGTTCCTGAACATTGGGATTTAAGTGTACTGGATATATAATTTCCACATCTTTATTTGTGTCCGCAATTTTTTTCAATGCTTCACAGATATCTTCAAATCCCTGACCAAAGTTTTCCCGTCTATGGCCTGTAACCAGAATAATTTTTTTATTTCCGTCAGGATTAATAGAAGCACATAACTCCATTACACCTCTTACTTTAGGTTTAAAACAGTTTTCATTCTCATCTTTTTGTAATTTATCAAGGGTTAAAAAAAGAGCATCAATTACAGTATTACCTGTTATATAGATTGAGTTTTGAGGTACTTTTTCATCTATTAAATTCTGTCTGGAAATTTCAGTTGGAGCAAAATGCCAGTCAGTTATAGAGGTTGTAAGTTTACGGTTTATTTCTTCAGGAAAAGGGCTATATTTATTAAAAGTCCTTAGACCTGCTTCAACATGACCAACTTTTATTTTTAGATAAAATGCCGCAAGCGAAGCAACAAAAACGGTAGTAGTATCACCCTGAACCAGGATTAGATCCGGCTTTTCCTTTTCCAGCACAGGTTTAAGATTTAATAAAACATTACTGGTAAGCTCAAAAAGGTTCTGATTGGGTTTCATTATATCCAGATCATAATCAGGCTTTATCTCAAATAATTCCAAAACCTGATCAAGCATCTGCCTGTGCTGGGCAGTAACACAAACAACTGATTCAAAAATATCCTTATTTTCATCAAGTTTTTTTAAAACAGGAGCTAGTTTGACAGCTTCAGGTCTTGTACCAAAAATGGTCATTACTTTTAACATACAATATTTCTTTCTAAACCTTTAATTTCATTTTGAAATAAGCGATAGTATTTTTCAGGCCTGTATCCAAATCAACTGTAGGTTCCCATCCAAGTTTTTCCTTTGCCAGAGAAA
>CAYRDV010000171.1:0-4321 GCA_964422885.1 uncultured Candidatus Sericytochromatia bacterium
AGCCATCATCGCTTTGATAATTTTTGCCTGCGTCTTTTTAATAATTGCAGTTTTTTCTGGAAATATTGAAAAAGCAATAGATCCCCTTTTCGGAAAATATTTAAAATACCTTCAGCAGGAATTTGCAG
Source organism: uncultured Candidatus Sericytochromatia bacterium (assembly GCA_964422885.1). Taxonomy (GTDB): domain Bacteria; phylum Cyanobacteriota; class Sericytochromatia; order UBA7694; family JACMQJ01; genus CAYRDV01. The sequence goes on from CAYRDV010000171.1 coordinate 129, forward strand.
TTCTGGATCTCCCTATGACTGCCAGCCGCTTTATGATGTTTCAGTTTGGAGTAGCAATTTTTCTTTTTGTTATTGGCCTGTTAATAGGTGATGGGGTACTCTCCAAAGTATTTATCGGGTTATTATTAGCAGCTGTTGGATTTTATTCGACAAGAATTTATATCAGCAGGATGAAAAATAAAAGAAAACTTCGCTTTGAAGAGCAATTTGTTGATGCGATTGCCCTGATTGCCAATGCTGTAAGATCCGGTTTAAGCCTGATGCAGGCACTTGAATTGACTGTAAATGAAATGGATCCCCCCATTTCTTATGAGCTTAATCTGGTAATTCAGGCAACAAGAGTGGGTGTACCTCTGGATGTTTCTTTGAGTGAATGGGCTGAAAGAATGCAGTCAAAAGATCTGGATATATTTGTAACAGCCATTATGATCCAAAGTCAGACAGGCGGTAACCTGACAGATATCCTTGAAACTCTTGGAAAAACAATCAGAGAGAGATTTAAAATCCAAAGGCAGATAAAAACACTTACTTCTCAGGGAATTGCCAGTGCCTACATTTTAACGGGTTTACCAGTAGTTTTAGGTATTGCCTTGTATTTTATCCAACCGGAAACCATGATTCTACTATTTACAACTAACTATGGCTTGCTATTAACTCTTATGACCATTACTATGATAAGTATAGGCGGTTTTCTGGTAAAGAAAATCATTACAATTGATATTTAAAATATGAATAATCCAATAATTGTTATTACTATTTTTTTCTTAATTTTAGCGAGCATAACTATGTTTATACTCGCTTTTGCGAAGCCAAAACAAAAAGAAGATATAGCTACCCGTCTGGAAAAGCTCAAAAGTACACATGATGCCGGAAAAACAACTCAAAATCAGGAAAATAAAAAAAATGAAAAACTAAAAGAAGAATTAGATCAGATTTCCAAAAGAGTTGCTCCCATTGCTGAAAAAATACTTAATCCAAAGACTGAAGAAAATTACAAAATAAAACTTATTCAGGCAGGTAAATATGATACAAGCGTGATAGCGTTTATTTCAGGACGATTAATGGCTGCAATAGCTTTGCCACTCGTATTTGTTGTATTTGCCTATGCTCTTTTTGAGATGAGCATTGAGGATGCAATTCTTTGTGTTCTCGTAATGGCTGTACTTGGTTACTTTTTTCCTCTTGCCAGATTAAACAGACAAATTCAGGACAGACATAAATTTATATTCCGTTCACTGCCTGATATGCTGGATCTGTTGACAATTTGTCTGGAAGCAGGGATGGGTATTAATGAAGCCCTGAATAAGGTAGTTGAAAAATCACGTTCAGGACCGTTACGAGATGAAATAGAAAGGATGCTGAGAGAAATACAGGTTGGCAATCCAAGGTTACAGGCTATGCGTGATATGGCCAAAAGGATTGACCTAAAAGAGCTTACATCTGTTATTGTGGCGATAGTTCAGGCGGAGCAGATGGGTACAAGTCTGGCAAAAACCCTAAAAATTCAAAGCGAAATTATCAGGGATATTCGCTGGCAAAAAGCTCAGGAGCTTGCCCAAAAAGCACCCGTAAAGCTGATTATTCCGGTAGCTCTTTTTATTTTTCCGACTATTTTTATAATAATCTTTGGGCCCCTGGTTATTAGTTTTATTACCAGTCCACAATAATCTAATTTACAACTGTTTTTCTAAATCAGATAAGAAATCCTTTATTAACCATTTAATCCAATTTATAATACTGTAATCATTATTTTTGAGAGGAAAGAAAAATGCTGGATCATATCGGACTTGATGTAAGTGATTATCAAAAAAGTAAAAAATTCTATGAAGCAGCCTTAAAACCTCTTGATTACAATATAATTATGGAATTTGAAAAATGGGGTGGGTTTGGTGTAGGACATAAGCCCGATTTTTGGATAGGTCAGGGTGAATCAACGAAATCATCACCAATACATATTGCTTTCCGGTGTGAAACCCGTGAGACTGTGGATTCTTTTTATCAGGCAGCTCTTGAAGCAGGTGGAACGGATAATGGCGCACCTGGTCCAAGACCTCAATATCATCCAAATTATTATGGTGCATTTATTATCGATCCTGATGGGAATAATATTGAAGCTGTCTGCCATAATCCTGTCTGAAAAAAATAGAAAATGGTATTTATAACAAAAACTAACTGAGTCACATTATTTAAAGTAAAAATAATTTACTATCTTAATTGTAATGCTTTATAAATGCAGTTTTTTTTTCAGGTGAGTTAAGTTTGTACTCGGAAACAGGGGACCCTTTAGGGGATTTATTATTGATATTGTTTTTTAGTGGTGGTCTAATAACTTCAAATGATGGATAGAACAGTAAGAATTCTTCTTGAGACAGGGGAAATTAATCAGCAGCATTTACAATTTGCCTTGGAAGAACAGGTCAGGACAAATGAAAGCCTGATAAAAATAATGGTAAACAAAGGTTTTACCACTGAATCAAGAATAAAGGATGCACTTGAATTATATGAGCTTGAGGATTTAGATGTAAAAAAACTTCAAATATCGCCTGATGTGTTAAAAATGCTTCCTTTACATATAATCCGTAATAACAAGGTATTTCCTTTAAAATTTGAAAAAAATAAATTTATCCTGGCAATGGTAGATCCCAAAGACCTGATTACAAAAGATACAGTAAGCCTTTTTCTGGGAAAAAGTATTGCCTTGCAAAGGTTTAAAATTACTGAAGAAGAATTTAGTTTTCTCACAACTAAATTCAGCCATTTATTAGGAGATATTAAAGACCGCGATTCGGAAGCTGTAAACATTGAAGACCAGTCACATTTTGAAGCAAAAGAAACAGAAACATCGGGAGATCCTATTGAAAAGCTAATTAACCGAATGTTGGAAAGCGCCTTAAAAAAAAGAGCAACCCAGGTTAGTATAGAGCCCAGTTATGAAAATGTCAGAATCAGATTTAAAATTGATGATACCTTTTATGAAGAAGGTAGATTACCCAGAAAAATGTACTCTAATTTTCTTAGCCATATTAAAGGCCTTGGTGGTCTGGAAAGTGAGGAAAAAAGCTTTCATTATTGTGGTCACTTTAAATTTACCTCATCAGATAAAAAAGAAATAAATATTGTAGTAAATGGTATTAAATCTATTAATGGCGATAAATTGATACTTAGGCCAGGGTACCCTATTCCTGATCTCAAAAAATTAATCTATTACCCGGAACCATATGAATACATAAATAATGTCACAAGTAAAAATAAAGGGTTAATATTAGTTATAGGTGGTTCTGGTTCAGGAAAATCAACGACATTATATTCAATACTTCAACATAAAATTTCTAATAAATACCAGTTAATGACCATTGAGGATCCCGTAAAATACGTTTTTGAAAATTATATATCTCAGATTCAGGTAAAAAATGACCGTATTTCTTCTCTGACAGATCTTGTTTATGAAGTTTCCAAACATAATCCAGATATTTTAATGGTGCAGGAAATAAAAGATGAAGGATGGTCTTCACTTATTGAAGAGCTTGCCCTTTCGGGAATGCTTATTTTAACCAGTATGAAAGCATATAATACAGTTTCTGCACTAAAGAGATTAAAAAGAATGGATTTTCCTAATTTTGCATCTATTCAATGTATTATAAACCAAAGACTATTACGAAAATTATGTTCATTTTGTAAAGTTAAAAAGGTACCTTCTGAAAAAGAGTTAAGTTCTATAAATCATAAAATAGAGCAACTTCCTGAAGTTTATGAAGCTGATCCCAGTGGTTGCAGTAAATGTTACGGGGGTTACAGAGAACTTATCGGTATTTTTGAGGTAGTAAAAATTTCCAGGGAATTGATTAATTTACTTCATAAAAATGAGCATCTTGGGGATGACATAGGAAAAGCTGTTAATTCTTCATGTGTTATGAACTTTAAGGAATATGGCACCAGACTTCTCAAAGATGGAATTATTTCCTTTGAGGAACTCGATAAAATATTATAGGATTACCCCAGTTCACATTAAATTTTGGATATAATTGTTAATAAATAATTCATAGAAAACCTTTGTTTTTAAATTAATAGGCAAAAATATAATATTTTTACTATTGAAAATGATAAATACATTTTTTTATCAACTCCTATGAGCTAGTTTAGAATCTTGTAAATTCTTAGATTAAAAATTTTTGAGGGAATCTTATGGAAAAATA
>CAYRDV010000171.1:4331-12335 GCA_964422885.1 uncultured Candidatus Sericytochromatia bacterium
ATGAAGATTGGTGAATTGGCTGAAAAAGCTGGTGTAACCACCAGAACCATAAGGTATTATGAAGAACTTGGTCTTCTTAGGCCAAGTGAGTACAGTGATGGTGGGTTAAGACTTTATTCAGATATTGATTTTTTAAAACTAAAACTGATAAATAATCTGAAGGGGTTAAATTTTAGCCTTGAAGAAATAAAGTCAATTATTCAAATTGACTTTGAATTTACAGCAAAACGAAGCAGAAAAGAAGCCCTGATAAATAATTTAGAAAAACAATTTTTTGAAGCAGAAAAAAATTTAATCCGCTATCATCAGATACATAAACAAATAGAGCTTGGAGCAACTATTTTAAAAAGTTGTATGTATTGTACTAAAAGGCCAACTTTTATTAATTGTAGCGTCTGCTCAGAAATTCCAAAAGGTGAATTGCCTTTAGCTTTAAAAGCTGTTTTTTAGCAATAATTTTACTATTAATCAGAGCTCCCCAAAGTGGAGAATTATTAATATACAATATAATATAGTTTCTACTCCTGGTTTTCCCGGAGTAAAAGGAGAGTATGTCCCGAAGATAAACTCTTAATAAAAAAGCTCCGCTAGCGGAGCTTTTTTGCCGTTTTAGATTTATACTGAAACTTTTTCTGAATTAATAATCTTCATAGAAGCTTTAACTTCTTCTACCATTGAAGGTAAGTCAGTTTTTGAGTTAATGGCATTACCAATTCCAATAGCATGTATCTCTGCTGCAAATGCTTGCTCTACTTTGGTGTTATCTAACTTTCCACTTAGAAGAACAGGTATTTCAACAGCTTTAACAATAGCTTTGGCATTTTCGTATTTACTGATTGTAGTCAGGTTCTCTACCTGAATAATATCAGCACCAGCAGCCTGTATCTGAACAGCAAGATCAACCTGTTCATCAATAGAAAGATTTCCGGGAACAGTAATACATATTAAGGTATCATCTCCAACTGATGTTCTTAATTCTCTGGTTAAATTTATAACTTCTTCTTTAGAAATACTTTTTCCCTGAGTATATAAAGAATCAAAGTTTCCAAGTTCCAGGACATCAGCTCCCCATTCTTTTGCTTTTACGAGCATTGCCGGACTTAAAGAAGAAACAAAAATAATCAGCTTTGTATGATTTTCCTTTATCCATCTGATATTATCAGAATCAGCAGAAATATCCACTGCCTGGGCACCACCCAATGTTGCAGCATTAACGACCATTTTTATATTTTCTTCATTGAAGTTTTCCATGCCGGATATTACTTTTAAAAGCTTTTTTTCTGCCAAAATCTTTTTTAACTGGAATTTTTTAATCATATAAGCCTCCTTATTTTATAGCCTTTTTTCGATTTATTTTACTGAATGAGCTCTAGTGTAGCAAATACTTACAGACAAGTCCATAGCAAAGGTGTTTACAATAGCTTGGTTTTACAGTTGGCAAAGTCTTTGGAAGTATCATTACAGAATATATTACAGAAATACCTTATATGTTAATTCTGATTTATTTGTAAAGAGAAAAAATTAATATAAAAACAAAAGAACAAACCTATAAATTTTACTAATAGTGACTCTAAAAAAAAAACTCACTGTTAATTTCTTAATAATAGATTTATAAACCAACCAACTTAATTATAATCAAAAATTGTACTTTTTATTTAAAAAGCATTAATAAATTTAAGTTTATATCAATTTTTTTTTTAAATTGACTTTAATCATCTTTTCATTTACTTTTTTATATGTTAAAAAGACCTATAAAAATATTATTAAGCTTTAGGGGGAGTTATGAAAAAAATAACTTTACTTACATCCTTTGTTCTCTTACTTACATCTTGTACCGCACAAAATGCTTCACAACTGCCTCCGAATGGCTCTCCTTCTCCATCACCTACAGCATCTTCAGTTACTACAAATTCCAGTGCCATTCCGGTATCACTACCACCAAGACCTACTCCTACACCATCTCCGATTCCTTTACCGTCAAGCACTATTCCAACAGGTTTTAGTATGGTTGCAGATGCTGGTGCAAACCCAGGAGGAAATTTTGGGGCGGAGGTTTCAATGGTTTTGGATGAAAATGATGAACCATTAATTGCTTATATTAATGACACTTCAGATCATAGAAATATAGGGCTATTTTTTACCCGATGGGACAAAACTACTAATCGGTGGAAGAATCCTGTCAGAGCTGCTACTATGGACCTTAGAAATGGTGAGGTTGGGGATAGACAAGTCTCAATTGCCAGAGATCCAATAACAGGAACAATTGGAATAGCATTTCAGAAAACTACAGATCATATTAACTTTGATCCTGATATATCATTTATATATTCTACAGATGGTGGTGTTTCCTGGTCAGGAGGAGAGCGAGTAGGAGAGAATCATTTTAATACTAATTATGGTGAATCAAACCCTTCACTTGCAATATATAATAATAAAGTTCATGTTGGATTTTTTTCCAGTTGGGTAAGGTGTCAGGCAGGGCAATGTAATTCTATGATATATGCGACAAAAGAATTAGGTAAAGGAGTATTTACTTATACTACATCTCCTTTATTGCCTGATACTGGTCAAAATACAACACCTTTAAGTTTAGCTATTAATAGTAAAGGAGTTCCCGGTATTGCAAATTACCTTGCTGGTAAAGTTGATCAAAATGGAGTTCAGACAGGACCATTAAGAGTTGTATATTGGGAGCCCCAAAGTGGAACTTTTGAATCAATAGACAGTACTATGACTCAAAATGATTTTCGCTCTATATCTCTAGCTTATAATGTTGATAAACCAGCTGTTACATACCAGATGTTTAAAAATAGCAATTTAGTCCCTCCTAATATTTGGTACTCTACTAAAAGAGATACATCACTCCAAAATCCAGGGTTACCATGGAACACTCCCGTTAATGTTGCAGATGATCCAGCAAGAAACGGAGGTAGCTGGTTATCCTTGGCATTAAGTTCAAATGGAACTCCTTCTATTGCCTACGAGTTTTCTCAGGGTTCGGCTTCAGACAGATGTGGTTCACCTTTGCTTGCATCATACAGTACTTCTTCAGGTTGGAGTATGTGTGCCCCACCAAAAAGTTATAGGCCATTATCATATATGGATGGTTTTAGTGGTGAATTTATGAATATGGCTTATGATAGAAATGGTAAAAGAATTATGGTTTTCAGGCAAACAGTTCCTGCAACTAATGAGCGTCTATCAATAGGAGTCGCAATTTGGAAAGAACCAGAACAGCTTATTAATAATAGAGCTGTTTTACCTTAGTAAACCCTAAAATAGAATCACATTTTTACAAAAGAAAAAAAGAGTTAGGGTAAATTTACCCTAACTCTTTTTTTAATCTCTCCAGTTCTGCCTCAATTGATTCAATAGTGACAGTTGTTTTATCTTCAGTTTTAGTTAAGATGATATTTTCCTTTGGTTTTATCTGTTCAGCAAAGCTAAAAACGGATGCCGGATAAGGTGCAGCAAGCCTTGAAGTAACATAAAATGAAAATAGGGAAGATTTTAAAAACTGAATCTGCCATTGCTCAGGAGTTTTTTTTGTCAGTTTATGAAAAATATCACTTATTTCATCAACCTCAAAATATTCACAAACTTCCTCTGGTTTACCGATAAAGGCAATTTTTCCTTTTATTATAACAATTAACAGATCCAGCAGATCAAGGCTTTTCATAATATGAGTAGAGACAAAAATCAATCTGTTTTCTTTTACAAGATTTTTCAAAACACTCATCAGCTTTACTTCAAGAGCTGGATCTAAGCCTGAAGTAGGTTCATCAAGCAGCATTATTCTTGGACTGGTTAAAAGTTCTACGCCAATACTTACCCTTTTTCTTTGACCACCGCTTAGTTTTTTAACTCTTAAATTTGTTCTCTCAGTAAGCTCCAGCATATTTAAAATTGTGTTTATTTTATCTTCAATAACATCTTTGGCAGTATCAGGTGAAAGCCTTAAAAGAGCAGCATATTTCAGAGTCTTATAAACTGAAAGCTCTTTATGGATAATATCATCCTGTGGCACATAGCCGATAGACGACCTGAACTGCTCAAGGTTTTTATACAAATCAAGGCTGTTAATTATTACATTACCACTATCAGCTTTTCTAAAACCGCAAATTGCATTTATCAGCGTAGATTTTCCTGAACCACTGGGACCAAGTACACCAACAAGTTCACCGCTATTAAAAGACAAAGAAACATTATCCAGAATTTTTTGCCTGTTTAAAGAACCAATGGATACGGTTAAATTTTTTGCATCTAATTTAAAATTTAGCATCTTTCAAATTTACTTCTAACCCACATTTCTGATAAATTTTTAAATAGGAAAATGTAATCTCATTATTCTAATTTCTTAATAAGATAATTTCCAATATTTCGTTTTCCTGCATCAAAACCAATACCGATGAGAATTACTGATTTACCTGAGCCAAGATATTTTTCATGATAATTCATTGTTTCAATCTGCTCCAGTGCTTTTTCAGGAGAACTGAGTTTAAATTCCAAAATATATATATTTTCAACTGTTTCAATCACTGCATCTATACGGCCTTTATTGGTATGAACTTCGACTTTTATCATTACCCCTACAAGGGTTAGTACAAGATAAATAATTGTGTGATAATATGCCTCTTTATTTTTTATAAATAAATGAGATGGAATTGATGCAAAAAGACTTTTTAAATGAATAAAAAAATCGTCTAAATTATTTTCTTCAATAGATTCTGAAATTTTGTCCACTAAAACATCTGATGTAGATTTATTAATAAAATCAGCCAGAATATTTTTTAAAAGAGAATCTTTTACTTCTAAATTCGGATAATTTAAAATATATTTTTTTCGGGTAATAGATTTAATAATTACCTTCTTTATAGTCAGATAGCCTGTTTGAAATAACAGTGACTCAACATTCATTTTATTTACATCAAAAGAGTCAAATATACTTGCACTTACTTCAAGATTTTCCAGTGTTTTTATATCAGTTTCATATTGATTAATCATCTTTATCAGAAAGGTTGGTGTGCCTGATGTAAACCAGTAATTATTAAATTGTTGCTCTGTAAAAAGATAAAGTATTGAAAATGGGTTATAAACAAAGTTTTCACCATCCCATGAATAACCGTTGTACCAGTTTTTTATTTCCTGATAAAGGGTTTCTTTTTCCATTTTGAGTTTTTCAGCCATAGATTGAAGATATTCAGGAAAATAATGTTTTAGCTCATATTCAGTGTATCCAAATAATGTAGAAAATGTTTCAGAAAGTGTTATATCCCGGAGATTATTTAATCCGGAAAAAACTGATACTCTGGAAAATTTTGATACTCCGGTAAGTATAGAAAACTTTAAATATTGATCTGATTCTTTTATGACTTCATAAAAGTTTTTTAGTATATCCCTATTTTCAATTGCAACCTCAGACTTATCTACAAATTCTACTAAAGGTTTATCATACTCATCTATTAGGATTACGACTTTTTCTTTCTCAGAAAGTTTTTCTATTAAATCTTTGAAATTATCTTTATAGTCTTTATCCGGATTAACTGATAAATTATTATTTTGAAGTAAATCAATCATCCTGTTACCCAGGCTTTTTCTTAGTGAATCAGGTTTTTCATAGCTTATACCGGAAAAATCAAGATGAATTATCGGATATTTTTTCCATTCAATTTTGTCATAAATCCACAAACCTTTAAATAGTTCTTTATTTCCAGAAAATATTTCTTTAAGCGTGGAAATAAGAAGAGATTTACCAAATCTTCTTGGTCTTGATATAAAGTAGTATTTACCTCCATCAGAAATAAGTTTATTGATTATTTCAGTTTTATCAATATAGAGATAATTTTCTTCTATGATATTTTTAAAGGTCTGGATTCCTAAAGGTAGCTTTTTCATATGGTATTTAGATGAGGCAAAAATGAGTGATTGGTAATTTGTAGTATTTTAATTATTTTCATATCATTTTTTACTCTTAAATAATTTACAAAAACAAGCTATATTTTATCATAAAATATTGGATATAAGAGGTAATAAACCCTTAGCTGTATAAATGCAATTAGTTTTGAATAGTATTCATACTTAAAGGAATTATTTTTTTTATCTCAATTCTTCTGTTTTTGGTACGATTTATTTCATTATCATTGGAAACTTTGGGTTTAAAATATCCCATTCCAACTGCGGAAATTCTATATGTTGGTAAATATAGTTTACATTCGCTTTTTTTAATTTCAAAAACCTTTAACCCATTAATTGAAGCATCATTTGCCTTTATTATTGATTGGCTCATATCACTTAATTTATCAATCATTTCATCCAAACGCTCAATAGAATTATTTATATCTGTTGAAACGCTTCCGAACAGAGCATTAAATTTTTTTTCCTTAATTAATTTATTAAAAGTAATTGACAATACCTATGTATATCTAAACCAACATCTCATAACTGGATCAAAATTTATAAAGATGAGCTGTTTTAAATAACTAATAATATCCGGGAAGTTGGCCTGATAAACCCGGTAATCGTCAGGAAAAAATCACCCAACAAATATGAAAGAATCGTAGGCGCAAGAAGAATAAATTGTTTCATAAAAAATATCCTTAGTTTAGCCTGAGAAATCAGGTTTTATTTAATTTTTACCCTTTATTTTGGGAACTTCTTTTCTAAAGAAATCTTTAATTAAGCTCGCTGATTCTTCTTCTAAAATACCACCAACCAACTCCATATTTTTTGAATCCGGGAAATAATTCTGCAATGATATAACTGTCCCAAATGAGCCATATATTAGATTTTTTGCACCATAAACAACTTTACTGATTCGGCTTTGGATAATAGCTCCGGCACACATTGGGCATGGCTCAAGAGTAACATATAAGATACATTCATTTAATCTCCAGGTTGCCAATAATTTTGAAACTTCATTAATTAATAAAATTTCAGCATGAGAAGTAGTATTTTTATCTGCCTCTTTTTGATTATAGGTTTTAGCAATAACTTTATCTCCTGATACCATAACAGCACCAACAGGGACTTCTCCCAGCTCAAAAGCTTTTTTTGCTTCCTCTAGAGCGATTTCCATAAAATATTCATCAGAGTTTGTCAGATCGCTAGCCCTCCGGAAATATTAATTGCCTGACCAGTTATATTTTTTGCAGCATCAGATGCCAGATATAAACCTAGCCTTGCAATATCTTCCATGCTTGTAAAATTTTTCAAAGGAATTGCCATTTTTTCATCTTCGATTAAAAATTCTTTTTCAATCAAATAAGCTTTGGACATTTCTTCCATATCATTATTAAACATATCAGTTTCAACCCATCCGGGGCAAATAGCATTTACCGTAATATTATATTTTGCCATTTCCAAAGCGAGAGATTTTGTTAAGCCAATAACCCCATGTTTCGATGCACAATAGGCACTATACCCTTCACCACCAATAAGGCCATAAACTGAAGAAATATTAATAATCCTGCCATGATTAAAATCTTTCATTTTTAAAAATATTTCTCTGGAAAAATAATATGTTCCTGATAAATTTACATCTATCTGCTGCTTCCAGGCTAAATAATTTTCTTCTTCCAGTAAAGTAAGTTTAGAAATACCAGCATTATTTATCAATACGTCAACCTGAGGATTTTTAATATTGATTTCATTTACTGTTTTTTTTACCTGCTCTATATCTGTAACATCACATACATAGGTTTCAACAGCTGACTCTAAAGGGAATTCTGGTTTTGCGGCCAAAAGTTTTTTTTCATTTTTAGATATCAGAATAACTTTATAACCATTATCAGCAAATAGTTTCCCTGTTTCTTTGCCAATCCCCCGGCTACCGCCGGTAACTACTACAACTTTTTTTAATTTTTCATTCATATTTAAAATTTTAAATTACCTGGATTAACAAAATCAAAACTGTTAATAAAAATTTTGATTATTTGTATCTTGTCTTAAAGCCTGCGCTATGATTTAATATGAGTGTTGGGGATATAGCTCAGCTGGTAGAGCACA
>CAYRDV010000172.1:0-12236 GCA_964422885.1 uncultured Candidatus Sericytochromatia bacterium
ACCTGGCTAAAAAAAGGTCTGGGTTTATGCCTTTTTCCCATATCATAACCAAAAATACGTTTCCAGATAAAGGAATCAGTGTGTGGATCAATTACTTCACTTTCCAGATAAAGCTCAACCGCTTCAATGGAAATTCCCAGTCTTTTTGCCCATAAAGCCGGATACTTTTTATAATCAGTAAATTCTAGAGTAAGATTATGTACCATAATTATTAAAATTGAAAAAATGACTTATCCTAAAATATCATTAGTAAAAATGTATTGCAATGGAACTCTACATTAAATTGTTTTTTAATATATAATATGTATAAACATGTATATACATAAGAAGGTTAAACGATGCTTATAAAAGCAGCAAAATGGGGTAATAGTTTAGGCTTAAGGCTACCAAAGCTATTTGCAGAGCAAGTAAAAATAAATGAAGGTTCTTTATTGGAAATTATTGTTGACTCAGGAAATATTGTAATAAAACCTGTTAATAAAGAAAATGATTTAACTTTAGATAATTTATTAGAAGGGGTAACACCAGAAAATTATGGTAGTGAAATCAAATATGGAAAACCTGTAGGTAAAGAAGTTTGGTAAAAACTCATGAATATATTCCTTCCAGAGGAGATGTAATCTTAATTAATTGTGATCCTCAATCAGGGCAGGAACAGTCTGGTTTTAGGCCATCACTTGTACTCTCACAATACGCCTATAATAAAGCGACTGGAATGGTTTTAGTTTGTCCAATCACTAGTTCCAAAGGACTTCATAAACTTCAGATTGAAATTCCTGAAGGATTCAAAGTTTCAGGTGTAATTATTGCAGATCAGATTAAAAGCTTCGATTTTAAAGAACGTAATGGCAAAGAATATTGTAAATTACCTGATAAATTTGTTTTAAAAATTGTAGATATTTTAAGTAAAATCATTGGTTTTAATCTTCAAAATCAATAAAATAATTACTTCAAATAATTTAGTTCTTCTTTGACAATATTAACAACTAAATCATCAAGGTTATTTTCTTTAAATTCACCAACATTATGAGGGGTTGTACCTGGGGTTTGCTCATCACCACCATATGTAAGAAAAAGGAATTTTGAATAGGTAAACTGAGCTAATTGTCTGAATATATACTCACCATTTTCGGATAAACCACTGGAAGCAACCGGATATATCTTTATTCCCTGTTTTACAGCTTCCACCATTTCATCTGTATATTTATAGTCATCAGAATAATCAAGATGAGGAGGAGCATCGGCAATCAGAAATACCAGCCTTACTGCATCTTTATCATTTGACCAGGTTACTTTATGAATTGAATGATAAAGCCCTTCATTTAATGATTCAGGATAATCACCACCACCACCTGCACTTAACTCATTTAGGATTTCCTGAAAATAATTAAGATTTGAGGTAAAATCATATCTTTTTACCCGATAATCATCATTTCTATCCTTATAAGAAACAAGAGAATATCTGATATTAGGTTTTAATTCCAGACTACTGATTCTGGAAGCGATATCCTTAATTGTTTTTTGAATACTGGCTATTTCATCACCCATACTACCTGTAGCATCTATTAGAAACAAGATATCAAGATTTGGAGTAGTGATAACATCTCTTTTATCTGTCAAAGTAAAATCCAAAGTTCTATTTTCACTAAGAGTAAATTCCTTTGTCTGTTTTAAATTTCCTTTTTTAACTGTTACAGAATATTTTGCTGAAGTACAGTCCTGCTGTTGGCAATCAGAATTTATACTTTTTATTCCGGTTGGAAAAAACAGGGTTTTACCATGAGCATAGGTCTTTCCAGTAAAAACATTACTGTTATTTGAAGTTATTTCGACAACTGCATCGGAAATACTTTTATTATCTTTATCATGGACATTAATTATATATCTGTTGGAAATATCTACTTTTAAGACATCTCTTTTATCTATAAAAGTTGGCCCGTATTTATTTAAATATTCCAGGTATTCACTGAATTTATCATTATCATCAATGTTTCCTGCTGATAATTTCTTTGCTGGTTGCGGGGCAATTATTGGAGAACTTGTTATTCTATCGGATTCTTCTTTGCTAATTCCACCTACTGTACTTCCTCCTGCTGAAGCAGGCATTGGGGCAAGAGTTGCACTATCAGAAACATCACCAGTAGTTGTTTCTGCAACTGGAGCAGACGCTGGAGCTCCAGCAAAGGCTGGCTTGGAAGTTTTTGCGGAGTTAGTTGCTCCACCATCACCAGGGTTTACAAAAGGTACAGGCTTATCTGAATCATTACGGGCTGTTGCTTTATCTTTTTCAGAATTACTTTTAGGCTCAGACTGAGAGGTTGAAGAATTTGACTGTTCAGTTGCTGTAGGTGCTAGTGTAGCACAACTATAGAGAAATAAAGTACAAGCCAATGAAATTGAAACTCTAATTAAGTTATTTTTTTTCATAATAATTACCTGCAAGCATCAAATAATGTTCTTAAATTATACGTTGTTTTCTTTATATCCCTTATTGATCTAAAGCACTGCAAAATATATTTTTTATTAATAAATATTACACTATTATTTTTTTAGGGGAAAATCGATATTATAGGAAGCTCCGGTTTTATTATCAGATTTAATAATTCCATCCAACTGTTCTACTAAAAGGTTTACCAGCTGAAGACCCAGCGTATCTGCTTTTTGAACATCAAGTGACTCTGGTAGTCCAATACCATTATCACTGAATCTGATGGATAAAATATTAAACTTATCAAGCTCGATAAATGTTGAAATATATTTTTCGGAAAAGTTTTTTTCAGCTGGAAAAGCATATTTTAAAGAATTTGAAATAAGTTCATTAATAATTAATCCGCAAAGTATAGCTGTATCAATATTCAAATGAATGTTATCGGCAAAGATATTTAATTTAATATCCTTTCGGTTTACTCCATAAGTTAAAAATATATGATCAATCAGAGATTCAAGATAAATTCCAAAATCAATTCGGGAAAATGTCTTTGATTGGTATAACCTTTCATGAACAAGTGACATTGATTTAACCCTGGTCTGGATTTCTCTCATTATTCCCTGAGTTTTTTTATCTTCTATCGAATTGGTTTGCAGATATAATAAGCTGGAAATAACCTGAAGATTATTTTTTACCCGATGATGAACTTCCCTTAAAAGGACTTCTTTTTCATTCAGAGAATCTGTAATCTGCTCCTGAAACTTTTTACGTTCAGTAATATCTCTGTATATTGCAACCATATTAATAACATCACCTGCTTCATCACAAAGAGGCTTATAGGTTACATCCCAATCCCTCATTCCATCTACTGAAGGAAAACGGGCTTCAAAACAAAGCGATTTTCCAAGAATAAAAACATCATTTAAATGTTTATCAAAAACTTTACCTGTTTCTTCAGGAAACTCAAGCTCTCTCCAGGTTTGTCCGATAACCTGCTCATAAGTAAGGCCCTGAGCTTCAAGTCCTGCCTTGTTAACATAAATAAATCTTCCCAGTGAATCAAAAATAATAAAATGATCTGTAGTCGTAGCCAGTATTTGATCCAGTAATATCTTTTGTTTTTCAAGCTCAATATTTGTTTTCTTTAATTGTTCTTCGGCACTGATCCGAAGGGTTATATCGATAATTATCGAAAAAAGCAGATATCTTCCATCAATCAAAACCGGACTGGAAAAAACTTCCACATTTTTTATTTCTCCACTTTCCAGTTTATGTTTAAAGACAAAATAGGATCTTTTTTCTGAAAAAGCAGAAGACATCTCTTCATGCACCTGTTCTTTGGTAAGAGTATTAATATCAATTATTTTCATGTTTTTTAAAGTTTCAAGTGTGTAACCGTAAAATTCACTGGCAGCAGAATTTGCATTGATTATTGCTCCTGAAACAGGATCTATAAGTAGCTTTACTGCTTTATTTTTTTCAAACATAGTATAAAAAAGCTCTTCTCTTTCAAGAAAATTTTCTTTAAATTCGAGGCTTCTAAGGTTTTGATGAGCTTTTAAAAATGAAATTTCTTCTTTTAGCTTTTTAAGTTCTAATATTAGTTCTTCTTTTGTCTTATCTTCATCATTCATAAATTTAGCAATAAATTTGAGGAAAATAACTCCCCTAAAGGGGGCCCTGTTTATATTAACACCAAAGCACAGCTTTGGAAACAAAACAAAGTTTTGTTTTACCTCGAAGCAAAACTTCAAGGTATTATTAATAAAATAATATATTTATATGTTTAAAATATATTATTAAATAAGTAAAGTAGTTATAAGTTTATTTTAAGTTTTTTTACAAAATACTTAAAATAAAACTATTTAATTTTTTTATTTCGCTAAAACAATTACCGGTTGCATTTCGATTAGTGATTATCTATTTAGGTTGAAAATTTTTTCCTTCAGCAAATGGGGACTAGCAAAACAAATTGGTAATTATATTTTATTCTGTTTGATAAACAAATATTTATAACAAAAGTTTTGCCAGTCCCGGTTATTCACGAATCGTTAATTTATTACGGTTTACTACAATGCTTCCAGAAAAGAATTTTCAACCAGATACTTTGATTTAAGACAAATAAATTAAAAAATTTCCCTGATGGCTGTTTATCAATTAACAAATAAACACATTTATAGTAATATGTCTAAAGTATTATTTTTGCATTTTAGGCAACTAATGAATTTTCAAAATATTATTTTAAAACTTCATGAATTTTGGTCAGAACAAGGATGCGTAATTCAATTTCCTTATGATATGGAAAAAGGAGCAGGAACAATGAATCCTGCCACTTTTTTAAGAGTTCTTGGACCAGAGCCCTGGAAAGTTGCTTATGTTGAACCATCCAGAAGACCTACTGATGGTCGTTATGGTGAAAATCCCAATAGATTACAGCATTACTTTCAATATCAGGTAATCATTAAACCATCTCCTCTCAATATTCAGGAATTATATCTTGAAAGCCTGAAAAGGCTGGGTATTAATCCCCTCGAACATGATATTAGATTTGTTGAAGATAACTGGGAATCTCCGACTTTAGGGGCCTGGGGAGTTGGCTGGGAAGTCTGGCTAAATGGTATGGAAATCACCCAATTCACTTATTTTCAGCAAGCTGGAGGTTATGATTGCAAACCAGTTTCCGTTGAAATTACCTATGGTTTAGAGAGATTAACGATGTATCTTCAGAATAAATCCTCTGTTTATGACATAAACTGGAATCATGAAGTTACTTATGGTGATTTATATCTGCAAAGCGAAATTGATCATTGTAAATATAATTTTGAACACTCAAACGTAGAAATGCTCCATAGTCTTTTTGAAAAATATGAAAAAGAGGCTACTGATCTGGCTTCTATTGGTCTTGTATTACCATCGTATGATTTTATCTTAAAATGTTCTCATACTTTTAACCTGCTTGATGCCAGAGGGGTTATAAGCGTTTCAGAAAGGACCAGTTATATAAAAAGAATTAATCAGCTTGCCAGGCTTATTGCAAAAACTTATCTAAAACAGAGAGAAGATATGGGTTATCCTTTAATAAAAAATGTCAAATCTAATGTTGCTTAATTTATTTAAAACTAATATACTCATATTAAAATCTGACTTTAACGTTCATTTATAGAAGGAGAATTAGGATGTCGCAAAAGGTTAGAGCCAAACTTGTACTATGTAAAGGTGGCGTAGAAGGTAAAGAGTTTGTAATTGATACCGATATGGCTACATTGGGGAGATGGGACCCTGATAGTGGAGCCTTTCCTGATGTTGACCTGACTAATGATGATATTGAAGCAAAGATTTCCCGTAAACATGCCAAAATAATTTCCAAGAACGGACAATTTTTTCTGGAGGATCTTGGCAGCTTAAACGGTAGTTACATTAACCGTGGTGAACGTTTAACCCCAGGTGAACCATTACCTATTAAAACAGGCGATGAGATTATTTTAGGAAAAACATTTTTTAAATTTGTGATTGCCGGAGATAATTAATTCGTGAAACGTCAAAAGTAAGACGTAAAATGAAATAAGGCTAAAGCTAATCCTGTTTTGTTGATTTTACTGCCTTGATTATTCTCAGGCCTAAAATAGCAGCAAAAATATAGCCACCAATTCCAAGTACCAGAGTAACCGGAACATTATTTATCGTTAATTGTTCCTTTGTAGATATAATGAATATTGCTGAACTGATGATCAGTGATGAAATGACAAATCCGGCAGTTAGTTTTTCAATAATCTGCTCCCAAACTTTTAGAGCTTTTACCTGTTCCGTCTGCTCTATCTTTAATTTCAAATTTCCATTCTGAATATCATCAAGAACAGAAACCAGTTGTACCGGAACATCATAAGACCATTCATACATCTGAATGCTTCTTTTATAAAAATCCTGGCTTAATTTCCTGAAAGACCATCTTTCCTGTACCAATTTTCTGACAAACGGTGCGGCTTCTTTTTCCAGATCAAGTTCAGGGTCCAGTACTCTGCCAATGCCCTCAATAGTCAAAATAGCTTTGCCCATTAGTGTATAATCATTAGGAATACGGATTCTGTTCTTTTTTGCCCCCTGTATCAGTTCCTGTAAAATTTCACTGAACTTGATTTCACTTAGAGGAAGACCCATTACTTTATCCAGAACTTCTCCTACATCACGCTTAAATTCAGGAAAATTTATTTTTTTCTCACTTTTGCCAAGAACATAAAGTGAATGGGCTACGCCTTCGACATCCCTGGTATTAAGGGCAATAATCAGATCTGCCATTTTTGTTCTCATGTCCTCATCCAGATGACCAACCATACCAAGATCAAGAAAGGCAATTTTATTACCTGGTAAAGCAAAGATATTTCCCGGGTGCGGATCCGCATGAAAAAATCCATTTTCAAAAACCATGAAAAGTATCGCTTTCAACGCAATTTTTGCCAGTACCTTTTTATCCGAACCAACCATTTCAGCCTGAGTAATTTTAATTCCCTTAATCTTTTCCATAGTAAAGACTTTTTTACCGGAATATTGCTTATAAACTTTGGGAATTGCTATTTCATCGTGATATTTAAAGGCTTCGGCAAATCTCATGGCATTTCGTAATTCTGTATTATAATCAAGCTCCCGGTGAATTGCTTTCTCAAATTCCTTGACAATTCCTACTGGATCAAGAAGTCTTAAATCAGGTGACTGCCGATCTGCCATTCTTGCCAGAATATATAGCAGATCTATATCTCTGGCTATTATCTGACCTACATTAGGACGTTGTACTTTGATAACAACTTCTTCTCCACTTCTTAAAACAGCATTATAGACCTGACCAATTGAAGCTGTTGCCATTTGTTTTTCGTCAAATGATTCGAAAAGGTCCTCAATCGAACCTCCTAGCTCAAGTTCAATCTGGTTTCTGGCTTCATCAAAACTAAATGGTGGGACATTGTCCTGCAAATTTTTGAATTCTTCGATGAATTCATCAGGAATCAAATCAGCTCTGGTACTCAGAATCTGGCCCAATTTAATAAATGTTGGGCCTAATTCCTGTAATACCAGTAATGCTCTCCTGGCTAAGGTGATATTTTCCTGAATTTCCGGAGAAGATTCTTTTTTTAGTTTACTAATCAGATTACCAAAAGGAGTATCGGCAGTAGCAAGTTGATCAACAAGCTGTCCAAAACCATGCCTGATAAGAACAGCAACAATTTGTCTGAACCTGTTTATATCATTTACAGCAGTGATTGGATTAAATACAGCCATTTTTAAATTATCAGAGGCATATTAAATGCCTACCCCCTATTATAATTACTACATATTTACTGCTCTTTTTAGTCTATCAACTGCTTTACCGAGATTTTCCATTGATTCAGCATAAGACAGGCGCAGATATCCTTCAGCTCCGAAAGCATCTCCCGGCACAGTGGCAAGATGAAATTTTTCTAACAAATAGGTAGCGAAATCAGCAGATGTATTTATTTCTACTCCACCAAAACTTCTTCCTAATAAGCCCTGTACTGAGACAAGCATATAAAAAGCGCCTTCAGGACGGTTAACTCTTATACCTTCGATATTATTTAATTCAGTATACATAAAATCTCTTCTTTTCATAAACTCAACCCGCATTTTTTCTACTACTGACTGATCGCCCTGTAGTGCGGCAACTGTTGCTTTCTGCGAAATTGAAGATGGGTTAGAAGTTGTCTGAGACTGAATTTTGGCACTGGCATCAATTATCCATTTTGGACCGGCAGCATAACCAATTCTCCATCCAGTCATAGAATAGGCTTTTGAGACTCCATTTACGGTAATTACCTTATCATATAAACCTTCTATCTCAGCAGGACTAAAGTGTTTTGCAGAATCATAAATCAGGTATTCATAAATTTCATCGGAAATAACATAAATATCTTTATCAATTATTACATTCATCAAATCCCTTATTTCCTGTTCTGAATAAACTGTACCTGTAGGATTGGATGGTGAATTAAAGACAAAAAGTTTTGTTTTTGGACTTAAAGCTGATTTTAACTGGTCAGGGGTAATTTTAAAATCAGAATCAATATCAGAATTAATGATAATTGGTATTGCATCTACCATATGAGCCATTTCAGGATAGCTTACCCAATATGGAGCCTGCATTATAACTTCATCTCCAGGATTTAGCATTGCCAGAAAATGATTGGCATTAGACTGCTTACCGCCATTACTTACTATAACTTGCTCAGGAGTATAACTAACATGGTTATCTTTTTTTAGTTTTTCACATATTGCTTTTCTTAATTCAATAATTCCGGTGTTTATGGTATATTTGGTGAAATTTTTTCTGATCGCATCAATTGCCGCATCACAAACAAAATCAGGAGTTGGGAAATCAGGTTCTCCGGCAGATAAACTTACAACATCAATACCTTCGCCCTGCATTTTTTTTGCTTTACCAGTTATCTGGAGAGTCTGGGATTCCTGTACATTCATTACTCTCTGGGATAAAAATTTTTCTTCTAATATTTTACTCATAATTAAAAATTTCCTTTATAATACTTTTTACTGATTTATCGAGTTTAATACAAAATCAAGAGAGCTTATCAGCTTCTCCACATCAGACTTTGTAATAAACGGGAAAAGACCAAGCCGGATCTGGTTCCGGCCAAGCTTTCTGTAACTATTAATATCAACAACACCATGTCTTCTCATCACCTTTACCAAATCTTCAGCAGGTATTTCATCTGATATATCAATGGTTGCTACACTTAAAGAACGTAATTCATTCTGTTTTACATACGGACTGGTATATTTTGAATTTTCAGCAAATCCATATACTAAACCTGCTTTTTCCTGGGATGATTTCTGAATAGCAGATACTCCTCCCCTTGATAATAACTCATCAAGAGCACAGTTAAAAAAGAAAAGAGTGCTGATTGCAGGTGTATTAAGGGTCTGGTTTTTTCTACTGTTAGATATCACATCATCAATACTTAACATACTTGGAATATAACGGTTTGTCGCTTTTACCTCACTTACCCTTTCAATAAAGCGAGGAGAAGCGATGGCAAAAAATAAGCCACCTTCACTACCGAATGCTTTTTGCAGGGAAAAGTAGTAAAGATCTGTTTTGTCCCAATCCCACCTTGTAACTCCGGCAATTGATGTGGCATCTACAGCCAAAAGGGGATTACCGGGAAAATTTGGGCATTGAGGAATCATCACTCCGGTAGAGGTTTCATTTTGGGTAATACATAATAAATCAGCATTACCTTCATATTCTAATTTAGGAAGTTCACCATATCCTGATTCAAACTTTTCAGTTTTTAGCCAGGGGGTAGCTTTAGTAAGCGAGTGCCACTTTGATGAAAATTCACCACAGGTAAAGTGAGCTGATTTCTCCTTAATTGCTGAAAAAGCAAGCATTTCCCACATGATACTTGCTCCACCGTTTCCCAGTAAAATGTCATATTCATCAGGTACAGATAAATATTTTTTTAATTCTTCCTGGCAATCTTTTACCAGATTTAAAATATTATCATTTCTGTGGCTATTTCCTAATATTGATTTACCTGTTTCTCTCAGTTTATCTAAAAAGTCAACTGGTACTTTTGTCGGGCCTGAACCAAAACGCCCGTCTTCCGGCAGTAATTCCGCAGGTATAATAAGTTCTTCAAACATTTTATTTCCTTTACTGTATATCTTCCACCAAAGATAAATCAGTCTGTATATTAGCATAAATGGGGGCGCACTGTGTAAAAATGAATATTTTTCTAACTCTCCCCCAACCCCCTCTCAACATTGAGAGGGGGCTTTAAGATATTGACCAAAGAAAGCGATTATTCTATTCGGGTTACTCCTATGGTCAATAGGAAAAAGATTGATTTTATTAGCTTAAACATTTTTTTATTACAGAAAGCTTACCTTATACTAAAGTAATTTTTTCAGATTTTTTTTATATCTAAGTTACTACAAGTAAAACACTGATATAAAATCTACTGAAACGATTCAGTAAAAGTGATACAAGCAAAAAATATTTTTACCATTTTGGTAAATTTTTAAACTATAATGTCAGCTATGAGGAATAATAAATCTTATTGAAAAAGAAAATCAGTAAACTTAAAAGGCTAAAAAAATTATGGAAAAAGAAAATGATTTTTTAGAGATTAAAAATAATAATGAATTATTACTCAATGAATTAAGTAAAAATGTAAATTCCTTTACAGATGAGCAAGTAGAGGATTTATTATTTTATTTTGGTAAATTATTTACCGAAAAATTTGCTTCTTCAAAAAAAGAAAAATTAGAATCTCTTATTAATGAAAGCTTACCCAGATTAGTGAGTAAACTTGGCTTAGAAAAAAGAAATGAATTAAAAAATGAAATTTTATCAATTTATACATTAGAAACATAATGGAAAACCAGGAATTAATTAAAAAGCTTAAGAAAAATAGTGTTCATTTTAATAGAGAAGAAATTTTTATGATTATAGCTCTTTTAACTGAAACTCATTTGCTAAAAATACCTGGCTATAATAAAGAAAGAGCGGATGATGAGGCCATTACAATGTTTATAGAAGTATTATCCGCTGCTGGCACTGAGGTTGTAGAACAGGCCAGAGAAAAAATTAAAACTCTTGTTTCCTGATATTTATGGCAAATTCTCTTATAGTTATAGTTGGCGGAGCAAGTTTTGACTCTGTGATTAAAGATTTTTTTGCTAACTACAACCTTAATATTGAGCACTATAATGCCAGAAAAGGTGCAGATTTAAGAAAGCAAACAATTCCAAAAAATACACTTGGTGTGATCATAACAGTTGATAGATCCCATATGGCCTTTGGTAACAGCAATGAATTTACCCGTTATCTGGTAAGTAATGATATTCCCTATGTATTTTCAGGCAGTAATCTTGCCAGCCTTAATTCATCAAAAATATTATTACAAAAAATATTCAAAAAACACCCTGAAATTATTGACCAAAAAGAAAATATTTCCGAAAAAGAACAAAAACTGGAAGCATATAAACAGGAATGGGAAGCATCACAATCAAAAATACTTTCATATATCTATGCCTGGCTTGAGATGTGCGCCGAATGGGAAGAACATGTTGACAAATGGAAAATAGTTCTTGATGAATGGAAATTAAATATTCTTGAATGGAAGGAGATTCAAAAAGATGAAAAATTTAAAAATTTTAAAAAAAGGCTGGGAAATAATTTTTCCTATATTATGAACTGGAAAGAAGAAGTTCATCAAAAAGGAATTGAAATTGAAAAAGAGATTAATGTCTTAGATCAGTGGCATAAAAGTATTGAAGACTCTTTTAATGAACTAAGCAAAACTCAGGAAAAACTAAAAAATATTCTTGAAAAAGTAACTAACCTTAATGATAAATCAATGAAAGCAATGTTCAGAGAATGGAAGTCTGGGTTTTATACCTGGAAACAGGATTTAGAATTATGGATTGCAGAATTTAAAGAATGGGGTGGTTTTTTACCTCATTCCTTAGTAGAAATAATTAAATGGGAAGAAGAAATAAAACTATGGCGAAAAAACAGAGAGCGTAACATCATTTAGTAAAAGAATAAAAGCCACAGATTTTCACAGAGATACACGGATGAATGTTATTAGATTTTTTTATAAACTTTTAGTGAGTATTGTTATAAAAATCTGTGAAAATTTGTGTTAATCCTGGCTAAAAATCTTATCATTTGTTTTTAAGTATTGAAAAAGTTTATCTTTATAGCTAAACTCAATAATGGAACAAGTTTAATTTAGAAAGAATAGCTCCGAGTTTGCAACCTCCATTTATTTTACAA
>CAYRDV010000173.1:0-1150 GCA_964422885.1 uncultured Candidatus Sericytochromatia bacterium
TTTTCTGTCAATATCTGCCAAAAATTTAGTTTTACCAAACTCAACTGAATCTGATTTAAAATTAATCTTTTCAGTATTTACATTGATAATTGAATTTCTATCTCTGTTTCTTGCTTCGGATGAAGCTTTAAAATTGGTTACTTCAGTTCCGGTTTGTTCTTTTTTACCTTCAACCCCTTTAGAACTGATCGTTTCTGCGGAAGCATTAACCTTTGTTTCTCCGTTATTACTTTTAAATGTTGTATTATAGGCATTTCCTGTTATTTTATGATTATATATTTTTCCTTGTTGGGAAAAATGGGCACCATCTATTTTGGAAGTAAGTGTTGCTTTAGATTCAATATTTTTGTTATCTTTGGAAACAACTTCACCTTTTGCTGAGGCTTTACCAAAATTTGCTTTTACATTTTCTTTGCTTTTTTCAAATCCAAGAGAACTCCAGTTAACCTGTATATCTCCCTGAGTCTTACCTTTAGTACTGTTTATAATAGTTTTAATATTCAAAACTGCTGATTTGGCTTCTGAAACCATCATGCCATTCTTTAATGCTGTATTTAAAGTATCAGACGTAAATGAAGCTGAAATTTTACCTGTTGATTTGGCTTCCAGAGCAATTTTCTGGGTAGCTGCGATATTATCCAAAAGAGACTGAAAGTCATGATTCTCTAATAAGCTCAAAACATTTTTTACTTCAGTTTCCGGTATCTTTAGATCTTTAGAAACATTTTTAACCAAATCTTTTATATCTGTTCCCTTTTTGCTGAAAAAATTTATTTTATCAATAATTGCCTGAAAATTTTCTTCTTTTAAACCTAATTTTTCAATATGATTCCCAACCATTTTCCCCAACTCATTTAGCTTAGAGCCTAATCTTCTTAGTTGTTCAGGATCTAATTCAAGATTACCGGAAGCTTTAAGCTGAGATATATCAATATTTGCTTTTGCAGGAGAAAAAGAGGCTTTAGTATTTTTTGCTGTTATAGCTGTATCAGCTATTCCATGATTCTCGGAAATAAGCGAAACATTCATCTTTCCATCATTAACATCAAATTTCCAGGAAAAAGATGCTTCATTTACTTGTTTTGCTAGTTTTGACTGTGTGAGAATATCAGCACCCTTATTTTTAATAAAATCAATCTGCTTATCAGTC
>CAYRDV010000173.1:1160-12205 GCA_964422885.1 uncultured Candidatus Sericytochromatia bacterium
TCAAGCTCATTTCGCATTTTTTTTGCCAGGGGAGTTGGCACTATTTTTTCGCCAAAAACCCAGGAAAATTTATTTTCTTCAGTTCCTTTTAGGGTATCTGATATATGTTTCATTCCTTGACTATTAAGATATGTGTTAAATTTATTATTTGTACTTAGTGAATCAACAATATTTGATGATTCGATTAAGATTTCCAGATATTTTTGATTTGATTTCTTAAAATTATCAATTTCTGGTTCAGAAACACCAAGTTTTTTTAGATTATTTATAAATTCATTTTTGAGTTCTTTTTTGTCTGAGTTAAGTAAATCCTGGGCATTTTTTAAATTCCCGGTACTCAAAAGATTTGAGGTAAAAGCAAAGTCTTTGGCAGAACCTGTTATTTTAATTTCCGATTCATTGTTCTTTTCCTTGGTTAATTTTCCAGGATTGGTGAGAGCTTCACCTTTTATTACAGAGTTAAGTTTTAAATTTTCTGCGGAAATAGAAAGCTTATTTTCTGATGTATTTATTACCAGAGATTCTGACTGAATATTAAGGTTTGCTGATTTTATTTTATTTAGGAAGCTTTTGTTATGAACAAGTTCTTTTATTGCTTCATTGGATGAAAGTGATTTTAATTTATCAATCAGTTCTTTGGGAATTCCAGCAGACTCCAGTTGTTTTTCAAGAATCTGATCCCCGTTTTTTAGATTTCCGGCTACTTTGATTAATAAATTTTCATTTAATGATACTTCAGCATTTACATTTTTAAACTTGATTGAATCTGCTCTGAGGCCTTCTTTTTCATCAGCATTAAAACGAAGGCTAAGATTTGCATTTACTTTTTCTTTATTAAGGGTACCTGGAGGTGGGGCTGCGTTACCTTTGGTATCAGAATCCCCTTGAATTCCGACATTAGTTAAATTTAAATTTATCAGCCCTTTGTCATCAATAGAAAATGAGTAATTTTCTTTTGCAGGTTTAGCACGCAATTCAATTGGCAGAGCATTTTTATTACTTTTGCTGGCAGTCTGAAAATCTCCGCTGTTTAAATCACCTCTTAAAGTAACCTGCTCAATGCCAAAAACAAATTTTGTTTTATTTCCTTCTTTTACTTCCTGAGGTTTTAGGGTGATACCTGTACTTTCTTTAAAAGAGTCTACAAAATAGTTTACTGCCGGGTTTTTCATTCCTACCTTATCAGCTATACCTAATGCCCAGTCAGATTTTTTAGCTAATGATAAAACCAATTTGCCATTTTCTTCGGATAGAGTACCCATTTCCATTGATGCGGCATTAAAAGAATAAGTTGTTTTGCCTGTGGTATCCTTTTTAGCTTCCAGCCCCATATACATACTACCCAGGTTTTTATTAATCAGACCATTTTTATCCAGGCTTACTTTTACTGTACCTGACACATTACCTGAAAGATCATTTTTTGATTTGTTAATTAAGCCATCTGAATCATCGATATTTATATTTAAATCAATTTTTATATCATCATCTTTAAATTGGGCTTTGTAATTTTTGTCAAAAAACAGGGAAACAGGATTTATATTATTTGTGGAAGAAAGTTCTTTTACTTTTTTTGCTAATTCGCTGAGTGAACTTTTGTCATTTAGACCGGATAATACTTTAACCAGCTCATTATCAAAATCTTCTGGTTTAGCCGTGGGGTTTTCTTTTAGGTAGCCTGATTTAAGAGAAGAATACTCCTTAGAGTCTAATTCTCTGTCATTTATATTATTTAGCATCTGTTCCTTAAAGGAACCGATAGGGGCCATTTTTTATACCTAAAAATTATTCATTTTTATGTTATAGGCTTTTTGTTAGAAAAAGTTGCTTTAATTTCAGCTATAGTATTAAATAAATATTTTTTATAACAAGGGGCTTAAGCCCCTTGTTCAGGCTTTGCCTGATAGTGAATTAATTTTTTAACTATAACAATACCAATTTTTGTTTTTCAAAGAGCTTATTTGAGTACGCAATCAATAATTTCCAGCAAATCTTGGATTTGAAAAGGCTTCTTTACGAAGAATTCAACTTTGTATATTTTGTCAGTCAATAAATCCTCTGGCATTGATGCTCCACTCATAGTGATAATTTTAACATTTGGATTAATTGCCCGAAAAGCCGGTATTGTTGTTTTATAATTTGCCTCTGGTTGGTAGAGATCTAAAAGTATTGCTTTTACCTCTTTCTTATTTTCTTCATAAAAATTTAAAGCCGAAGAAATATTTTCAAAGGCCTTTACCTGGTAGCCACTCATTTCCAGAATTATTTTGCTAAGTTCTAGAATAGCTATATTATCATCTATGACTACTATCAGTTACAAAATTCCTCATAAAATTATTTTTTTAATATAAAAGAAAAAAGAAAAATTTAGAAACAACTTTTTTTCTTCTTATCTTAACTGGTAGTTGTATATTTATTTTAATAAAGTATAATTTTGTTTTTACAATAATGTTCGCATTTTGGAGCGCGTAAACATAGTGGCATCAATTCAATTTACACAAATTGGTATATTGGAATGTGAGCAAAAAGAAAGATATGAAGCTCCAAGACAAGGCGTATATGCTGATGGCAATAAGGGGATTATCAGGCTTAACCCTAAGTGTAATTTTGAGCAGGCTGTAAAAGACCTTGAAGGCTTTGATAAAATCTGGCTTATTTACCAGTTTAACCAAAACCCTAACTGGAAACCGCTTGTCCGGCCTCCCAGGTATTTTAAAGGAAAAATTGGTGTTTTTGCTACCAGATCTCCTTTTCGCCCCAACCCAATTGGCCTTAGCTGTGTAAACCTTGTAAAGGTTGAAAAACTTAATATTCATATTACTGATTTCGATTTATTGGATCAAACACCAATACTTGATATTAAGCCTTACTTACCTTATTCTGATTCATTTCCTGAGGCAAAAACAGGATGGGTGGAAAAACTAGAAAAAACTTTTTCTATTATTTTTGCTGAACTCGCTGAAGAACAGTTAAACTGGGTTTTTGAAAAATATAGTATAAACCTTAAAAACTATATTAAGGTGCAGTTGCAATTTGAACCGGAAAATGTTTTTAGAAAACGAATAACTTCTTTATCAGAAAATATATTTATACTTTCTTACCGTACCTGGAAAATACACTATGAGGTTGATAAACATAATAACTCAGTATATATATTAAAGATTTCTTTTGAGCAAAAATAACTCCCCACAAGGTGTGGCCCCTGTTTGTATTAACACCAAAGCAACGCTTCGAGGAATTATTAATAAAATTAAAAAATATCCTTTAACTCTATTTCTAAACCACCAAAAACTTTAGATTTTACTTTTTGTTCTTTATCAATATCTTCAGTTGAAGCATAATCAAAAACTTTATAAATCCCTTCATCTAATTCCAAAACCTCAATAATTTCTTCATTAGGAAAAATAATCCAATATTCTTTTATTCCATATTTTCTATATATATTTCTTTTATCTTCAGTATCTCTTTTTAAACTTGATGGTGAAACTATTTCTACAACTAAATCTGGTGCTCCAAATAGACCTCTTTTTTTGATATTTTTGCTATGCTCTTTTGATATATACAATATATCTGGCTGAACAACAACGTTATCACCAAGTATTACATCATAAGGTGAGTATATAACCTGACCTAAATTATTTTTCTTTACAAAATCTGTTATAAAGTAGCCTAAGTTATTTATAATAATTTGGTGTTTGGAGGATGGTGCTGAATTCACTAATAAAACTCCTTCTATAACTTCATATCTTTTTTCATCATTTATTTTTAAATAATCATCATAAGTAAAATTTTTATTTAGAATTGTACTCACAAAAACCTTCCTTTTAATTCACCAATTATGTTAATTATAATATTAATAACTAACTTTTAAACAGCATATAAACAAACATTGCTGCCAAACCAATTAATAATGGCGGAGCTGTTCTTTTAACGATCTGTAAAGGTTTAATATTTAATAAAACTGATGTAAAAATTACTACTGCTGCTACCGGTGACATTGTTCTGCCAAATGTTGCTCCTATCGCTCCCATAATCCCTAAATCTATCGCCCCTGTCTGACTTAATTTACTGATTTCAGGAAGAACTGCCTGAGAAAACCCAACACTTGGAGCTGTACCTGAGCCGGAAAGTATTCCAAGCATCAGAGGAAAAACTGTACTGATCAGTTTCCCGGTAATGCCACTACTGGAAATAGAGCTGACAAGGCTTTTTAACAGGCCTACCGCTTCAAGTCCGGTAATAAAACAACTGGCTGTAATAATCAGAGAAATAACATTAGTAAAGGCAAAACCAAGGCCTTCAAAAAAGGCTTTTGTCTGCTTTGATAATTCTTTATTCATTATCAGGAAAACAATAATTGTAGAAATCAGCATCGCATGGGGAACCGGTAAACCTGCCGGATAAAGCTTTAATAAAGGTGGGAATAGATTGAATTTTGGCTGAGTCATAAAAAGCAGAATAATTGGTAATGGCGGTAGTAAGGCTTTTATAATATTTGGTCTTGTTTCTTCCTGAACTTCAAATACAGCTTCAGATTCAATTTTTTCTTCAGGCTCTTTGCGGCTAAAAAAGACGAAAAATGTGACTGCCACTAAAAAGCCAATCAATTCTGGAGCTACAGTTCTTTGAAGAATATCGCCAATTATTCCATTGGTATTTATCTGAATAGCTACAATATCAGGCTCGCCAGGGTTAAATAAATTACCTCCTGCTGAACAGCCCAATACAAGCGCTGCCCCGGCAATAATAGGATGAAAACCAGCGGCAATCATCAAAGGCATCAAAACAGGCCCTACTGCTGCTGCTGCTGACGCTGTCTGGCTGGTAATTGCCATATTTGTTAAAAAACCAATAATACAACCACCGGGTAAGAGTAGCCATTTAATTTTTTTAATCGGTTGTACTAAGAGCCTGACCATTTCTTTGTCACAACCTGTTTCTCTGACTACAAAGGCAAAGCCCATCGCTGTACAAATCGGGCCGATAATCTTACCATCACCAATTACTTTTTGAAAAGTATCAAAAATAATCCAAGGTTTTAGAGCTATAAATGAAAGAGAAAGACCTGCCAGAAATAAAACCAGCCTTACATCAGCCCCTTTGATTACAAAATAAACAGCAAGGCCAATAACTAGTGCAGAAATTAAAATAATCCCTATTTCCAATGTACAACCTCTAAAACTTTAATTTTTATGTTATTTTAACAGTAGTTATACTATAAAAAAACAATTTAAAGTTTATTAGTACCTGTTTTTGCTATTTGTAAATATTCTTTGGCAAGATTATTTTCATTATCAAATGTGAGTGCTTTTTCAAAACTATGAATCGCATTTTCTTTTTTCTTCTTATTTAAAAGATAATTGACCCCTATCTGTGTATAAACAAGACTTATTGTATTTTTCATCAGAGGGCTCAATGGTTCATTTCTAGAAATGTCTTTTAGAATAGATAATGTTTTTTCAGGAGATTTATTTAGGATAGAAATTAAGAATTTTTTGTAATTTTCCGCTATTAATTTATTATCAGGTTCAAGGTTTATAGACTTATTAAAATTTTCTAATGCTTCTTTAGTTTCATTTTTTAAAGACAATAAATATCCCAGATTATTGTAATAAATTGCCTTATTAGGCTCTAAACTTATTGCTTTATTAAAATCGGAAAGAGCAAAACTAAAATTCTCATTATTTAAAATATTTTCATAGGCAAAGAGAAAAATATTTCCCCGATAATTATAATAATCAGCATTATTGGGTTCGATATTAATTGCTTTATTAATATATTCTTTTACAAGCTCATGACTTGAATTTTTCCATTTTGGATTATCATTTAATTTTGCTAAGTGATAATAACCTAAACCACTATTTTTATTTGAGTTATTAAATTTAGTGAGAATTTCTGCTGCCTGTTGATAATAATATTGAGTTTTAAGGGATATTCCTTTACTCTCCAGATAATTTGCTGAATCAAATCCATAAAATGCCTGAAATAGGTCCTGATTAATATCCAGAAATTTGGAATCAAGATTATCACAGATATCTCCAGATGTTATATATAACTGACCCATACTAATATTGGCCTCTATGTTTTCTGGTTCAATTTCAAGTGCTTTGCTAAAATTATGTTTTGCATACCATAAAAATTTCATTGCTGAAGTAAATTCTTCCACATTAATAAATCTTTTATTTAAAGATATTCCAGCGATTATTTCTTTTGCTTTTTGATAATCACTTAACCCTTCTTTATAATAATATTTGACTTTATCTTCTTTATTTTCAGTTATTGTAATATCCTTAGCGATTATATTTTGAGAATATGCCATATTACTTTGAACAATTAATGATAATGATATTAATACAAAAAATTTACTAAGAATTTTCATTCGAATACCTCTAAAAATTTACTTATTATTTTAATATTTTTGATTCAAGAATACTATTTTGGTATGATGTTATCAAATATACAATTAATAAAGGAATCCCAATAATTATTGATATAAATATTATTGGATATAAATTCTCCTTCTTAAAATTTATAATATCTGACAATAGACCAATAGAAGTTAACCCTATTATAATAAGAGTTAATACAGTATAAATCCAGTTATTATCCGGTTCAGTTGCTAATAATGAAAAAGCACCCAAGGACTTTTCTTTTAAGATTACATTATTCTTAAAATTGGTTGGAAATACATTAATATTAGAAACTTTTATTTTGATATCTGGATTAAATTTTTCAACAGAATCAGAACTAAAAGATAAAATATTTATATCTATCTGGATAAAATTGCTATTAGCATAACAAATTGATGGTATATTAAAAATTAATGTTGTAATTAATATTAATAATATTATTTTTTTCATTTAATTTTAAATTATGAGGCATGTTTTTTTTAATATATGATAATTATAATTTATATGTTCTCTTACGCTCCACCAACAGGAGAATTAATGTGTTGTAAATAGTACCTTAAATAAGCATATAGACAATCTTCAAACTCACTAAAATTTAAAGCATCATCCTGATTTCTATCAGAAGCGTAAAAAGATGTTAATAAGCTGCTTGCCATATCTGGTCGGGTATTATAGAAGAACCCGGGATTTTTGAACTCCTTCATGGAAATTAATTTATTATTATCAGTGTCAAGTTTTTCAAAAGCGGATTGCCCATATGTATCTCTTATTTGTTTTGATGTAACTCCCATAAATTCATTTCCTGATAAAGATTCTTCCAGAGAAATACCTCCATTGTTATCTTTATCATATTTTGAAAGTAAGTTCTGATCATTATTAAGCTCTGTTAATGATAAATTACCATCAGAATTTTTATCAAGATGCACAAAAATTACTTCTTTTACCATAAATTTTCTGAAACCGTCCAAACCAGTATCAGATTGAATATGTGCAACCTGGTTTGGTAATTGAATTGGAGGCTCATTTTGTACATTAGAACAACCTGATAATATTAATAATGATATAGTGATGAATAATTTTTTCATTTTATTTTCCTTTTATTAGCTATACATTTAAAAAATTTATCTATAGTTTCCCAATTATCAATATAAGTAAAAAATTACAAAAAGTGAAACAACTATTTTTTGTATTACTACAACTTTCAGTGTAAGAATATTATAGGTGCTTGTGAATAACCGTTTTAGCGTAAATGTAGGAATTAATTTGGGGGCTGTTTTTTAGGAAAAGAGCCGCCTGAATTAAGAAATTATACTTTTATCTTTAAAATTTGTTATAAAATGAAAATATGAAATATGAATACAGAAATATTCCCAAAATCCTAAATTCTGTAAACACAGAATGGTTTAGATATTTTGTCATACTTTCTGAACTTGGTAACTTTCAGGAAGCTGCCAAACAATTAAATATTACACAACAAGCATTGAGTAAAGCTGTCTCGGGTATTGAAAAACAACTTGGGGTTAAACTTATTGAACGTAAAAAAGATTTTAATAGCCTTACTTCTAATGGAAAAATTTTTTTTGAAAAATCTAAAGAAATAATCAATAATCTTTATGATATAAATAAAATCTTATCCGAATTGAAAGATAACAATCCAGGTGGAGTGATAACAATCGGTGCATCAAGTTTCTGGGGAGCATATATTTTACCTGATATTTTATATCGTTTTATTTCAGATTTTCCCGAAGTATATCCAAAAATTTATACCATGAGCTCTAAGGAAATTGAAAAATGCGTTTCAGCAGGCGATATTGATATTGGGTTGCTGGTAGAAAAAACTAATAGCAGTAATACTATTTACTTTGAAGGAAAAAAAAAGCCTTATATTATTGTTGGTAAACCACAACCTTTTAAACATTGGAGCGAACTTTCATACATAATCCCTAATCTTTTTGGTTCTGAAAGTACAGATAATGATTGGCCTGAAAGTAAATTCAAAAGAAAGATTGCAGCAGAATCAGATTCTATCGCAACATCCATAAAATTATGTGAAAACGGGGTGGGTGCTGCGTTTATACCTGAAGTGGCTGTAAGAGATAAAATAAGTGAAGGGACATTGGCAATAATATCAGAGCCTCCGTTTGAACTATATAATCAGCTTTATATTGTATTAAATAACCAGACATATAAAAGTTTTGCAGTAAATATCTTTATTGAAGAAATAAAAAAAGTATTATAAACAGAGCTACAACCAAAAATTGTAGATACTCAACAAAAAATGATTTTACTTTATTAAATGTACTGAAACATAATATTTAAAGATATCTAAATAAGTTAAAACAAAAAAGTAAGAAGATGAAGAATGATGGTTTTGAACCTGCAAATTATAATTCACAGTTAAAATCT
The DNA here is from genome assembly GCA_964422885.1 of uncultured Candidatus Sericytochromatia bacterium. GTDB lineage: Bacteria > Cyanobacteriota > Sericytochromatia > UBA7694 > JACMQJ01 > CAYRDV01. The sequence goes on from CAYRDV010000173.1 coordinate 9,974, forward strand.
CTGAATCTTGAATGGTTACGATATTTTGTTGTATTGGCTGAAGTTGGTAATTTTAGTATTGCCGCAGAACATCTTCATATCACCCAGCAAGCTTTAAGTAAAGCAATATCAGGTATTGAATCACAATTAGGGATCATTCTTATTGAAAGAAAAAGAAATTCAAATAAATTAACAGATGCTGGAAAACTACTTTTGGATAAATCAAGAGTTGTTTTGAATAATTTATATGATATTGATAAAACTTTTGATGATTTTCGCTTTGGTAAGCCCGGTGGGACCATAACTATAGGCGTTTCAAGCTTTTGTGGCGTTTATATATTACCTGAGGTTTTAGGTTCTTTCCTTGCATCCTTTCCTGATGTTTATCCAAAAATTTATACTATGGGTTCTGAAGAAATAGAAAAGTTAGTTTTATCTGGTGATATTGAAATTGGTCTGGTTGTTATTCCACCTGAAAAAAAAGAAGTCAATTATATTGAAGGTAAAAAAATCAAAACTGTTATTGTTGGTAAACCACAACCTTTTAAAAACTGGAATGATTTAGAATATATTGTTTTTAATTACTGGCGGATTAATTTACCCAGTAACTGGGAAGAAGATAAATATAAGAGAAAAATAATTGCTGAAGTTGATTCCTTACCTTTATCTCTTAAATTATGTGAACTTGGGATGGGAGCTGTATTTGTACCAGAAATTACAGTCAGGGAACGAATTAAAAAAGGTAGCCTTGCTATAATTGCAGATTCACCCTTTGAGCATCATAAGAACCCATATATTATCTGGAACAGAAATATTCACCAGACTTCTGCAACAAGGCTGCTTATTGAAGAGATAAAAAAGGTCCTATAAAATTAGCCTTAAGTGTACACCTCCGATTAGCTTCTACCTATTCTATTGGAATTTTGATTTATTAATCGCTGATTACAAACAAAAATGCACTATAATTTGTCTAATAAATTATTTATAAAAAGGAAAAATTATGACAGAAAATACAAATGAGGAAATATCGGCAGAAGAAGCTTTTGAGTTACTTAGTAAGGCCGCAGATATTATTTTACAAAACCCTGAATCAGTAAATATCGAAAATTATGAAGATGTTTTTTCAATACTTGAACAGGTCTGTTCAGAAGATATAACTACTGATTTTAAAGATAAAACCTTAAAAAGGCTAGGTTTAAAATAGTCACTTGATAGTCTGTATTGGTGGCGCAAATATTGAAAGGTTGTAAATGATTTTAGATAAATATCTGGATTATTCTCAAGAGATAAAACAGGCGATTAAAATGAATTATCCAATAGTTGCTCTCGAATCAACTATTATTTCTCATGGTATGCCCTATCCCTTAAATGTAAAAACTGCCCGAGAAGTTGAAGATATTATCCGAAATAAAGGAGCAGTACCAGCGACAATCGGGATTATAGACGGAAGAATTAAAATTGGACTTTCAGCAGAAGAACTTGAATATTTTGGTAAAGAAAAAGATATTTTGAAAATTAGCCGGAGAGATCTGTCATATGCAGTAAGTATGAATAGAAATGGCGCAACTACGGTTTCTGGAACTATGATTTGTGCCGCAATGGCCGGAATAAAAGTTTTTGTGACCGGAGGTATTGGTGGTGTTCATAGAGGAGTAGAAAAAACCTGGGATATTTCAGCAGATCTGACAGAATTAATGCAGACAAATGTTGCTGTAGTATGTGCTGGTGTTAAATCAATTCTGGATATAAAAAAAACATTGGAATACCTGGAAACATGCGGAGTACCTGTATTAGGGTATAAAACTAATGAATTTCCTGCTTTTTATACCCGTAATAGCGGAGAAAAAGTAGATTATAAAATGAACTCTGCTTTGGAAACAGCGAAGTTTATTCATACAAAATTTGAACTTGGGCTAAAAGGGGGAATTATTATAGCTAATCCTGTGCCTGAAGAAAATGAGATGGATGAAAATATAATTAAAGACGCAATAGACTCAGCGTTAGAAGAAGCTGAAAAAACAGGGATTCAGGGCAAAGCAATTACACCATTTCTTTTGGATAAAATAAAACAGATTACAGGCGGAAAAAGTCTGGAAACAAATATTGCTTTGGTAAAGAATAATGCCTTTGTTGGGGCAGAAATTGCACTGGAACTAAATAAAATCGTGAGAGGTGTCCCTAAAGGAATTCTCTTCGATCAAACGTGAAATTAAAAAATATTTTCACAATCAGGCTTTGCCTGAACAAGGGACT
>CAYRDV010000174.1:0-12201 GCA_964422885.1 uncultured Candidatus Sericytochromatia bacterium
GATGTTCAACTGCTCTGAATTTTGCCAGACTAAAGTGAATCATTGGCTCGGTTGTTTCTCCAAACCATCCGTCATTAGCAAAACTGACAAGTAAGTCCGGATTATATTTACGGATAAATTTATTTGCAAAATCAGGTTTTATATCTTCATAACAGATTAGAGGGTTTATTTTGTAATCTTTAAAATTTAAAATATTAAGCTCGGAACCTGAGGTAAAATGCATACTATTGGGACTTAAAGTATAAAGAACCGGAAACATTTCCCCAAAAGGAATAAATTCTCCAAATGGAATTAAAAATACTTTTTCGAAGGAACCACCTGTTGTACCATCAGGCATCATTAAAGTTACAGAATTAAAAAATTTCTGTAAATTCTTCTCTTTTTTTTCTAAAATAGTTCCGGAGATGATTGGTGTATTTATATCAAAGTTACCATAATAATGATTTTTTTTGAAAATATCTGTAATAAAAAAATTTTTAATTACTTTTTCGTTTAAAAGAAACCTGATCGCACCTTCAGGCCATACTATAAAATCAGGAGAATTTTTTTTCTCAAGCTCATAAGATGCTTCACGATATTTTTTTAAGCCCTCATCAGCATTATCTCCAATCATTTCCCTGTTTCCCTGGACCAGCCCTACCTTACCAGAAGGGAAAGTTTCAATTGCTTTTTCGATTTGTGGGATACGGATTATTCCATAGGTAAGCAATATTAATGGTGTAGAAATACCAGCGAGAAAACGAAGTTTATTTATTTTTCTCTTCTCTTTTTTTGATAGAATAAATTCTGCAACTGCAATGCTTGTACCTGCAAGTAAGGCACTAATGATTACCGGGCCACCAATATCGGCCAGTTGCATAAATACCGGAACTGAATGGATGTGAGTGGCTGTATACCAGGGGAAAAGAAGCGGGTAAACAATTTCACTGGCGATCAGAGCAAAAACAAAACTAATGCCGAATGGCCAGCCTTTTTTTTCAGCACGGGAATAAAGCCAGGCCATAAATCCCATTCTGGCACCCTGATAGGAGCAGATGATTAACATAAATAAAATAGTTACTATAAAAGGGAAATTGCCAAAGTACCTGATTGTACCATATAACCAGTAAAATCCTAAGATATTACAAGTAATTCCTGTTGCCCAGCCTAAAAATAAAGCATTTTTTGAAGTTTGACCTTTAATCGCTATAATTAATGGTACCCAGCAAATAAAGGTTAAAAACCAAATGTCAATTACCGGAAAAGCCAGCCAGTAAAATATTCCTGAAATAATGGCCAGTATAAGACCATTTAAAAATCCAACTGGTGGTTTTATCTCAATATCTGGGTTTATTATATCTTCAGAATTTTCTATACTCATTTTTATTTGTTAAATATTTTCAACAATCATCCATATTAACTTATATTATTCACTTTATTGATACTACATTATTAAATAATTAATAAAATATAAACTATATAAATACAAATATTTATTTTGATTAACTAAGTTGTCGTTTTTTGAATTTGAAGATTATAATAAAGTGACCAGTGGTGAGTGCGCAGTGAGCTGTAAAAATTATTCTTTCCATTCACTTTTCACTTCTCACTTAAATTATTAAATACAGGTAAAATATATGAAATATGAGCATATTCTATATCCTACAGATGGATCAAAAGAATCACAGAAAGCATTACCACATGTAAAAAAAATAGCTAAGATTTTTGGTTGCGATGTTACAGTTTTATGTGTATATCAGCTTCCCTACAGCATGAACAATAATTTTATTTCCATGCCATCCAGTATTTATGATCAGTATAAAGAAGACAATAAAAAACATGCTCAGAATGTTGTTGATGATATTGTAACTGATTTAAGTCATTTTAATATTGAATCAGAGGGAATTATCGCTGAAGGAAATGCCAAGAAAATTATCTGCGAACATGCTAAAAAAATAAAAAGTGATCTTATTATAATGGGTACAAGAGGTCATTCTGAATTAAATTATATTGGTAGTACAAGTACATATGTAATAAATCATGTTGAAAATTGTCCGGTAATGGTTATCAGCTAAAATAATGCCTTATTGATTTTAACGCAAGAGTTTTTTGATTTTAAATATAATAGTTATATATTAGGTAAAATCAAGGTAAGACTTGTTAAAGGGAAATTTTTTTGATATGGATTTTAATAAAGTACTTGGCTATAGTATAAAAACATCATTGGGCGAAAGGCTTGACCCCAAAAAGATTGGTGAAACTCCTTTAACTTTAAGTAATGCTGATGGAAAGGTTACACTAGGTGGGGAACTTGATTTGGAAAATATTTCCTTAAAAGATGTTCCCCAGGTTAATAATTTCAGTATAAAAACATCACTTGGACAAAGAATTAGCCAATCAACAGAGGCTGATTCAGCTGTTAAAGCAAAATCATTTAAAAACGACTCATTTAAAATAGAGAATCTTAGTTCAACTAATATGACTCTAATAAAATTTGATTTTAATGAAGTATCAGAAAATGTTCTAAAAGAAAATTTAACAGTATTGCAAAAGGAAGGCTCTAAAATTCAGGGCCTTGAAAAAATGCAGGAACTAATTACCAGAGTTAAACCAGGATATAGTATTACTCTTGATGACTATAATATTATAAAAGGGATGAATACTTTAATTGAGTCCAGATTAAATGATAAGTCCAATCAGTTATCAGAGACTGAAGTGCAGTCTCTCCAAAAATTTACTGAAACATTTGACCGGCTTGAAGATTGTAAAAATAAGACAGAGATTGCCTATAACGATTATCGGGAAAATATTCAGCAGTCCCAAAAGGGTGTTGAAGAATTAACCAGTGTTTTAACTGATGTAGAAGCAAAATTAAAATCAAAAGGAATTACTCCGGAAATGCTTGATTTAATGATGAAGAAAAGTAATGAGGCCGGAATTACTTTAAATGAACTAAATTCTTTGCAGACTGGGAAAATGGATCCTAAAAAGCTGGAAAAGGTTATCGAGAAATTAAAAAAAGTGGGTGTTAGTAAGGAAAAACTGGATATTTTCTTTCAAAATTATAAAGAAGTCATGCTTGCCGGACTGATTAAGGACACATTGGCTGATTATTCAAAAGCCCTTAAGGAATCCGGTAATGAACCTACCCTTGGCCTTGCTCTTTATCAGGTATATATGCAGAAATTTGTAAAATATCTGGCAAGCGGTCAATATGATAAAGAACCCAAAGACCTTGGCAGAATAATGATGGGTTATAATAATCTGGTAAAATATATTGACAAAATTTCTTCATCTGATGCCAGCCTTGATGATAAAAAAAAGCAACTTGGCGAACTAACTGCAAATTATGCGGGCAAAGATCCGAAAGCTGCTGAGGCTTTCAAAGTTCTTATAGAAGCTGCCTTTGCTGAAGATTCTGATGCTCTTAATATTGTTGGTGGTGAAACATTACCGGAAAATTTAGAAAAAAAGCCCAAATGTGATAAAGCAATGGAGAGAATAAAAAAATCTCTGATTGCCGGAGCAGGCCAGGATAAAATAGATATAGCCGAAGGAGCCGAATCAAAAGATTTCAAATTTATTGAAACATCACCAGTAATAAAAGAAAGTCTTAATAAAATTGTAAAACAGGATGAATGCTATCTGGAAAAAGTAGTTAATCTGATAAATTCAAGAAATAATTTTGCTTTAGAATTACGAAATATGAGTTCTGTAATGCAAAAAGATGATTTCAGAAACTTAATGTTTCTACTTGCCGCTCAGGAAATAGAGCGCTCTCTTGCAAAAGACCTTGCAGCGGACTCTCAGCCAGGAGCTGAAATTGATAAAATAGTAAATGAATATATTAAAAATGCAGATGAACTGCAGGCAAAACTAGATTTAAGTGTTGAACCAGGAAAAGAAAATATAGTCAGTCTTTTAAACAAATTTAAGGAAATTATTTCCCGGCTTGATATTGAAACCAGGCAGATAATAAAAGCACGGCTGGAAGCTCAGATGATAGATTTTAACTTTTCCCGGCAAATAAGAGAAAATAAAGAAAAACAGGTCGCAATTGATCAGGCAAAAGCTACTCAAAAAGAAATATTCCAAAAGTCTAATGAAGTTCGTTTGGCAAATATACCTTATGAAGCCAAACAAGAAATTTTTTCTAAAAATTCTGCAAAGCTGGCGCTTATTGAACTGTATCTCGCTAGTTAAAACTTACCACCAGCCATAATAATTTTTGTCAAAAAATTCTGTAATATATGCTTTGAAATAGGTTCCCAGAGTGGGTTTTTCACAGGGAGATGAATGATAATTCCAATCTTCCAGAAAAAAATCCTTTATTTGCTTAGGAGTATCACCACCAATTACTTCAATACTTGTTTCCCTCCAGCTATTAAATGCCTGAACGGTAAAATTCGTAGAGCCAATAATATATCTGTCGTTATCAACAAGGCAGAATTTTGCATGCAGTTCCTGTTCCTGATATGGAGGATCATAATAATGAACAATAATATTTTCTTTGTAAAGAGCAACTGTAGGGATAATATTTGGAAGCTCCGAGGGTACTAAAAAATTTATCCCGGCTGAATATTTATCATTGGTATCAGAGGCTTTCCGATCCATTAAAACTCTTATATCCACTCCCCTTTTTTTTGCTTCGATTAAAGCATCAATTACATCAAGATCGCTAAATTCCAGTAAGGCAATATAAACACTTTTTTTTGCAGAGTTAATCATGTTTATTACAGCCTGTTTAACCGAAGATTCTTCTTTGGAAGTTTCAATTATACGTGTCCACACACTTTTTGATGATGGCTGCGGATAAAAAGGCTCCAGTGGAACCAGTTCAGTTTTTTCACCTTCAAGATTCCAGTCCTGATTCATTCTTTTTGCCATATAAAAAGCCGTTGGCCCTTCAACTTTTAACATTGCATCTCTATTTAAAAAACCAAAATCAAACAGATTGATTCCGCCAATTATTAAAGTTTTTCCATCAATATTAACCAACTTATTATGTGCCATTTGAAATATGTTAGCCAATGGCAGGTTAACATATCTGGGTAATAAGTGAAGAGGGTAAAGCTTGTACTTAAAGCCTGTATTTTTTTCCATATAATCAAACATTTCTGTATATAAGCTTCTTAAATAACCATTAAAGCCCCTATTTCCGTCAAATAAAAAATTAATTATTACTCCTTCTTTTCTTTTTTTTTCAAGAAGATCTACTAATTGTTTGCCAAAAGACAAGCCAAATAAGAAAGTATTAAGTTGTACTATGACTTTTGCTTTCTCTATTTCATTGAGTATCATTGGCCCAGCATCTTCATTGGTATAAAAGCTAATGTTGTTTAATTCAGGTTTATGATTGCTTTTATTAAAATAAGCATTTTCCTGAATAGGAACCATGGATTTTTTGGTTAATAGTGACACTTTAGGTGGTGAAAAAATAATTGCAGTACTACCCGAAAAAGCAAAAATGCTGATAAGTAAAAAACTTAATATTAAAGGACCAATTTTTTTCATTATAATTTTAATTTTTTTCGTCTTCTCTTGAAAATAAAAATTCCTGATAATTTTTTAGTACATCTGCGACTTCGGAATATGTTACAAGCTTGTTAACCTTGATTCTTATTTCTTCGCAGCCAGGTAAATCTTTAATACACCAGGCAATATGTTTTCTTGAAGCTGGAATTGCACATCTTTCTCCTGTATATTCTACCATAAGTGCCAGATGCTCAAGCATAAATCCTATCCTTTCTGCATCAGAAAATTCAGGCTCAATTTTACCTTCACGAATATAGCTATCCATTTGCGCCACAACCCAGGGATTTCCAAGGCATCCTCTTGCTACCCATAAACCTGCACAGCCGGTATAATCAATCATTCTTTTGGCATCATACGGTGTCCACAAATCACCGCTGCCAATAACAGGGATACTGACCGCTTCCTGGGCATCTTTAATGAAGTCCCAGTTGGCTTCTCCCTGGTAAAACTGACATCTGGTCCTGCCATGAATTGCAATTGCCGCTAATCCACATTCTTCTGCAAGCATAGCATATTCTTTGGCAATTATTGAATGTTCATCCCAACCAGCTCTTATTTTTACTGTTATCGGTATATCAATATTTTTAACCATATCTTCAAATATTTGTCTTGTTTTATTAATATCTTTTAGTAAACTTGAGCCTTCACCTTTTTTTACTATTTTTTGAGTAGGACAACCCATATTTATATCTACAGCAGATGCACCAATTTCCTGTGCTCTTTGCCCTGCTTTTGTCAGGTAATAAGGATCATGCCCTGAAAACTGATAAACTATCGGAAAATCATCTTCACAGGTTTGGGCTATAAACTCTACTTTTTTGGCCTGAACAAAAGAAACTGAATTGATCATCTCTGTAAATACCAGACAGTCTTTTGCCCATTTTCTAACCATCTTTCTAAAGGGAATATCAGTTACTCCAGCCATCGGAGCAAGTAACGCTCTACTCTTTATTATTAGGTTTTTGTATTTCAGATACGGGAGATTGTATCTCATCTTTAATCAAATCTATCCTATGATCATCATCAAATTTAAAAATAAATAAACAAAACAAAATAGTAAAATATGTTTTTGTCACAATGTTTACTATGGTTAATAAAATTTGGGTAAAATCGTCCGTTAGAAACAGGGAAAATATTAAAAGTATAAAGATAAGACCTGTTTGGAGCAAGGTTATAAGAGTATAAATACCAAAATTACTTTTTACTATTTTATAACTTCTTTTCCAGCCATCAAGCCAGGAAATACCTCTAAATACACAACATTGTGCCCATAATCCGATAAAAAAGTAAAAAAGGCTGGCTAAACCTAGAAAAATAAATAATGAAATGGCCCACTTATAAGCAAGCGCTATCATTTCAGGGTTTAACCCACTTATATATTTTATCGCTTCTTCTTGTTTCATTGCTTGTAAAGTATGCCAAATTTGTTGAAAACTTTGAACTTTTTCCTGTGTCATACCTATTATTAGTTTTGTTGAAGAGAGATAACCCATTAGTAATATTAATAATAGCAGGACAAAAAATATATTTCCCGTAAGAATAATACTAAAATATTTACCTATACCAATCAGGACATCATCAAATTTTGCTTTATGTTCTTTACCAGCCAGAACAACTTTTATTTCATGGATCCATCCTGTAGTTAAAGCGATGTTAACAAAAATGTAGCAAAAAATGCTAATAATATAGAATGGAGTTACTGAAGCTTCGGTCGGATCAAGAAAACCTGAAAATAACAAAAGCAATGCTGGTGGTGCATATAAGTTGGGATTTTTTTTTAGTATATCCCAACTTTCCTGCAATAAATTATTCATTTTCTAAAAATAAAAACTTTTATATCATTAAAATCAAATTTTACCATAAAGCAGAGATAGATTTTTAAATTAGTGACTTAACTTCATTTATCAACATTTCAATACTTTCAACCTGTTTTATCTGGTACTTTTTACATACAATGTCAATATTTCCCTTTTTCCAGAAGCCTTCAGGGCAGCATACAATTAATTTATTACTGCGGGCATAAAGGCCAAACTCAAGTAAAGAAACAGGTGACTGAGTCTGTGGTGAAAAATACATAATTATTATATCAGCCATCTCTAGTGCTTTAAGTTCCCATTCAACCTGCTCTCTGAACAGAGTATTTTTTATATCCTGAGACCATGTTGAATCCCATTCATCTCTTCTCGGATTTAAAATAATAATATTTTTATTATTTAATATATTTTCTACTTTTTCCTGCCATTTCTCGGCAACACCCATTTCAATACTACCTGCCAAGAAAACGGATTTAATATTTTTCAAATCTTTTTTTTTAAAACTTTGGGGAGGTTTTATAATTTTTGCCATAAATTACCTGTTTATAACTAATAAATCTAATATAAAAGCATATTGTTCCGAACGATTTTTTAAGCCATCATAAATACCTGATGAACCTTTATGTCCTGCGTCCAAATCTGTTTTAAAAATAATTGTATTATTATCGGTTTTCATTTTTCTAAGCTTTGCAACAAATTTAGCTGGTTCCCAATATCCAACCCAGGGATCGTTTAAACCAGCAGTAATAAACATATTTGGGTAGTTTACTGTTTTTACATTATCATATGGCGAATAGGACATCATATAATCATATTCTCTTTTATAATTTGGGTTTCCCCATTCATCATATTCAATAAGCGTTAAAGGTAATTCCGGATCCATCATGGTATTGATAACATCAACAAAAGGAACTTCGGCAATAACGGCCTTAAATAAATCAGGCCTCATTGTTGTAACCGCACCCATCAGAAGACCTCCGGCACTCCTACCGTAAATAACCAGTTTCTCATTAGAGGTATAATTATTTTTTATCAGAAATTCGGCAGATGAAATAAAGTCATAAAAAGAGTTTTTCTTATTTAGTCTTTTCCCTTCGTCATACCACTGGCTGCCCATTTCTCCTCCTCCTCTGATATGAGCAATCGCAAAGATAAATCCTCTGTCAATAAGGCTTAGTCTTTCAGGTACAAAAGTTGGGTCCTTGGTATCACCATAAGCTCCATAGGCATGTAATAATAAAGGATTATTATTTATCTCCAATCCTTTTTTATATACCAGTGAAATCGGAATCAAAGTGCCATCTTTAGAGGCAGCAAAAACACGTTCTGTTAGATAATTTTCAGAATTAAAGCCACCAGGAATATCTTTTCTTTTCAGTAATTTTCTAGTTTTTTTATCCATATTATATTCATATATTGAATCAGGTGTAACAAATGATGAATAACTAAATCTTAAAGTATTAGTATTAAAATTTCTGTTGTTTTCAAGCCAAACAGAATATGTTGGTTCACTAAAACTGATATCATATGACTTATTGCTTTTTAAATTAATGATCCTCAATTTTGGAAGACCATTTTCCCGGAAATAAACAGCAATATGATTTTTAAAAGATTGAAAAGATATCAGCTTTCGTAAAAAATTATGGGGTATTATTTCATGCCAGTTATTTCTAAATTGCTCAAGTACCGGGACTTCCATCAGCTTAAAATTTTTGGCATGAGAATTGGTTAGGACTAAAAATTTACCTCCATTGTGCTCCAGGTGGTATTCAATACCAGGTTTTCGTTTTTGAAAAAGGTGGAAATGCTCTTTTTGATCTTTTGCTCCAATATATCTGATTTCTGTAGTTGTTCCACTGTATGAAGTAAGAAATATAAAAGCTTCACTTTTGCTTTTTGTCAGTTCCATTGAAAAAGCCGGGTCTTTTTCATGATATATTAGTAAATCTTCTGATTGTTTCGCTCCCAGTCTGTGTTTGTAAGTCTGGTAAGGTCTTTGCAATTTATCAAACGTACAGTAATAGAGATATTTATTATCATTTGTCCAGATTATATTACCGAAAGTTCCTGATATTTTTTCATTTAATAGTTGTCCTGTATGCAGATCTTTTACAAAAATTGTATATTCTTCTGAACCTTTGGTATCAATAGAATAGGCAAGATAATTATGATTTGGGCTAATACTGAATGAACCCAAAGCAAAAACATTTTTATCCCTGGAAAAAATATTCTGATCCAACAAAATTTCTTCTTTTCCCTCTATGCGGGCTTTTTTTCTCCAATAAACCGGATACTGTTTTCCTTCTTCCATCCTGGTATAGTAAAAATAGTTTCCAATTTTTTCAGCTACAGATACATCACTTTCTTTTATCCTGCCAGACATTTCCTGAAAAAGTGTTCTTTCTAATCCTTTAGTTCTTTTTAAAACATAATCAGCATATTTATTTTCAGTCTCAAGATATTTTATTACTTCAGTATTTTTTTTATCTCGTAACCAAAAATAGTTATCAATATAGGCCTCTCCGTTATATATTTTTTTTTCAGGAATTATTTTGGCAACAGGTGGTTTGGTAAAATCTTCAGGTGTTTGTAATGATTTACCTTCTGCCCCAATTTCTGTCTGCTTTGGGGCTGCTGGAGAGCTTTTATTACATGAAAAAAGTAAAGAACACAAGAACAATATAATGAACTGCAATAATATTTTTTCCAAAATAATACTCCCAGGCATTGCTTCAGATAATTTGATTCTATTTTAAACTGTTTTTTTTTAATTAAACAAGCTCAGTTGCAATATAATATTGAAATTGAGCTAAATTAAATATTAATGGCTTACCAGATTTATACATAAATTAAACAAATATTAACTGAAAATTATGTATATTACTTGATGATAGATGTTAAATGTTTAAAAAATAATGAAAATAAAATCAGCAGAATTTGTAACCAGTGCAGTAAATAAAGCTGGTGCTCCAAAAAGGAAATTACCGGAAGTCGCTATTTCTGGCCGCTCAAATGTTGGTAAATCTTCTTTAATAAATAGTGTATTAAACAGGAAAGGCCTTGCAAAAACTTCATCTACACCAGGTAAAACCAGACTAATAAATTATTTTTTGATTAATGACTCATTTTATTTTGTTGATTTACCAGGTTATGGTTATGCAAAAGCGTCTAAACAGGATATCAGTACCTGGAGAAAATTTATTGAAGAGTATCTTAGAGAAAATCAAAATCTGAAGGTAATACTTCAACTTATTGATATTAGACACGAATTAAAAGAGAATGATCAAATGATGATCGATTATATGAAACATTATCAGATACCATGTATTATCTCTCTTACTAAGGCAGATAAATTAAATCAGTCTGAAGTAATTAAGCAGTTAAATTACTTTTCCGGTTTATTTCCAGATATAGAAATAATTGTTACTTCAGCCGAAAAAGGAACAGGGAAAGATACTGTAATAAATTCGCTTGAAAAATATTTGTAAGCTTAAAAACAAAAGCCTGGGTCTTTTTACCCAGGCTTTTGTTTTAAATCTTAGTTATTAGTTAAGATGAAAACAGCACCTTTATCAAGGAGAGGTTTACCTGTAGTTTTTTCAGAACCATAAATAGAGTAAGCAGATGTGTTTGTAGAACTGTTATACCAACCAACACTACCTGCACTTATGCCTGGGATTGTTGTGGTGGTAACAAGAGCTGTTACATCTGCTCCTATATCAACTGCAGATGTGAATGGGTTTCTAAAAAATTTCCAATACTTTTTTGCGATTGCTTCAGTTCTTAAAACTGAAACTAAATTGGGATAAGTTCCTCCCCAATCAACAGCATATGTTTCAGCAACTGTCTGAACAGTATGCATATTTGCTTTTACACTTGATAATTTTGCTCTATCCTGAGCTGATATAAAGTTGGGTAATGCTATAGCGACTAATATTCCTATAATTACTATTACTACCATTAATTCAATCAATGTAAACCCTTTTTTTCTTAATTTTAATCTTTTTATATCCATTAATTTTCCTCCATAAAAAACTGTTGATAAATGATTCTTTATTTTATATATAGTATAATTAAAATACATAATAGTAAATATAGTCAAAATAAATACTTGACAAAAGAACGTATGTTCAAAAAAGGTTACCCTAAACTCTTGTCATAAGAATAAAATAAAGTGAAACATTTTGCGTATAATGAGGTTTCCCTAATGAAAAATATACAACATTTTGAACAATTAAGGAATTTTTTTTTAAAAGAAATTTAGAAATACCTAATTATTTAATTATAGCTCACAAAAAAATTATAATTGATAAATTATGCTTTAAGAATTTAATTAGCTTTATAGCTCTTTTTCCCTGAAAAACATTTCTCAGTTTATATTATTAATTCTTTTTTGATATGAATGTTTTCAGAACCATCTAATTTGGCATTTGGTTTTTTATAAACGAAATCAAGATTAAATTTAGTTCCTTTATCTGTAGTGTTATTAGAGCTTAGGGGAGCCAAAAAGGTAAATTCATTTTTTCCTGTAAGTTCCTGTTTTCTTACTGATAGTTTATTAATTGCGGTTTCGTTTATTTTTACATCTATATTACCTTCAGGAGATACATTCCATTTAGAGTTTCCTGAAGTTATTATTACATTATCAATATAAAATTTATCTGTGCCAAAATCAAAAGTAAATGTAAAAGTATAACTTTTTTGGGTAGTACCTACTTTGTCAATTACTTTACCTGTATCTGTAACGTTTTTATAGCAAAAATTGTCTTTACATACTTCACTGGCTGGAGTTGCTGGTTGCTCTTTGGGAGTTTCCTTCTCTTTAGGAGTTTCTTCCTTTGGCACTTCTTTTTTATCAGTTATATTCTCTGAT
>CAYRDV010000175.1:0-12177 GCA_964422885.1 uncultured Candidatus Sericytochromatia bacterium
TAGCCAATTATTAACCTCTATTTATTGCTATCACTTGTCAAGTATTTCTTTTGTTTATTTTATCCATAAAAAAAGCTGCCTTTTTTGGACAGCTCTTAAAATTTAAATTTTTACTTTTTTGTTACTTTACTAACAGGTTTTGTTGTTTTTGCCGGAGGAGCTGGTTTTACAACAGGTGCTGTTTGAGTTGGTGCAGGCTTTTTGGCTTGTTTTTTAACAGGCTTAAGTTTAGCTTTAGGATTAAAAACCTCTACTTCACCCATATCATTTGGGAAATTATTAGCGGCAATATATGCATACTCATTTTGAAATTCTGATATAGTCAGATAATTAAGTGATTTAGGATCTTTTTCTATATCATAATCAAGAAAAAAATCTTCAAACAAATGAGAAACAATACCTGAGGTAAGTTCTTTATGGGATAATTTATTATCTTTAGGAGATAAATCAAGTCTTTTAAAAACCTTTGATGCTGTTTCTTTTAATTTTTCAGTCATATTTAACTTTGTCATTTCATCAGGCATTAGTTCAAAAATGGTGACATTTCCATCAGCATTTAAATCGGCTTCACGGAAAGAAACTAAATTTGCAGCTGTCTCAACACCATATTCAGAAGGACTGATACCACCATTTCCATCTTCATCAAGAGAATAGAAAGCTTCAATTATTCCCTGCTCTATTTCAGTATAAACACCACCAAAAGACTGAGCTTTTATATTATTTTGGGGAAGGGGTGCCAGTTCGGATAATGAAGTTACACTATTACATGCGCTTAAAATCTGGAGTGAAAATAAACTAACTACAAACATTTTTACAGCATTTTTAATTTTCATAATCTCTTTCTCATGGCACTATAATTTCTCTATAAATATTTATAGTTAAGGATCTTAAATTCTTGTTAATGTTAATTAAAAATTTACTCATTATTAACCTAGATTTAATTATTTATCAAATTACTTTAAATTTCCATCAGCATAAGCCTAAGAAAAGAGCTAAAAATTAATTCTTTAAAAGATTTTTTTATTCGCCAATAGGAAAATATTTTTTATAAAGGTTATATGACATTGCATTTTGCAGGCAGATTTGTTTATATACTTCACCTGAATCTCTCATTTGGCGGTCAATTGTCATAAATCCAAATTTTGGTCCATACTTATCTGCCCACTCATAATTATCCATTAATGACCAATACATATAACCCTTTACAGGGATCCCCTTTTGGATTGCATCCCAGACTTTTTTAAGATGGGAAACTACATATTTAGCTCTTTTTGCATCTTTTCCATCATCAATACCATTTTCAGTAATATAAATAGGTATTTTTAACTTTGAGGCATACTTATTAGCCATCCCAATTGCCTTGGTCATACCTTCGGGATATATTTCCCAGCCAAGATCAGAGACTTCAGCATTTTTTTTGGTAAGTTGCATTCCTTTTGAATTTACCATCCATCTTGTATAGTAATTGAAACCAACAAAATCCATGCTTCCTTTAAGGTTTTTATTAAATGGCTCTTTTACTCCCGGTACACCTGGAATACTGATATCAATTTTCCCGGTTATAATTGCCTGCCAGAAAGATTCATTAAAAACTTTATTCTGGAAATAAACCATCAGGTTATCTACCGGATTCCAAAGGGAATAAGGCTGCAAAATAGCAATATGTTGAGCGAACCCGACTTCACATGCTTTACCATCAGTATCAGCATCGCTGATATCCACTTCATGAATCGCTCTATATGCTTCTCCATGAGCTTTTAATAAATTACCCATTACCTGTAATGCTGCTTTTCTTTCCTTCTTATATGGAGGCCAGACTCCAGAATCATAAGCTTTGAAAGCATAAACATTAGGTTCGTTAATTGTTACCCATAAATCAACATCACTTTTTAACTGGGTTACTATAAACCTTACATAATTTACAAAATGGGTTATAACCTCTTTGTTCTCCCATCCTCCAAGCTTTGCCACCCAAACCGGATTAGTAAAATGATGAAGAGTTACCATTGGTTTCAAACCATTCTCTTTCATGCTTTTTAGTACTTTTTTGTAATGTTCTACTTCATCCATGTTGAATTTACCTTGTTCAGGTTCAATTCTTGCCCATTCTATCGAAAACCTGTGAGAATTATTTCCCATATTTTTTGCAGCTTCAAAATCTGCATGAAACTTCTTGTAATGATCTGCTGCTACTCCCGCATCCAAACCATTTGTACTCCAGTCATTGGTTATTCCACCTTCTACCTGATAGGACGCTGTTGCTGTTCCCCATAAAAATCCCTGCGGAAAATCATAAAACCCTTCGCTTTTTATAGAAAATTTTTTATCGGTTGCTGGTGGGGGATTTTCTGAGCATGAAAACATAATAATAGAAAGAAAAACAGGAAATAGTTTGGTGATATTTTTAAATGTTTTGTTCATATTTTAAATTTTTATAATATTTAGCAGTAGTATTTATCAACTGAGATATTAAGTATCTCAAATAGACATCCTATCTATTATAGTATAATTTTCGGGGGAATATAAGTATATAAAAACAAGTTAAATTACTTTATAATAAAAAGTTTCGGCTTTTCCCCATGAATAAAATAGCTTCTTTTTACCCAAAGGTTGTAAGTTTTGCAATCTGATATCCTTGCTTAGGACTATAAGTCGGGAATCTTTTGGTAGAGATTCAAATTTTTTATACATTTTTTTCATATTTTCCTCATCAAAACAAGTCGGTGTAATGTAAAAAACAGTTCCGTTTTTAATATTCTGCTCAAAAATACTGCGTTCAAGAAATGAAATATTTTCAAGTTTCAAATCTTTTGCCACCTCATTCCCATTAATAATGAAATCAGGAATTATATCTACTCCTATTGCTTTTGCTCCATAAATAATATTGGCAAAAAAAACAGTTTTGCCGATACCACAGCCTAAATCATAAAATGTATCATCCTTATTTAAGCCAACAAAATTAAGACTTTCTTTGATCGCAAAATATGAAGTTTCACCATAGGTTAAATTAGTAATTTTCTCATTTCTCAAACGATAACCTTCTTTTAGAGAAACCCAGAACTGATTATTTTCGTTATAAATATTTGCCAGTTTCTTATCAACTATTTTCAGTATTTTATTTTTAATAGACAAATCTTCAAATGTGGTCAGGAAAAGATAATACCACCAGTTAAAAAAATAATAGACAAGATATGTAAGAAATTCTTTTGTTTTTCTGGCATTCCAATCTGGTTTTCTGAAATAAGCGGAAAGTACTTTTAACTGAAATTTTAAAAGCGAAATAGGCTTACTCAAAATTACTCCCGAAAACTATATCCCATTTAATAATATTTTTGCAAAAGTCTGGCCAAAAAGATTTGCTACTGCCGGGCCATTTCCTGTAAGAATCAATCCATCCTGTTCAATAGAATTTTTTGAATAAAATGCATCTTTGTCTTTTAGCTCTTTTATCGCACTTTCATATACGGTTGCCTTTTTTCCTCTTAAAATACCTGCTCTGGCAAGAATTACAGGCGCAAGACAAATCGCCCCGATTAGTTTTTTCTTTTTATAAAAATCTCTGACCAGATTGTGAAGATATTCGTTATCCCATAATACTTTTGCACCACTACCTCCAACCAGAAATAAGGCATCAAAACTGATTTCTTTAGCTGATTCAAGTTGTAAATCTGGTTTTACTACCATTCCCAACATACCCGTGACATTTTTTGTTGTGGTAGAAGCAGTCAGGACTAAAATACCTTTTTTGCTAAGAATTGTTTCTGGTATTTTATATTCTTCATCCCTGAAGTTTTCAGGGGCAATTACAAATAATACTTGCATAAAAAATTACCTATTGATAAATCACAGGTAAATTATAACAGCTGAATGATGATAGTTTAAGTTGTTGTTGGAGCAGGAGTACCACCTAACAAGGTCAGTACTTTATTTTTCAGTGAATCATGTAATCCTTTGGTTAATAAATTTACACCAATGGCTCCAACCAGGCCAATACCAGTTGCAATAATTGTTACAGGTAAACTTGCCACTCCCATTGCACTTAACCCAAGTGCTGCCACACCGCCAGCAACTGCACCGCCAGCACCGGATAATGTTCCCGATACAGTATCTGCAACTAAAGAGCTAACTCCCCCAGCAGTTGTTTCTTTACCGGTTATTACATTATAACCATTTGTCAGAGCGGAGACAGCCCCACCAAATATTGCTCCGTATTTAGCACCAGTCAGGGCACTATTTCCTAAAGCCTTAATTCCATCAGTAACCATTGATAATTTTGAACTTAATTTTCCCCCTTCAATAGATGCAGGTTCATCTATTGGTGTAGGTGGCATATCAACATCTGCAGGAGGCAGCATTTCGCCTGGAGGAGTGGGAGTCATTTTAAAACCCATTCCAATTAATTTTAGATTTCCCACTGATTTCAAAGTGCCAAATGCCCCACCAGCTGCACTTCCAACAATACCACTTACCAATGAAAATGTATCCGCACTTGATAATCCTGAATCAGGATTTGTAATTGGTGGTGAAGGCGGATTGGTAACAGGCGGTGGTGTAGTGACAGGAGGGGTTGTTACTGGTGGCGTTGTTGTCCCTGTTGGCGGCTGTGGAGTCGGATAGTAAGGGCGATGGGGGTGATGGGGACGATAATGAACATGATCATGACGATACTGGTAGCGTTGATTAAAATCACTTCTATTAAAATTTGCACTTACAGATGCATTAAAAGTTGCACTCATTTTTTAACTTACTACCTTTTCCAAAAATTAAAAACCTACTTATTATGTTTTACTTATTTTAGTTCCTAACTTTCCTGATTTTTATTAAGTTAGATTTAATTGACGGTAAAGTTTTAGTTAAAAATAACTTATAGTAAAAAAGTAGTTTTCGCTTTCCTAAAATTTTGGTAGTGTAAAAAAATAAGTGATAGTAAAATACTATCTAACAATGGACTAAAGCCCAAGATTAGGTAATAAACTGATTTTTAACAAGGTGCTTTAGTGCCTTGCCACTTAAATTTTTACACAAGGAAAATTTTAAATTAAATAAAAAACAATTTGCTAAAATTCTTTTCAAAAACAAAAAATAATGTTGTTTAATAATTTTTTCACTTATATAATATTCTGTAATATGGAGATTATGAAAGATCAAAAATGCTCAGCATACCAGGCTATAAAATTACAAGAAAACTCTATGAAAGTGCTTCAACTGTTATTTATAGAGCAGCTCTAAAAGAAAATCGTCAAAGTTTTACCCTAAAAATTTTAAAAAAAGAAAACCCGTCACAAACTGACATTGACGAGTTTTTATCACAGTTTGATATTATCAAGGATGTTTCTATAAACGGAATTGCCAGAATTTATCAGGTAGAAAATTTTAATGGACGGTTTGCTTTGGTTATAGAGGATTTTAATGCAATTTCTTTAAAAGAATACCTTAAAGAAACGCTTGAGCTTAAGAAATTTTTAAATATCGCGATTAAATTATCAGAAACTATCGGTGATTTACATAAAAACAATATTATTCATAAAAATCTTAATCCTGAAAATATTTTAATTAATCCTGAAACAATGCAAATAAAAATCACTGATTTTGGTGCAGCTTCCCTAATTTCACAGGAAATTGCCAGTCCTAATTTTCAGGATAAATCTCTCCTGTATATTTCACCTGAACAGACAGGTAGAATGAACCGCCCTGTTGATTACCGCACGGATTTTTATTCATTAGGAGTTATATGTTATGAAATGTTGACGGGGGAGCTCCCCTTTAAATCAAGAGATGCGATGGAATTAATTCATTTTCATATTGCAAAAAGTCCTCAACCACCACACAAAGTAGTTAAAGACATACCTAGAGTGATATCAGATATTATAATGAAGTTATTGGCAAAAAACCCTGAGGAACGCTATAAAAGTGGTTATGGCTTAAAACTTGACTTTGAATTATGTCTTGAAAAACTAATAAGTAAAGGAAAAATTGAAAATATAATTCCTGGAAAATTTGATGCTCCTGATATATTTCAGATCTTTCATAATCTTTATGGTAGAGAAAGTGAAATTTCTTTAATAATGCAAGCTTTTAAAAATGTTACAAAAGAATCTTCAGAGATACTTTTTTTAACAGGTCCGGCAGGAATTGGCAAAACAACTCTGTTAAATGAAATACAAAAAAAAGTTAGTAAAGAACGCAGTCGCTTTCTTTTTGTTACTTTTGACCAGTTTAAACACGATATTCCTTACTTCTCAATTTTTCAGTCATTTCAGGAACTGATCAGAAGGCTTTTAATTGAAAGTGAAGAAGAAATAAATTACTGGAAAAACAAATTATTAAAAACCCTTGGTAATGAAATTAGTGTAATTAATAGTTATTTACCTGAAATAAGCTATATTATCGGTAATATTGAAAGTAATTATGATGAAATAAATCTACAGTTAGATTTCAATCTTTTACTTAAAAAATTTATTAATTTATTTTCTGAAAAAAATTCTCCTTTTGTTGTTTTACTGGATAATCTTCAATGGATTGATTCAGCTAGTCTAAATCTGCTAAAAAGCCTAAGTAGCGAAGATAAAGGAAATATTTTTATTTTGGGAGCTTATCATGATCATGAAAGTGATACAACTCAGGCTTTTTCTAAGGTAATTGACGAATTTAAAAAAAATAACTCTAATCTTAAACTGGTTACTGTTCCGCCCTTAACAATGGAGCATATATGTAACCTACTTTCGGATACTCTTTCTTCAAAAACGGAGCAGACTGATGTTTTTGCAAATATTATTTTAAAAAAAACTGGCGGGATACCTTATTTTATAAACCAGTTTTTAAATACAGTTTATGAAGATGGCTTAGTTACATATATTCCAGGTATTGGTTGGCAATATGATATTGAAGAAATAGGTAAAGCCCAAATAAAAGTTAGCATTTTTGATACCATGGCTGAAAAAATTTTAAAACTTGCTCCAAAAACCCAGGAAATTTTAAAACTGGCATCCTGTCTTGGGAATGAGTTTTCCTTTAAAGATCTGGTTAAAATCAGTGGTAAATCTGATATTGATACTTTTATTGATCTAAGTGAAGCTTTAAATGAAGGGCTTATACTTATTCTGGAAGATACTAATAGATTTTTAAACGATATTGTTCATAAAGCAGCTTATTCATTTATTCCTGAAGCAAATAGAACAAAAATACACTACAATATTGGCAGATTTTTGTTAAAAAATATCCGTGAAGATGAACTTGAAGAAAAAATATTTGATATTGTAAATCAGTTAAATTATGGTATTGAATTTGTTACCAAAAAATCAGATCGTTACGAATTTGCTGGTTTGAACCTGAGTGTTGGAAAAAGGGCAAAAGTATCACTTTCTTATGATCTTGCTTTAAAGCATTTTAAAACCAGCCTGGATTTACTGCCCCAAAATTCCTGGAAAGAAGAATATCAGCTTACTTTACAGATTTATCTGGAATTAGCCGAAGTAAATTATCTTAATCTGAATTTTGCTGAAGCTGAAAGACTATTTGAAATAATATTAGCTAATATCAAAAATAAAAAAGATTTGAAAAGAGTTAATGACTTAAAAGAAGTTCTCCAGAATAATTTTCCCCATCCAAAACAGATTACTGAAAAACCAGAGGATGAAAAATTAAATAAAGCATTAGAGCTTTTTTCCGCCAACTTTAAAAATGATAGTGGCTTTGAACTTGATTTTAGTGCTGTGATGAAAGCATTTCAAACACTTTCAGGGGAAATTATCCTGGATAATCTTTTGGAAAAATTAATGAAAATAGTTGTTGAAAATGCTGGAGCCCAAAAAGGATTCTTAGTTCTCAAAAATAAAGGTGAATTATTTATTGAGGCTGAGGGTTCGGTTATTCATGAAAAAACAAAAATCCGCCAGTCACTAAAACTTGAGGAAAGCGATTCCATTTGTCATTCAATTATTAACTATGTAGCAAGAACGCAGGAAGATGTTGTTCTTAATGATGCTGTTAATGAAGGTATTTTTTCATCTGATCCTTATATTATAAAAAATAATCCCAGATCAATATTATGTACACCTATAATTAAACAGTCAAAGTTAATAGGAATTCTTTATCTGGAAAATAATCTCTCGACAGGAGTATTTACCTCTAACAGGCTGGAAATTTTAAAATTATTATCATCACAGGCCGCTATTTCTCTTGAAAATGCTTCCCTTTATGATGAAATGAAAGAACTAAATATCAGCCTGGAGCAACATAAAAATAATCTTGAGGAAATGGTAAACGAAAGAACCAGGCAATTAAAAGAAACACAACAAAGATTACTTGAATCAGTTCATAAAGCTGGTATGTCCGAGATTGCTACAGGTGTTCTGCATAATGTTGGAAATATTTTAAATAGTCTAAGTGTATCGGGTGAAATAATTTTTAAAACTTTAGAAAAATCAGAATTACAGACATTATTACAAGCAAATAATCTCTTGTCAAAAAATATGGAGAATGTTAATGACTTTCTTTTAAATTCTCCCAAAGGGCAAAAACTTCCTAAATTTTATCTAAGTATTGGTGATGTTCTAAATGAAGAACATATTAAGCTAAAAAAAGAAGCAGAATCACTTTTAAATAAAATATCTATTACCAAAAATGTTATTTCTACCCAACAAACTTATGCCAGAACTGGTTTCTTCACTGAAAAAGTAAATCTGGCGGAAGTAGTTGAAAATGCTTTGTCTATTCAGCTGGGTAGTTTAATCAGACATGGAATTCAGGTTAACAGGAAGTTTTATGATATTCCTGACATTACAGTACAAAAATCAAAACTGCTTCATATATTAATGAATATTATTAAAAATAGTAAGGAAGCAATGGAAGATAATCAGATAGATAACAGAATTTTAGGCATTGAAATAGATAAAAATAATGATGGGTTTGCCTTTATAAAATTTTCTGATAATGGGAAAGGAATACACTCCAAAAATCTAAATAAGATTTTTACCCACGGGTTTACAACTAAGAAAAGTGGTCATGGATTTGGGCTCCATACCTGTGCCAATTCCATGTCAGAAATGGGTGGAACAATAAGTGTACATAGTGATGGAGCAGGAAAAGGAGCAACCTTTACTCTTTTATTCAGGCTGGAAAATATTGAAACACAAAAAAGTTACAGGGGTCCATTGGAAACTAAATCAGAATAACTTGTAACACAGTTTCGCCCATTTCTCTTGCAATTGTAGAGAGCCTTATCAGCATTTTCGATAAAACTGCTGAGATTTCCTTTGATAAAAGTTGCCACACCTAGACTTAAGGTCACATTCTGTAAAGGTCTCTGGTAAATATCATTAAATTGAAGTTCGCTAATTTCTTTACGCAGCCTTTCAGCAAAAATATTTGCTCCATCTTCAGCTGTCATTGGGAGAACAATGGCAAATTCTTCTCCACCGTATCTGGCAACCATATCTGTTTCTCTTGCCACTTTTTGTAATGTTTCAGCAATGGTTTTAAGAACTATATCACCTGTTTGATGACCGTAAGTATCATTAAACTGCTTAAAATGATCCACATCAATCATTATTAAAGAAAGGGGAATTTTATAACGCTTACTTTTTTTAATTTCTTTTTCTAATAGCTCTTTAAAATACCGATGGTTCCAAAGTCCGGTCAGTCCATCTGTATTTACTCTGAGATGCCAGTCTGTAACATCCTCAATAATTAACAGGATACTTGGATTTGGTTCTATTACCTCTTCTCCTTCAAGATTTATGAGAGTAAATTTATAAATTAAGGCTCCGCTTTCTTCATAATAACTGGCAGGTAATGAGCCTTTATCAGGATGAATAAGGTTTGCCCCCATTTCAATATAGGTTTTTTTCAAGCCGGCCTGGACTTCAGGAAAAGTTCCCATAATTTCGAGCAAATTTTTAGAAGTGAGCTCATTTTCTGAAAAGAAATCTTTAGCATTGGGATTTGTAAAAATTATTTTACCATCAATTTCTGTTACAATAATTGACATTTTTAAGTTATTAAGTAAATTTTCAAGTTGTCTGGTCCTTTTGGAGATTTTTGCTTCCAAATCGCTCACATACTCTTTGGCTCTTTTTCCAAGGTTCCATTTTTTTATCAAAGCAAGGGTCATCTGCTGTACTTCAACATAAGCAAATGGTTTTTCCAGAAACAAAAGTTTATCGCTTGAACCAAGCCTTGAAACAATTTTTTCCCATGGATAATCAGAATAAGCAGAGCAAATTACCATTTCAATATCGGGGTATTTTTGCCAGATTTTGGATATTGTTTCAATACCATCAAGGCCAGGAGGCATTCTAACATCCATAAAAATAAGAGCATACTGCTGGTTCTCTTTTTCTGCTTTTTCTACCATTGCTAAGGCTTCATTTCCCTGATAGGCAGAATCAATCAAGTATTCATAATGGCCATAAAATTGTTTTGCATTGGCACTATATTCTTTATCTTCAAAACTATCATCACCAAAAAGTTCTTTTTTAAGAATATTGTATTCATTTTTGGAAGCAGAGTTGGTTCCATTTAAAATTTTTTTCAGATCCTGATGAATTGACTCATTGTCATCAACAATCAATATTCTGTTATTTTCGATAATATCAACTTCACTTTCGTTTTCAATTAATATCCGGTTATTTTTGAATATCAGCATTACTATCTTGATAATAAATTACTAGATAATGAAGGAGCTATATTTATAGTATTATTTTAATTGTAGTAAAAATGGACAAGAATTTTATGTAATTTATTAACTTAATTTTGGATAAAAAACCAGCTTATAAAATTAATAAGCTGGTTTTTTCTAAAACATAGTATTAAATTTTACTGATGTATCTATGGCAGAAGATTGAGAAGAAGCAAGTTCTTTTAAAGAATTTACGGCATCTCTTGCACTGGCAATTCTTCTGTCTTTTCTGCTAAGAGAAGACCAAATGGTTTTAAATGGTATACTTAAATTATCATCGCCATCACTATTTGAGTCATATAAATCCCACATAGTTGCAGATACCCGCCATTCATTTTTTTGTCCCTTACAAACATCTTCAGGAACATTTTCTATTCTGATAGGTGCTCTTCTTGGTACTAAAAATTCGAATCTGGCATCTTTATCAGCTCTTTCCAGGCTGATTGCTCCTGCCAGAAAAGTAGCAAACCCTTCTGACCAGGCAAGGGCTTCCGAATAACATTCATCTATCTTGTGCTGACCTCCACCCATTTCTGAATTTGTACCAATATCCGTCATTGCATGTCCTATTTCATGACCATTTACATCCCATTGATGTGCCCCGGTCAGGTTAACAGTACCCCAACTGTAATAATCACCACTTCCAGGCCAGATAGTTTTCAGTTGCTTATTCCACCAGGGGTTGATGTCAACTCCTTCTTTTTTAAAAAATGCCAGGTAACGATTATAGATATCCTGAATAAAAGCTGCTTTGGCATTTTCTGAATCTTTTACCGGAGCAAGTGTACCAGTATCAATATCAGAAGTTAAACTATTAATCTGCGGTCCATCCCATTGATATTGAGTTTTACCATTAATTGCCCATAATTTGTTAGCAAAAACAAAATTTACTTTAACACTTTTTCCGTTAAATTGATTTTTATCCAGGGAAATATTCCATGAACCATTTTCACCTGTTAGCGCACTGCCAACAGCCTTACCATTTTGAATTAAATTTACAGTTATATTAGCTCCTGGTTTTAATCTGTTTTTATCATCATAGTAATTGATAATACCTGAAATACTATACTTATCACTATCTTTGGATATTAAGTCACTTTTTCCCTTTAAAATCTGAACAGTTTTAAAAACAAATGATGAAGTATTTTTAGAAATATTTTCGGAGCTCAGTTTGTTTTGGGCTGCAGCTGAAATCTGTTTTCCACTGGAAATATCTTCATCATCAATAACAATATTTTTATTGTTAAATGACTGAAAGCTATCTGTAACCTGACTTAAAGAATTATTTTCAGACAATTGGTTATTAGCTGTATTACACCCTAATACAAGGGTTAATGTTCCCAAAAGAGCCAAAGTTGTTAATTTTGTAAAATTCATAATGACAATTTACCTAGTAAAATAAAATTTAGATTAATATATGTTTAATTATAGTTTATAAAACACTGCTTTTTCAATAGTATTAAAGATAAAAAAGAAAAATAATTAAAAAAAAATATATC
>CAYRDV010000176.1:0-12112 GCA_964422885.1 uncultured Candidatus Sericytochromatia bacterium
GGTAACTTACAGCAGGCAAAACTTTTTTATGAGACCATCCTTAAATCTCTGCCAAATCATCCTGACTCGCTTCACTATCTTGGAGTAATCGAAAATAATCTGGGAAATAGTGAAAAAGCGATTACTCTTATCTCAAGCGCTCTAAGTATCAGGCCAAATGACCCTAACGCCTGCTATAATCTAGGGAACGCATATCAAGCCTCAGGAAAAACAGAGAATGCTCTTGAATATTATAAAAAAGCAGTTATATTAAATCCTAAAGATGCAGATTCATTTTACAATATTGGCATTATTCAGTTACGACAGGGTAATTTTTCGTTTGCAGAAAAAAATATTACTCAGGCAATAACTATCAATCCGCAGCCTGAAATGTATTATAATCTCGGTAATTCTTTACTATATCAAAATAAAACAAGTCAAGCAATTTTATGCTATCAACAAGCTGTAAAATTTAAACCAGATTGGACTGAAGCCTATTTAAATCTTGCAAAAGCTTATTCTAATACAAAAAATTATACCCAAGCATTATTTTTTTATAAAAAAGCGGCAGAATTAAAACCTGATTGGCCTGAAATATATTTTAATATTGCAACGACACTTATTGATACAGGAAATTTAAAACAAGCTATTGCTGAACTTAAAAAAGCAATCTCATTAAACCCCGATTATGCTGAAGCATATTCAAATCTTGCCTTTGTTTATGCATATCAGGGTAATATAGCAATAGCATTAAAATATTATCACAAAGCTCTAATAATAAAACCTAGTTTAATTAGTATCTATTCAAATATTCTCTTAAATTTGCAATATTGCTCCGATTTGAGTCAAAAAAGATGGAAAAAGGAATTAGATAAATTTTCTCAGGCTCTTTCCCCTATAAAAAGAAATGGTATTTTTAAAAATAATTTAATTTCCCAAAAAAAGCTTAGGATAGGATATATTAGCCCAGATTTCAGATTACACTCATGTTTTTGGTATATTAAACCAGTTTTAGAGTCTCATAACCCTGAAACAACAGAAATTTACTGTTACTCATCTGTTAGTAAACCTGATGAATATACAAAGAAATTAACCGAAATAGCGACAAACTGGCGGGATATTTATAACATGGAAGATAAAACAGTTTTTGAAATTATCCAAAAAGATGAAATTGATATTTTGGTTGATCTTGCAGGTCATACTTCTGGTAACAGACTTGGATTATTTGCTGCCAAACCTGCCCCAATACAGGTAACATGGCTTGGTTTCCCTGCTAGTACAGGACTTTCCTCCATTGATTACAGGCTGTCCGATAATTTTTTGACTCCTGAAGATACAAAAGAATATTTTTCAGAAAAAATATGGAATATTGAAAAAGTTTCACATTGTTACCAACCACCAGAAAATTCTCCTGATATAAGCGAATTACCATTTAATAAAAATGGTTTTATAACATTTGGCTCCTTTAATAATATTTTCAAAATTAATGAATATACAATTAGTATCTGGTCTGAAGCATTAAAAGTAGCACCAGAAAGCATACTGATAATCAAAGCAAAATATGCGGACTATCCTCAAGTAAAAGCCAAATTATTAAAATTATTTAAAAAATATGGCATTGATAAAAAAAAGCTAATAATAACTGGTCAAATTTTTGATACCTATGAACACTTAAATTATTATAATAATATCGATATTGCTTTGGATACTTTCCCATATAATGGAGCAACGACTACACTTGAAGCTCTTTGGATGGGAGTTCCTGTTTTATCTATTAAGGGAGAAAATTCCGCTTCACGTTACGGTTTATCTTTTATGCATACTGTAGGTTTTAAAGATTTTGTCGCTAATGATAAAGATGATTTTATTTTTGTTACAAAAAAAATTATTTCTGATATTAAAAAACTTGAAAAAATCAGAAGAGACTTACGTAAAAAATTACAAAACTCTGATTTAATGAATAACAAAAAATTCACTATAAATTTAGAAACTGCTTATAGAAATATGTGGTTGGAATTGTGTAGAAAAAGTAAATAACTAGGGTAAATGAACCAAAATCATATTAACTATAGTATATTTAACTTTAAATTTTTTATTAACTATAGTATATTTAACTTAAATTTTTATATTAACTATAGTATATTTAACTTAAATTTTATTCTAATCTGTTATTATATTATTAACTTTTTAGAGAATTTGGATTAAATTAATAATTAATTTTTGAATATTTTGAGAACCAAATTAAAAGAGCTATTTTTGTAAGGGTTATAGTTAGATTTATGTATAAGAATAAAAATGCATTTACTCTTGTTGAATTAATGGTTGTAATTGTAATAATGGGAATTCTAATTGCGGTAGCTCTTCCCAAATTTCAAGAGGCGGTAGTCAGAGCCAGATATGCAAATCTAAAATATAATATGGGTTTAATCAGAACAACTGTTGCAACATACTCCGCTACCTGGGGTGGTATTACCCCAAGAAACAGAACTGAATTATTTACTGAAGCGACAAATAAAAAATTCTGGCGATTTTTTAAAAATCCCTTTAATAGTAAAATTGATCTGGTAGAAGATTTAAGCATATTAAGTGCAGCAATTCCTCCAGCATCTTATGGTAATGTAATTTTTGGTGGTTCGCTTTCAGTACCAGGTAATGCCTGCTGTACAACACCAAATATGGGCGATTTCGTTGTTTACGGAATTGACAGGGTAGGAGCCCCATATCAAACAAAAAATGGCATTTTTTATTATAGTTATACATTTACAAATAACTAAATAATTCTTAAGTATCAGGAATAAAAAATATGAAAAAAATATCCAGTAACTTCTTAAATTTATCATTTTTTACAGTTTTAATAAATCAAAATTTAATAGCATTTTCAGAAGAAAATTGGTTAGAAGCAAAACCAGATCCTTATACCCTAAACCCTGATAGTTCGATTTGGTTACCTGTCATTATTAGTTTCCTGGTATGTGCTGCTATTTTAATCGCTTTTTTTGTATATAAACGCAAAAAGAAAAAAGACTCTGAAGATGAATTAGTAGATGCACCAATTAGAACTAATAAATCTGCCACTGAAGTACCTGAAGAGCAATCAAAAGGTAGAGTCATGATTCAGCCTCTTTTTGATGATAATAATGAAATTAGGGAAATAGCAGTAAAAAAGCTGGAAAATATTTATGAGGCAATTAAAGAGAATAACCTGACTCTAAATCAGGAAGGTTTTCTTGAAGAACCGATTGAAGATGAGGTTATCAAAAATATTTATAATATCTCAATTTCAGAGCTTGAAAATGCTCAAAGTGAAATACCAAATAATTCTGAATTTTATCAGGTCGTTAAAGATGGAATTAGTGTAGCGACTGACTACCCTGAATCAATACCTGGCTCAAATGCCATAATTGGAACTTTAAAATCACTAACAAAATAATTGATGGTTTTACTATGTGGCAATGGACTAAAGCCAATTGTTAAATCATCCAGACATTTTTAACAAGGTGCTTCAGTGCCTTGTCACTTAAATTTTTAGTTACGGTCAACAATAGATAGTGTAAGTGTCTAATCTTGTAAAGCCCTTACATTATGCTATTTAAGTCTGATATAATGAATCACTGTATATTTTTGTTTGAAGGTGTAAAGAATGGGTTTTAGATACGCAGTTTTGGGTGCTGGTATGCAGGGAACAGCATGTGCATATGATATGGCTAAATTTGGTGATGCAAAAGAAGTTTTGCTTGCCGATATGGATATCGAAAAAGCACATAAAGCAGCGGCTCGTGTCAATAAGCTGATAGGCTTTCCTGATATGGTAAAAGGTGTCAAACTTGATGTAAAAAATGAAGATGAATTAGTAAAACTTTTAACAGGAGTTGATTCATTTCTTAGTGCTGTACCCTATAATTTTCATGTAACAGTTGCCAAAGCAGCTGTTCAAGCAAAAGCAAGTATGTGCGATCTTGGTGGTAATACTGATGTTGTATTTGAAGAATTAAAACTTGATAGCCAGGCAAAAGAAGCTGGTATAACAATAATTCCTGACTGTGGGTTAATGCCTGGTATGGGTAATACCCTTGCCGTATACGGAATGAGTAAATTGGATTCCTGTAATGAGGTACAAATCAGATGTGGAGGATTACCACAAAACCCCAAACCACCTCTTGGTTATAAGCTGGTGTTTAATATCGGAGGTCTGACTAATGAATATTTTGGCAAAGCTTTTATTGTAAGAAATGGGAAAGTTGCTGAAGTAAATACTTTTGATGAACTTGAAGAATTAGAATTTGAATCACCAGTTGGTAAGTGTGAAGCATTCACTACAACAGGAGGAACATCTACCTGTCCCTGGACCTTTGAAGGTAAAGTAGATACTTATGAATACAAAACTGTTCGTTATGCTGGTCATTACGAAAAATTTAAAACAATGCTTGAATTAGGACTTCTGGACACAGAAGAAGTAAAAGTAGGAGGGATAAAAGTTTCCCCGAGAGATGTTTTTCATACTGTTGTCGCTCCTAAAATTGATTTTCCTGAAGATAAAGATCTGGTTGTTTTAAGAGCAACCTGTAAAGGTCTAAAAGAAGGTAAGAAAGTATCTCTAACCTATGATATTATGGATTTTCATGATGATGAAACTGGTTTTACTGCTATGGAAAGAACAACTGCTTATCCTGCTTCAATCGTTGCTATTATGATGGCAAAAGGTGAAGTTGCTAAAGGTGCTGTCAGCCTCGAAGTAGGAATTCCCGGAGAACATTTTGTGAATGAACTGAGGAAAAGAGGAATAAAATTGACTGAAACGATAAAAACTGAATTATAAAAGGAGAAAAGTTATGTTCTCTGAAAATACATTTAAAGATAAGGTAGTAATTATCACAGGTGGTGGTACAGGTATCGGTAAAGAGCTGGCCCTTGAACTGGGTAAACTTGGAGCAAAGCTTGTTCTTGCCAGCCGTAACCCTGAACATCTTGAATCGGCAAAAGCAGAGCTTGAAAAAATTGCCCCTGTTATAACAGTTCCTACCAATATAAAAGAATCAGCACAGGTTAAAAACCTGATGGAAACCTGTATAAAAGAGTTTGGCAAAATAGATATATTAGTAAACAATGCCGGAGCTAATTTTCTTTGTCCTGCTGAAAAAATCTCCGATAATGGCTGGCATGCTGTATTAGAAGTAGTTTTGACCGGTACTTTTTATTGTATGAGAGAAGCTTTTCCATATATGAAAGAAAAAAATTATGGCAGGATAATAAATCTTTCTTCGACAACAGCCTGGACTGGTTCGCCATATATGAGCCACTCCGGTGCAGCCAAAGCCGGACTTAGTAATCTAACCAAAACTACAGCTGTAGAATGGGCCAGACATGGTATTACAGTAAATGAAGTTTGCCCTGGTCCAGTTTATACTGATGGCTCAAAAGCACAGCTCTGGCAAAGTGAAAAAATTATTGAAACTGTAAAAAAAGGATTCCCGATGGGCCGGTTTCCTGAAGCTAAAGATGTAATAGGAGCTGTACTATTCCTTGCATCTGATTATGCATCATGTATTACTGGTGCTTCTCTGGCTGTTGATGGAGGGGAATCTTTAAGATATAACCCTGATTTTAATTCACTTTTACCTTAAAAAATGATTGATATTTATGTAATAGTAAGACCCTTTTTCCAGCCATTAATTGGTGCATTTCATGGCTGGTTTGCTACCAGGATGGTAGTCGTAATGTTGTTTAGGCCATATAAAGAATATTATTTTCCGTTTACAAACAAAAGAATCCCTTTTACTCCAGGCATTTTTCCCAGCAGAAAAGATGCGCTGGCAAGAAATATTTCCAAAACGGTAACAGAAACATTATTAACCCCCGAAGATATTAAAGTAAAGGCTGATAAGTTTATAACTGAACAAAATCTTTATCTTGTTGTAAATGCAACTGTAGATACAATGATTGATGGGTTTAAATATACTGATAATATCCAAAAATTAGCAAGCTCCGTCAGGCATAGTATTCCTGATATGATTAATGCAGCAACCAACTCACTGGTTGACAGATTAATAAGTGATCAGAGCAAACAAAGATCCAGGCTTGTAGATTATTTAATTAATGATGTTTTTTTAAACATTACAATTAGTGAAGAAAATGCAACAACACTAGTAGATTATGTTTTTGATTCATTTATTTCTCCTGTTAACATTAGGACAAGTTTACATGATGCCTTAACTCCTGAAAGAGCAATTAATCTGCAAATGGTATTGAGAGACCGGACAACAGGAGCTTTAAAGTTTATACTTTCATTGGTAAATCTTGAAAGTATATTTAATAATTTTAAACAATATCTGAAAAATGAACCGGAAAAATCAGAAGATTTAATCAGAGATATAATAGGCCAGCTAAAAATCAGAGAGGATTTTATTTCCAGAATAAAATCACTGGATTTTAAAAAGCTTTCATTTGAAGATATTTCATCTCTAAAAAAGAGTTTGAATAAGGGTATTGCAGGCTATTTGGAAAATCATAGAGAAAGTATTAATAATTCACTGGAACACGTTCAGGAAAGTATAACAGAAGTCATTAATCAGCAAATTGTTAATTTCACTCCTTCACAATTAAATCCTAAAACAATAGAAATGATCAAAAAAGAAATAACCAAATTTTTGCATAATTATCTTAAAACCGATTTGGCTGGCCTGATAAACAGAGGCATTATGGCCTTAAAGCCAAAAGAAATGATTGAGTCGAAAATTGAAGCTTATAGTTCCCATGATGTAGAAGAACTGATTCTGGGTATTATGCGTAAAGAACTTAAGAATCTGGAGTTTTTGGGTTTATTAATTGGTTTGGTTTTGGGTATAAGTGCATTAGCTATCGAATACTTTTTACCAATCCGATAATTATTTTTTAGAAGATTAAACCACAGATAGTCATAGATGTTTAAATTATAAATAAAATTTTTTTCTAGTTTATATCTGTGTTAATTTATTTCTTTATCTGAGTAATCTGTGGTAAAAGTTATTAAATATCTATCATTTGCTGCTGTAAAGCATTTCCAGCAATTTGTTTTAACTTTTGGGTTTGCTCATTAGATAGATTAGGAATAGTTATTTCACCATTAAAAACCTTACTAAAAAATTCCAATGAATAAACTGACTGTATTTTTCCTATTGCCGCTACAATTTCCAATTGAACATCAAAAGGAGAAGAAGTAAATTCTCTGAAAAGAACTTCATACGAATCAGGATTCTGAAATTCACCCAATGTATAGACCACAGCAGCTAAATCAGAAAAATTCCTAAGAATAAGATGACTTATAAGTAAATTATAAATCTGGTTGCTTTTTGTGGAAGCAATAATTTTTCCTACTTCCATTCGGATTTCATGATTGGTTAATGGGTGAAAAAAAATATCTTTCAGTGTTGGAAAAATTTCTTCAATATTTTTTGCTACCAGATAATTAATAGCATCCATTACATCTTTTTTCTGATTTCCATCACGGGCTGCCTGTATCAGGTCTCTAATTTCGTCCATAAAATTTTTTAGTTAATATTTGGATTTTTAATAATTTCACGTAAAATTATTTTAGCATATTTATTGAAGTTTAATAGAGTAATACAATTAAGTTTAGCCACAGATTTACAGAGATTAAATTAAAATGTTTTTCATAACAAGGGACTGAAGCCCTTTGATTAAGTCCCTTTTTCAGGCAGGCCTGATTGTGATATTTAACTATATCTGTGGTAAATTATTTATAAAATGAAACGGGTTAAAGTAACATGTAATTGGCTACCAGAACAATACATGCAAAATTTAATAGATAAAATAAAGAACCAATGTGTTTTTAAAGAAAACTATGAGCCTGAATTAGAATTTTGTATTGATAATAACTATCATTATCTGGTCTTTTTTAATGGAACAGCAAACAATTTCAAACTGGAGACTGATAAGAAAAAGAATCTTGGATTCATCCTGGAACCACCTTTTTATACTGACTGTTACAGTTTGGAGCTTAGTAAATATTGTAATAAAGTATTTTCCTGTGCGGATAAAAAATATTATTTAAATAATGAATCATATATAAATGCATCATCTGTGATGTTTTATAACCTTCGGGGAAATGGAAAAGTTTATAGATATAACAAAAATTTTAACAAAAGAAAAAAATTATCAATTTGTGTTTCTGATTTAGGTGGAGATCATTTGTACGAATTTAGAAGGGAATTGATTTTTAAAATTATGGAATCTGATTTGCAATGTGATGTTTTTGGTAGTGGCTGGAGTTTTAAAGATTCCCGGTTTAAAGGAAGTCCACTAAATAAGGCAGATGCATTAATTCCATATGAATTTAGTATTGCTATTGAAAATAGCCTTTATGATGGTTATATAACTGAAAAGCTTTTTGACTGCTTTTTATGTAATACTGTGCCGATTTATTATGGAACAGATACTGTAGACTTAAATTATGACAAAAATTCATTTCTTAAATTACCCTATGTTAATGATATTAAGGTGCTTATTGAATGGTTAAAAGAACTAACCAGCTCACCTGAATATTCAATAAAAAATCATCAACAGGCAATACTCCAATCAAAAGAACATTATTTTTCCAGCTATAATATTTACAATAAGATTAAAGAATTTGTATTTAATAACTGATGGCTAAACTAACTTTTTTACCTGAAAATAAAACAGTTGAATTATTACCTGGTATAACTATCCTGGAAGCGGCAATTCAAAATGGGATAGATTTACCATCACAATGCGAGGTTGGTATCTGTACAACTTGTATGACCTATGTTGAAAAAGGTGAGGGGTTTATTTTTGAAGATATGGGTGGTTATCTGGCTCCAATCACCTCAAAAACAATATTATCCTGTGTTTCCCTGTTAAAAGAAGGTGTCTCAGATGCAGAAATTATTGTAAATACAAAAAAGTTAGAATATTAACGTAGAGACATGCCATGGCACGTCTTTAGGCTAAAAAATTGTGTTCAGAAGTTGAAGGTAAAAACACCTTATAATTACTATAACCTCTTAATGATTTCATTTGTTTTTGGATATGATCACTTGCTTCTCGCCCATCTCCTAAGGCAACTGATATATGCCCATGCGGACTTTTAGAGGTTTTTCCCCAAACAACTACAGCACCTGGAGGTAGTTTTGATAAATCATCAGAATCAACTTTTACCTGTTTAAACTTTGAATTATTTGCCAACTGAGCTGCGGCCATATAAGCAGATTTTCCATAAAGAGATATACCTAAAGCTTTCTCAATAGCCCTTGCGACTCCTGTATAACAGGCTCCTGTTGTGCTCATTCTGCTGGCAACTGTTTTTGCCGAAGAAGCAATTTTTACCCCTGTTAATGAAGAGTGTTTTACCGGGGATAGTTTAATTTGCAGGCTGGAAACAGAAGTTAATGGTTTTTTATTTTTTTCTGCTTCTTCAAGAGCTTTTAGGGTAGTTGGCCCAAAAAGACCTGTTTGCTTTACACCATGAGCTTTTTGAAAATTATTTACTACAGATGAAGTGGTAGACCCAAAGGTACCTGTTTGCTGTACATGATAACCAATGTTAGTTAAGCGATTTTGTAAGCTTAAAACAGAACTTCCTTTTTGATTTAGTTTTATAACTTCACCATGTTTTATTTGATTAATCGAGGGGGCATTGTTTGCCTGATTTATTTTAAGGCTGGAAAGCAAAAAAGGATCCGTCAAAGTTATTTCTTTATTTTTTGAAAAGGTCGAAAAATCGTTTATATAGGCAAGAGAAGAACTATTACTGGTAATAGTTAATCCACTTAATGGCTTAAGGGTGTTACTAGTCTCATATAAATTAGTAATGTATAAAGATTTTATTCTGTTATCCATTTCCTTAAAAACAAGTTCTCCATAATTTTTCTATTCAGTAAATATCTGAATTTTAAAAAAAAAGTTGTTGCCTATTAACAATTTTTAACCAAATATTAACCATAAAACCTAAGTTGCCAATTATTTTAGTAATAGCAGCAAAAAGAATTATTGGATACCTGCCTTCCCGTTGGTCACAGGTATGACATAGTTATATTGTCATTCCGTTGTAGAACGGAATCCATCTTTCATAAAAACTTCTATAATTAAAAAATTTATCTCTGAAGTAAAGTTCAAAATACTTAACAAAGTTTGCAATATTTTACGTTAAAAACTAGCAAGTTTGGTTAATAATTGGTTATATAAAGATTAGGAAAATATTATATTTAAATTAAAGAAGACAGATGAAGTTATTAAGAAACGCTGCTTTTACTTTAGCTGTAATTGTTCTGGCAGGATGCGGAAGCAATTATGATTCCTCAAATTATGACTTTAACCAGGTTACACAAGCCCAATACCAAACCACCCCGATGCAATGTTCTTGTGTTAATCCTCCTCCTTCATCAAAACCAGTAGAAAACGTTGTTACAAAAGCAAAAAGTACAAAAAAAGTAACAAAAACATCTTCCCTTGTTAAGACCTCTGTACCTATAACCCAAAGTACTTCAAAACCACAGGCAGCTCAGCAGGATCTGGCAAAAATAATATATGATAAAACTGTGGCAAAAATTCACAGTATTCAGACCTTTAAAACATCAATCCGCCATTTTGCAAAAGGCAATATCTATAAAAAGCAGCCTATAGCAGAATCAAAACTTGGCAGGTCAACTAATTATGTGGTTTTTCAAAGACCCAGAAAAATGTTTTTAAAAATAGTAGATTCTGTTGATTCACCATCTTTACAGAATACCAGGCTGGTTTTTGATGGCAGCCCTAATGTCCGAATAAAAGTCCCTGGTCTTTTAGGTCTTTTTACCTTTACATTTCCGGTAGATAAACCAGAACTTTCAAATTATCGTGGCTATAATTTATATGATATTGATACTATTTCACTGGAAACCAGGCTTGATAATAAAGATGCAAAAGTAAAGTTACTGGGATTATCTGAGCTTTTTGATGAGCCAGTATATATGATTGAAGTTACTAATATAAAATTCCTTGATAATAAAATAACCAAAGAAATAATCGGGGTAAGAAAAAGTGATTATATGATTACCCTTGAAGAAATGTATGAAGGAGAGGAATTAGTTTTTCAGAATAAGTTTGAAAATTATAAGTATAATATTCCTTTAACTAATGACGATTTTAAAATTTAATGTTTTTTAAATGGCAAGTTTTTATTATTTTATAATATAACTAATTTAATATAATATCTTTTGTGTTTTCTAAATAATGGCAGAAGTTAATAGATCAGTAATAAAAGTAGCGGATATTTTATTATCAGAAAGTGGTAATAAACCGCCGGTTCCTGCTGAGAAAACTCAGGCTACAGATGAAAAAGCCCAATCCTCATTATCTGATAAAGATAAAAGTACAATAAAAATCGGAGTCAAAGGAAATAGCGCAACAGTTATCGAATTCAGTGAACAAAAAAATGAACCCCTGGTTCATAAAGTTAAATCCGGTGAATCATTAAGTTCAATCGCAAAAAAGTATCTTGGTGATGAAAGAAGATACATGGAGATTTTTGCTTTGAATAAAGGTAAAAATTTTCCTCATCCTAATAGTATTTTATTTGTTGGTAAAGAATTAAAGCTTCCTCCTGATGCTAAAATTCCTGATTCTGAGAAAAGTTCGGAGCAAAATAATGAGACAGGTCCCAAACAATATAAAGTAACAACCAAACCAGTTGTTGGGAATGTTTTAAAGCAATACCAGCGTGAAAATCCAGTTTCTTATATTACAATGGATGCTATAAACAAAAAATCTGAAGAAACCCCTACCAAACTTGATAAGGAAGATGAGACCTTTTACTCCTCATTTATTTCCGATCACAATACTTCAGCCAGTAATTTATATAATAAATCAGTAGTTTATACTGATGCCGTAAAAGTAAATGCCAATTTTGATATTCATCCAACTAAAAATATTAATAATGATATTAATAAGTGGGCAGCAAAAGTAGGTAATGTTTTAGCTGAAAACAATGCCAGTATTAGGGTTGGTTCAGGAGATAAATCAATAGTTATAGATTCAAATCTTTTAAATGCTTTTGTTGAAAAAATGAAGTCAAATAAAAGTGAAGCTCTGGCTGAATTCAAAGCACTACTTTCTGATAAAGCAGGAGTTGCTTTTAATAATA
>CAYRDV010000177.1:0-12098 GCA_964422885.1 uncultured Candidatus Sericytochromatia bacterium
AAAGTTCCCACTGTTATCCATTGCTACTGAGGGAATACTCTGACTACCTGTAGTATAGGTATTAACCAGGAATTCAGACCCTGCTGTAGCTCCTGTACTATCGTATCTCTGACCATAGATTCCTTCACCACTGCCATCCTGATAACTACTTTGCCAGGTAACAACAAAGTTCCCACTGTTATCCATTGCTACTGAGGGAATACTCTGACTACCTGTAGTATAGGTATTAACCAGGAATTCAGACCCTGCTGTAGCTCCTGTACTATCGTATCTCTGACCATAGATTCCTTCACCACTGCCATCCTGATAACTACTTTGCCAGGTGACAACAAAGTTCCCGCTGTTATCCATTGCTACTGAAGTATTACGCTGACTACCTGTAGTATAGGTATTAACCAGGAATTCATAATCACAAAAGCCTATTGAACCGGATTGACAAATACTGCCATTTGTCCAGGTTGCACCTGAGAAATCAGCATCTGTATAAGTCGCACCCGTCAGGCTTCCTCCATTTAGATTAGTATTCTGAAAATTTGCTCCTTTCAGGTTCGCATTACTGAGAATTCCTCCATTCAGATTCGTATTCTGAAAATTCGCTCCTTTCAGGTTGGCATTACTGAGATCAGGAGAGCTCAAACTCGTAAGGCCACTTAAGTCCTGATAGCTTAAATCACAATTCGGACACTTGCTCGTATCTATTAAACTTTGTATTTGAGGATTTGCTGGTCTGTAAATATAATACTTCCCGTTTTTATAATCTATATGTCTTGTTGGATCTATATTTTGTCCCAATAAACTGGTTAAATAATCAGCAACTTCAAGAATCGTAGCAGAAGTAGCAGTACCAATGCCAGATACTGTACCACCACTGTCTATCTTACCAATTGTATCAGTGGCTGCAAAGGAGTTATCAAATTTGTCTATTATTGTTATTGCTGTTGTTTTTGCATTAATTTTAATTGATGACTGGGTAATACTATCCCAGCCATTATTAGCTCCATTCCTTTGAATATATGTCCTAACTGTCATGATAGAATCTCCGGCTGTACCTATTCTCTTCCTGGCTTCCAGAATAAAGATATCACCAGCATTGGGTGAAAATGACGGATTTATTGTAAATACACCACTGGCATCGGTTAAACCTGTTGCAATTGTGACATTAGGGTTAGTAACATCACTGTGGGGATAAATCAAAGCAACTGTAGCCCTTTCTCCAACTTCGGCAAGGGTCGCCTGGAGAGTGAAGGGTGACGAGTGACGGGTGACGGGAGAAGTGAGACGTGAGAGGGAAGATGTTTCTTTAAGTCCCTCTTTGCGACTAACATATTTTAAATCCTGAGCATCCTTTAATCCGGTGAATCCTGGTTCAGAAGGGTGAGTTAAACCTGGAAATTCAACTTTACCGGTAACAACATATTTACTTTTTATGCTTGAATTTAGGGTGTTATTATATAAAACCGGATTAACAGGTATATTACCGGAACAACCAGTAATTAAGGCTAATGCTAATATTGAATAAGCATTTAAAGTTGTTTTTACTGTTTTTTTCATATAACTGATATTTCCTAGTAAGAATAAAAAAAATATTTTAATATAGTTGAGGTTGGGAGTAATAAAAAAGCAGAAGTATTTTTATATTATCAAATACTCCTAATTCAATAAATAATTAAAAGCATTATAACAAAAAAAAAAGAAAAAAAAAGAATTTCACAAAAAATTTATTTATTTAAACTTTTCTGAGTAAATTTTCAATCAAAAATTTCTGTTAGTAAAAGCAGAATAGATGCAGTGGTAGAAACTGATGAAACCTTATATATTTTTGAGTTTAAAATTGGAAGAAGTCCAAAAAAAGCAATATTGCTTGTTCAGTTAAAATGCCAAATTTGAAAACCTACTTTACACTGGTCAAAATTAAAAGCTAGAGCATTGCAAATAATTGATAAAATTCTGGAAAGTCATATTTTACAAAAACTACCTTAAGAAGCTTAGCTTGTTTTACTAAGGGCCTTTTGTGATAAAATAATACTATGAAAAATTTACCATTAGGGATACAAACATTTAAAGATATAATAGATGGCAATAAACTCTATATAGATAAGACAAAAGATATTTATGAACTTTTAGTAAATCAAGGTAAATATTTTTTTCTATCACGTCCAAGAAGGTTTGGTAAATCATTACTAATATCAACCTTAAAAGAGATATTTTCAGGTAATCAAGAGCTATTTAAGGGCTTATGGATTTATGACAAAATCGAATGGAAGGAATATCCAATTATTAGAATAGATTTTTCTAATATGCTTTATACTCATGGGTCTCAAGGTTTTGAAGAATCTTTTTTTAGTACTATAAGAAGTTTAGCAGAAGATTATAAAATAGAACTTATAGAAAAAAATTATAAGGATGCTTTTAAAGAATTATTATTTAAATTATCAAAAATGATTCCCAAAGGGAGCCCTGGAGAAGATAAAGTAGTGCTTTTAATAGATGAATATGATAAACCTATAACTAATTTTGTTGATGATTTAGAAATAGCAAAAAAAAATAGAGAAATATTAAAAAATTTCTATGAAACTATAAAAGCTTGTGATGAGTATATAAGATTTGCTTTTTTGACAGGAGTATCAAAATTTTCAAAAGTATCTGTTTTTTCAGGATTAAATAATATACAGGATATAACCTTAGATGAAAGATTTTCAACTATAGCAGGATATACAGAAGAAGAATTGCTTAGTTATTTTGATGAATATATAGTAGAACTGGCAAAAAAACTAAATGTTACGGAAAAAGTATTAAAAGATGAATTAAAAAGATTCTATAACGGTTATTCCTGGGATGGTAAAAATTTTGTTTATAATCCCTTCTCCATTCTTTATGCTTTTACAGCAAAAAAGATAGAAAACTACTGGTTTCAATCCGGTACCCCAACTTTTTTAATTAAACTAATAAAAGAATATTCAATGGATATAAAAAAACTTGAAAGGCTTGAATTAACTATTGAAGCATTTTCATCTTATGAAGTGGATAATATGAATGTAGAAGCTTTACTATTTCAAACAGGTTATTTAACTATAAAAGAAATAATAGAATATAGTATTTCAGAAAGGGAATATGTCTTAAGTTATCCTAATATGGAAGTAAGAGACTCATTATTAAAATATATTTTAGATGATTTTGTTGGTAAAAAT
This sequence comes from uncultured Candidatus Sericytochromatia bacterium, assembly GCA_964422885.1. Taxonomy (GTDB): domain Bacteria; phylum Cyanobacteriota; class Sericytochromatia; order UBA7694; family JACMQJ01; genus CAYRDV01. The sequence continues at coordinate 3,189 of CAYRDV010000177.1, forward strand.
GTTAACGATAATATTTCCATAAGAAGGATGATAAAATCCTTACAAAAAAAAGATCTCAAAGAATTTTTTACGATTTTAACAAGTTTATTTGGTAGTATTCCTTATGAAATATTTCCAAAAGATAAAAACAAATTATCTGATAAAGAATCATATTATCATACAATCTTTTACTTAATATTTAAGCTTATCGGAATTAATATTCAATCAGAAATTTCTGTCAGCAAAGGCCGAATAGATGCAGTGGTAGAAACGGATGAAAACATATATATTTTTGAGTTTAAAATTGGAAGAAGTCCAAAAAAAGCAATAGAACAAATACAGGAAAAGTTTTACTATGAAAGTTATTTAGCAAGAAAGAAAGAAATTTTTCTTGTTGGAGTTACCTTTTCTATCAGCAAAAGGAATATTAAAGATTGGAAAGTTAGAAAATTATCTGTTTAAGGAAATTTATTTATAAAAATACCTAAATTAAACCTTGTTTGATCAGTTTATTTGCCAATAAATAGATATCTTTTTTATCACCATCTTTATGAATACCTAAAGCAACAACAAAAACAATTATTTTATCATTATCAACTTTATAAAGTACTCTATGTCTTTGACTAGCTGAAAACTCACTGTTTTCATTTTATGAGCTTGCTTTTAATAACTTTGCGACTGTATTAATAACTTCCTTATTAGGTGAATAATTTCCAACAGGAATTGCTAAACTAAGATAACTGTTATTTTCTCGAATCATCAAATTTTTATCAATAAAAGAGTCAAGATATTCAATTACTTCATTTTCATTCTCTTCTTGATTAAAATGAATTGCATATTCTTTTTTTATTTTTGACAATGGCTGTATTTTATCGCAAAAAAGATATAAAAACCTTTCTTTATTTTGTAAAATAAAAAAGAATTCTTTTTTTAGACCTCTAAGATCATAAATTACCAAAGCATCATTTTTATCAATAAAAAATAAATCGACTTTTGCAAAATTGTTTATCCATTTATATATCTTGTTTCTTGTTTCATCCAAAGTTATTTCAAAATTTTCAGCGACATCATAATGATAATCAAAAAAATAGCATAGGTTAAATAAGATTTTTTCTTCAAAAGGATAGATATAATTATAAGAATGATAAGGATAGATCTTTTTAAGACCAAATTTTTCAGGAAAATTAAAATTAGGGCTGAATCTATCAAGTCTTAGTTTTGAAATAGAATTTGGTGGAGCTAAATGACTTATTTTGGCAACTAATTCGGTTGTTTTATCGTAGTCTTCATTAGTTTCTCCAGGAAATCCCCAGATCAAATTCCAAATCGGTTTAATTCCGAATTCTTTACACCATTTCAAAAGCTGAACATTTTGAATTGATTTTACGCCCTTTTTCATTAAATCTAAAACATGTGTGTTTAAGCTTTCTATACCAGGTTGAAGATCGACAATATTTGCTTCTTTTAAAAGTGTTAATTGTTGTTTGTTAAGGTTGGATTTTATTTCGTAAAACAGCCTTAAGTCAAGATTACTCTCTGCAAGAGCCGGTACAAAATCTTTAAAATATGACATATCCAAAATATTATCTGTAACGAATAAGCCATTGATTTGATATTTTTTCTTTAAAAACTTTATTTCATCAAGAGCTCTTAAAGCTGATTTGCTTCTGTGAAGCATACTGTTACCGTTTAACCCACAAAAAGTACAATGACTTTTTTCTCCCCACCAACACCCTCTGGAAGATTCAAACAAGACTACCGGAGTATAATCTTTAAATTCAGAGCCACGTAATACTCTGAAAACATTAATTTTGGTCAAATTATTATTTTTTAATTCTTCAAAATATTCGTCAAAATTAGGAATTGGTAATTCATCCATATTGGTAATCATTGATGGAGCAACCATGCCAGTATCATATAAATGCAAGTTATCTTTACAAACCACGCCATTTATTTCTGTATAATTTTCTTTTTTAAGAATTTTTGAAACCAATTCGGGGAGTGTTTCGTCAGCCTCACCTGAAACAACTATATCTACAAACGGGAACTGCTTGATTATTTCAACGCCCATTTCACCTTCACAATTTGCTCCACCAAAAACAATAACTGTTTCCGGCATATTTTCTTTAATTCTTTTTGCTAAAGATAAAGACGCTACATTTTGCTGGAAACTGCTTGAGAAGCCTACAATTTTAGGATTTATAGATAAGACATCCTGAAGACACGTATTTATAAATATCTCTGCTTTGTATTTTATTTCCGGTATCCAAGCAACAATTTCCTGAGTATATTTTTCCATTCCAGGATTATGCTTTAAATTGCGTGAAAAGTCGCTATTAAGGACTTCTTTTATGTATTTCCAATCAGGGGGAAGATTTTCAAACAATGTTTTGGAAAAAAGCCATTCACCAAACAAATAGTGATACATAGGTCTTCCTGTTGATATTTGTAAATACTTTGTTTCTCCGATTAATTTTGTAAATCTTAAACTGTAATATTTAACTATTGAAGAAAACCCTTTTCTTTTTACTGATTCGTTTAGTAAGCTCAAAGCTAATGATGGCACAAAATTTATACCAAAAGGCATATGAAGTAATAAAAGATCGGGTCTATCGGTCTCAATTATTTTATCAAGATTGGACATAAACCATTATTTTAGAGATTTATTAAATACCATAAGTATGATTATACATGAATAAAATCCGATACTATATAGTTAATTTTTTCAATATTATAAGCTATTGATGTTCTAGCGGTTTACTTTTTTCGGGTTCCTTCTTTTCCTTTAAAGTTTAAACAATAGCTCTTTTTAGTCAGTTTTTACACGTTTAAATATAAACCTATTTGGAGTTGAATTAACAAATAAACCAAGTTTTTTTAATTCCAAAATATCTTCTTCATTTGCAAAACGCTGGTGTTGCCAGATAATATCACCACCTAATAATAAATTAAAATTACAATCTACATAACGGTGATGCAAATAATGATGCTGAGCTAAAAATTTAAAGTAAGGGGTAAGTAAAAACAATCTCATTAATGGTGAAGCTGTTTTTAAAGCTTGCTCATAAGGCATATGCATGTATGGATGAATAAAATGAGCCAGCCACTCATAAAAAAACAATGGGAAAATAGCTCCGACAGTGAACCAGCCTCCTCCGATAAAACACATTGTAAGATAATGAGGTAAATGTGGAAATGAATACTTAATCCACTCTTTAGGGCTTCCAACTCTTAAACCATAGCTATTGAGGGCAATTTGTTTTTTACCCATCGCTGTCAAATCTTCTCTTAATTTTGTTTCTTCTTCTTCTGAAGTAAATTGGGTTATAAAATCCTTTTTATAAGTACGATAGTGATGAACAACATGATGTGAGTACCATGAATTTAACATATACCAACCAAACTTTCCAACTTTTGACCAAAAGTTCAGCAGTTTTTTATTTCCATGTAATAGAAAGTTATGACAAGCTGATTCACTTATAGATAGGACAATGTATCCAACTACCAAACCTGTTAATATTTGCTCAAATATACTCATAAAAAAACCCCAATAATTATCACATTCATGTTCCTAATACCACCAGTTCTGAGGCAGGAAAAGCTGTGCAGATATTAACTGCATTTCCCAATTTATTTCCTTCAACAATACCTTCATATAAAATCAATTTACAGGTTCCACATATTCCTCTCTTACATCCTCTTTCAAGGTTTAGGCCATTTTCTATACCTAATTGCAGAAGAGATTTTCCCTGATCATCTTCGGTTAGCTGGATTTGCTTATTATAATGTTTAAAATATACCCTTGGAAATATTTTTGAAACTGTCTTGGATTCATCAAATGGGCCAGAAATATCAAAAGCCATACCAACTTTTAAATGCTGGTAAATCCAGTTATAAACCACCTCATCACTGGCCTTTTTAATTGTAATCATAATAAGATTATCTTTTATCGAAGAGATAGAGTATTCTGGTCGAAATTCTTTTCCCTCAATCAAAAGTTTTAACTCAATGTATTGCCCTGGTTTTGCATCTCGCCAATGCTGATTCGGTAACAAGCTTACAGTAATTACTTCACTGTTTTTTGAATATATATTTAAAACCAAAGCTTTTAAATCATAAGTCCAGATAAAAGGATTAACTTTTTTCATTACCAAATTCATAGTATTGCTGGAAATATACTCGGTTAAATCCCTGCCGATATTATTGATAATTAACTTGTTAAGTATGTTGTTCATATCAGGTAGATATTTCAACTTTATTATTAACAAAAGTATCTTTACTTTGGAGTGAGTTATTCGGTTCTTTTGGCTTAAAAGAATAGATAAAAAACAATCTTAAATACTTATAAATAGCAACAAAAATATTAGGGTTACATTTATATTCAATATCGAACTTTTTACAAACTTCCTGTACTTCTATTGCTATATCAGGATAATGATGAGAAGGTATATCAGGAAAAAGATGATGCTCAATCTGATAATTTATGTGTCCCCACATGATTGATAAAAACTTAAATCTTCCTTTAAAGTTAATAGTTGAGTTAATCTGAGACTCATACCATTTTCCCTTATTATCCAAGCAGTCTTCCGGTTGGAGTGGCTCAGTAAAATGTGTGCTTTGTAAAGTAAAGGTCATCCACAGGCTGTTAATAATATCAGCAATCAGATTTGCAAAAAAGACTCTGACCATTGAAAAACCAGTTATTAATGCCAGTAAAGGGAAAACATAATACTCTTTAAATATTATTCTGAATTTGGCTCTGAAATCTCTTTTTCTTAGTGCCTTATAATCACCGTTATCAATTTTGTAATTTAATTCAGCATATCCCTCACTTGAAGCGAAATTTTTTTTGATAAATGCTTTATTAAAACCTAGATTCTGAGCATTAAACTTATATGTCATAAAAGGATAGAAATAAAAAAGATATACGGGAAATTGAATAAGGTGAAATTTATTCCAGGGTAAACGTTCATTTGTTCTCAAAATTCCGTGTGTAAGATCAGGATCTTTAGCATAAACATTTGTATGGACATGATGCATATCATTATGCTCTCTTCGCCAGCCTTCTTCATCAATCGGAGATTTCCATTTAAAGTTTCTTGAATGGAATTCAGGTATTTCCGGGAAATAGTCATATTGTCCATGAAGTATATTATGACCAAGCTCGATAGATTCTAAATTACGATGTAAAAAGAGAAATATAGTACCAAAGATAAAGGAAAATGGGTCAAAACCAAACCAAATAAGGCTTCGGCCAATAAACTCAAAAATACGGCTTTTGTAGCGTATCCCTTTGATATAATCTATATCTTTCTGGCCTAATCTGGAACGATAACGAGCTTTTATCTCATCAAAAGCTTTACTTATTTGCTCATATCTAACTAAATTAGATTCATCTATCATTTATGAAAAATAGGATTACTAAAATATTCAAAGTTCCTTGAATAGTATATTATAACCGATTTTCAAAATAATTTAAATATCTAAGTTTTTCAATTTCAAAAAGCTATAGTTAAATAGAAAATAGTTTCACAATCAGGCTTTGCCTGAACAAGGGACTTAAGCCCCTTGTTGTGAAACTATTTTTCTCCAGGGCTCCCTCTGGGAATCATTTAATACTATAATATAGAATTATTATTTAGCATCTGCTAAGAATTTATTTAATTTATCAGGATAGTCCGTAACAATTCCGTTAACCCCTAATTTTAATGCTTTTTCATATTTGTCAGAAGAATTTAAAGTATATGTCATTACTTTTAAGCCAGAGACTTTTAGCTTTTTTATATTTTTTTGATTAAGATAATTAAAATCAATATTAATAAACTTAGCATTGATTTTGCCAAGTAAGTAAATTAAGAATGAATTTATATTTTGAGTGATTAAATAGACTGTAGAAATTTGGGGTTCAAGCTTCCTTATTCTATTAACAACCATTGGATTAAAACAGGATAAAATAACTCTATATTCCATATTATATTTTTTTATTAGCTCTAATAACTTTTTCTCTAAATTCCTATTAATAAAACTTGTTGCTTCATGTTTTATCTCTATATTTAGCAACGTAGAGTCATCAATTATTTCAAATACATCTGTTAATTTTGGTATTTTTAAACCGAAATACTCTGAATTAAACCAGGAACCAACTTCAAAATTATTTATTTCAGGAAATGATAAATCTATTATATGTTTATTTAAGCCAGAAACTCTTAACATAGTCACATCATGAAAAACAACAATCTCACCATCTTTGCTCAGAGTGATATCCAATTCAATCACTTTAACTTTTTCTTCAATTGCTTTTTTGAAAGCCAATAAAGTGTTCTCAGGATATTTACCAGAAAAACCTCTATGAGCAATATTAAAAATATTTTCTTCTTTATCTAAAATATGCTCAAAATTTCGATATTTTTCTTTACTAAAGTATCTTGCTTCTTTTATGGTAAAAAAATAGACTAATGATTTTGCAATAAATTCCTGAATTTTAGGATGAATAAGTCTTTCTGTTTTTTTTAATAATTTATTTATTAATTTGTTTATCTTCAGAAGTCTTTTACCCCAATCAACTCTAAAGCCAAAATATTTTCAGATGGTTCTTTAACAATTATTTTAAAGTTATTACAAACAAATTTGGTTTTTTCTGTGTCCAGCAGCAAATCAGCTAAATATTCACTTACAAGCTCCTGAGGAAGGTATTTCTGGAACTTTGAAAAATTTATTTTTGGAAAGACTTTTGCATACTTATTTATAAAAGCCTGGGAAAAGAAATAATTATTATTGGCTCTAAATTTTTCCAGATATTTGAGGATTTTATCAATCTCCAGATGGACTGGTAAAATAATTTGAAAACCTGTAATTTCAAAGGTCTCAAATCCTAATAAATTTTTTAGCATTAATGCCAAAGTATAATTTACCTTATTTCCGGCAAAAGTATAAATATTAATATGTTTTGTAGTTTTCTCAACTAAAAGAGATTTTGAAAATTGCTTTAGCTCATTTTCGGCTTGTATTTGTCTTAAAATTTTCATTTCAGTACTAGCCAGATCATTAATTTCAATTTCCCCGGAAATAATTTTCAGATATTCCTGGCAAAGTTCATAAGTTAAAAAAACTGACTGGCTTGACCATTTAGGTAAACTGGCATTGGCAGTTTCGCAGACATAAATTATCTTATGTTCTTCATCAATATCTAACACCTCCCAGCTTTGACCTGAAAGATAAAACTTTAGGTTACTTCCCATACTTAAAACAAACCATGACTGAAGAGTACCTATTTCCCTGTTATTATATTTTATGGTGTACTCATCAGAAGATTCAAATACAGAATACATATTTTTAAAATTACGGTACTCAAACTTTTTTTCGCCTTCTATACCCAATGTAATTTTTTCCCGACTATTAATTTCAATAATTTTTAAATCAACAAGATAATAAATTAATTTATAATACTTTTCCCTGCTAATATCTTTAAAACAATAGATACTACTTAATAGCTCATATAAATCATCTTTATATTTTCCAAAATCCTGAATAAGGATTGCTAATATTTGGTGAAAGTATATATGATACGCTTTTTTAGATACTTCAATTGATTCAACCCAATGTTTTTGTGATAATTCTCTTACAGCAAGGGTCATCAGTAGTTTTTCACGTTCTGAAACATAAAAAGTCATTTCCGGTACTGTTCCCGGCCTCCTGCCACTACGGCCAATTCTCTGCAAAAATGAGGAAACACTTGAAGGTGATTCCAACTGCAAAACACTGTCAAGATCTCCAATATCAATTCCCAGCTCCATAGTACTGGTACAAATAATACATGAAGGCTCTGATTTTAACCTGAATGCCTCTTCTGCTAAATCTCTAAACCTTTTATCCATTGATGAATGATGAATAAAAACATCTGGCATCTTTTCCTTTAACTGAGCATGAATTTTTTCGGCATCCCTACGCCCATTTACAAAAAATAAAGTCTTTTTATCAGCAAAGTTCCGGTAAATATCCGTAGTAAATTCATCTTCTCTTTTATAAAAAAAGATATTCAGTTTTTTCTTTGATTTTTTGATATCAGGATCTATTACAACTCCTTTTCTTTTGCTGCTGCCTTTTAGCCAGGTCCCAATCATATTTGGGTTTCCTACTGTAGCAGATAAACCAAGCCTTTGTATATCATATTTTGAATAGGTTTGAAGTCTTTCCAAAACTGAAATCAAATGAGAACCACGATCTCCTGCTGCAAATGAATGGATTTCATCAACCACCACAAATCGTAACTGTGAAAAGAGATGATCTTTATCCAACGTTTTACTTAAAAGCATTACCTCCAGTGATTCAGGTGTAATCATCAAAATGGAACACGGCTGATTATAAAATTTTGTTTTCTGGCTTTTTGTAACATCTCCATGCCATTTGAAAGCATCACGGTAAATTGATTTGGATAATTTTTTCAGCCTTATTTCCTGGTTGTTTAGTAATGCTTTGATTGGTGAAATATAGAGAGTAGAAATACCCTCCAGTTTTTCATTATCAATAGAACTCAAAATCGGAAAAAAAACAGATTCGGTTTTACCTCCGGCAGTGGGAGCAAGGGCAATAATATTTTTTCCTGCCAAAACGTGGGGTATTGTGACTTCCTGAACTTCAGTCAGTTTATTCCATTTTAATTCATTGATGATAAATTTTTGAACTTTAGGATTTAGTAATTCAAAACTTCCTGTCATGATTTCCTTTTTAAATATATAAAATCGCTGTTTCACGAAATTTATACTATTAAAACAGGAAATGTTTAAAATTTAAGTGATCTAGTAACGAGCATAGATTCTTTACTAAGGTTCTTATTTACCACAGATGGAACAGATAAAGAAATGTATTAACACAGATAATAATTTAGTAATTTCTAAAAAATAACTTATCACAAAACAATATCTGTTAGGGCGA
>CAYRDV010000178.1:0-11997 GCA_964422885.1 uncultured Candidatus Sericytochromatia bacterium
GGATAAAAACAATTTATTTTTGTTGTGGTCTATTTATTTCTTTATCCTCACTCATTATACTTTATAGTATTGAAATCGCCTGTAAACTGATAAGTATTAAAACCCTTTATATTGATTCCTTATTATTTTTTAAATGCCTTATATTAGGCTTATTTGTAGCCATAGTAGAAGAATTATTGTTCAGAAATTTAATTTTCAGAAAGCTTTGCTCTGAATATTCTGTAAAAATGGCCCTAATAACTTCAGGTTATATTTATGCCCAATTACATTTCCTAAAATTTGATCTGAAAATCCAGGAAATCATTTTCCCTTTGCTTGGTTTATTTTTTATTGGAATGCTTCTGGCTTACAGTTTCCATAAATTTGATCTTTGGCTTTCAATAGGTCTTCATATGGGTTGGGTAACTCTTATTTCCTATACAACACAGGCAAACATTCTTATTTCTGATAAAAACTATAATCTGTTAACCGGAGGCCTATACCCGATTGGAGGTATCCTGGGTATTTTTATGGCAATTATTTTATTTTCAGTTTTGGTAATCTTTTCAGATAAGTTTAAAATAATGAATAAAACATTAGATACCAAAGAAGTAAGCAATATCCCCAAAGCCTAAATCATTTTTAACAGACTTATATTATTTTCCACTTTCCGGTAAGGTAAATTTAAAAGAAGTCCATTTTCCTAATTCACTTTCAACCCAGATTTTTCCGTTATTTTTTTCAATAAATTCTTTACATAAAAGCAAACCCAGGCCTGAGCCTTTTTCTTTTTGGGTTCCTCTTGTTGTATGTAAAATATCCAGACGAAACAATTTGCTAATATCTTCCTGAGACATTCCTATCCCTGTATCTGTAACTGAAACTTCTATACAATCAGGTTCCGTTTTTATAGCATTAACAGTAATATTACCTCCTGATTCAGTAAATTTTAGAGCATTGGAAATAAGGTTTCTGATAACTGTGGTAATCATATTTTTATCAGCATATACTTTATATTTTTCTCCAATACCATTTATGAGGCTGATATCTTTTTTGGCAGCATTTGGTCTTAGCAAATCAATATTTTCATTTACCAGTTCAAACAAAAAAACATCACCAGGCTTATATTCAATACGGCCTATTTGAATACCAGACCATTGAAGCATACTTTCAAGTAAGTGAGACAAATTTTCGGCAGAATTTGTGATTGCCTCAGCATAAGATTTTATTTCATTTCTGCTAAGAGTTTCGCCAAAATCAAGAATACATTCAGCCGCACCAATAATTGGAGTTATAGGTGTTCTTAGATCATGCGAAATAATAGAGAAAAATTTATCCTTATCATAATTTAACCGATGCAAATCCTTGAGCAGGTTTTCTCTTTCTTCTTCCGTTTTCTTAAGAAAAACCTGTGTTTGCACACGGGCAGAAACAACAGCGAGATTTATAGGCTTACCGATATAATCATTTGCGCCCAATTCAAGACATTCTATAATATCGTCAACTTCATCCTTTGCAGTAACCATTATTATAGGAAGTTTAATCATTGAATATTTCTGGCGTATTATTTTCAAAAGCTCAATACCATTAATCCCAGGCATGACAATATCAAGAAGAATAAGATCAAAATTATTTTCTTCTATCAGGTCAAGAGCTTTTTTTCCGCTTTCAGTAGTTGTTACATTATAATCTTTTTTGGTTAATATTCTTGATAACATTATGCAATTCATTTCATCGTCATCAACTACCAACAGATTAACATTTTCAATTTTCATAATACTCCCAATTCCTAATTCAACAACTCCTTTAAATTTTAATTCTAAACATAACCTACTATTTAAAAGCTTACAACAAATTGATTCAAATAAAGCAAATAGTTAAAATAAGGGAATTTAAATCCGGGAATGTTTATAAAAAGTATACTTCAGAAAAAACTAAAGACGTATTATTAAATTTTCATGTGCGGCTTCGCAATCAGAAAAACTTTCCTGTACGGTCTTTTCAAGATTAGAAATAAACTGATCATCATGCATAGGATCGTGATGCCATAATACTAACTTTTTTACGCCTGATTCTTTTGCAATTTTTACCCCTTCCTCCCAGGTTGAATGCCCCCAGCCTCTTCTTTTTTGGTATTCTTCTTCAGTAAAATTACAGTCATAGATAAATATATCGGCACTTTCAGCAGCTTTACACAAATTTTTATCTAATTCATTAGTATGTTCGGTATCTGTAGCATAAACTATTGTTTTACCATTAAATTCTATTCTATATGTAAGACACCCATCAGGGTGATTTGCTCTAAAAGCTGTAATTTTGGCATCGCCAATAGCAATTTCATCATTGGCATTAATATCGCTAAATGATAAAGTTGATGGACTTTTGGGAATAGGAACAGGAAAATAAGGATATTTCATCTGGGCCGATAAAAGCTCTTCAAGAGTTCCTCCACTTTTTCTTTCAGCATAAAGATGAAAAAGATTATTTGGAGCATAAAAAGGAGAGAAAAAAGGAAAACCCTGGATATGATCCCAATGGTGATGAGAGAAGAAAATATGTGCTTTCAGGGGAATTTCGGCAAGCAGTACACGCCCAAGTTCTCTGATTCCAGTACCTGCATCAAAAATAATTATTTCATTCCCGCATCTTACTTCAAGGCATGAAGTATTACCACCGTACTTAACAGTACCTGGCCCAGGAGTTGGAATACTCCCTCTTGCACCCCATACCTTCATATAAAAATTACTAGACATAATTCCGAACTCCGAATCAATAAAGTCCTTAACTAAAGTGAATTATGATTATACCAGAAAAAAATTTTCCTTTTGGGATAAACACTCACAAATTATTGTCAGGTATTCACTCTTATTTTATTTACTTAATTTTAATACTCTTTATATGTAAAAAATGTTACATAAGTCATAAACAGTAAAAAACTTATGCTTAAATTCCAATGAATTCTCTTTCTTATTTAGTTCAAGTATAATGGTATTAATAAAATTTGACAATTAAATAATTATCTTTAATAAAAACTCTTTAAATATAACTTTCTAAAGTGGCTCAAAGGAGTAATTAAAATACTGTGATTTTGATACTTATTAACCCTATATAAAATGCTCTCAGCCTATTCAGCAGGCATTAATAAACACTGGCAACAAGCATTAACTTTTAATACATTCAGATATTCAACTTAACTCTTTTATAAAATTATCTGAAAATAGTTTTATAATGATAATTAATACTTTAAAGTAAGAAGTTTTTAGTCAACTTCTTAATGATGTTATCTATTAGGTATTTTATGAAAAGTGAATCTAAAAGAAAATTAGTTTATAACAAAAGCATTGAGCAAAAAATAAATATTTCAGCGCTTACAAAACAATTTTTTGAGTTTGAAAATCATCCTGTTAATAATTTAAATGAAATTATCGCTTGTATATCAAATAATCATTCAATATTACTTCTTACACCAGATGAGCTAAAAGATATAAAAAAAGTTTTGGATAATCATCTTAATTCCAAATTTCTGGTAATTTTATATGATCCTGATGGAACAAGCTTTCAGGATGATCATTTTCCTGAATATGTACATGATATTTTATCAGAACCAATAAGCAGCAAAAAACTAACCTTTTCTTTAAATAAAGCGGATACAACCCTTAAAAATATTATTGAACTAAATAATTTTGCAAAAAAATATGCAATGCAGACAAAAGAATTGCATACTCTTAATTCTATCGGGATTTCACTTTCTACAGAAAGAGATGTGGATAAGCTTTTAGAAACAATTCTGTTTAAATGTCGGGAAATTACCGAATCAGATTCAGGAAGCTTATATATTGTTGAAGAAGACGAAACTATTCCAGCGGATCCAAATAACTATTTTAATAATAAAAAACTACTTTTTAAGCTCGCTCAAAATTACACAATCGCAGTTAATTTTCAGGAAAGACTTCTTGATTTAAATAAAAAAAGTATTTCCGGATATGTTGCCTTAACAGGTAAACCGCTTTTAATCAAAGATGCATACAATCTGCCTCCTGATGCTGAATACAGTCATAATAAGTCTTTTGATGAAGCAGTAGGATATAAATGTAGTTCGATGTTGATAGTTCCGATGAAAAATCAAAAAGACGAAATAATCGGGGTAATTCAACTTATTAATAAAAAAGCAAATCCTGATATAAAACTTGATTCTGATGAAATTGTAGATGACCAGGTAATAGAATATGATGATAATGACAAAGAGCTGGTTTATTCTTTGGCAAGTCAGGCAGCAATTCTCATTGATAATACAAAACTCTATTATAATATCAGAAATTTGTTTGAAGGATTTATCAAAGCATCAGTAACTGCAATTGAAGCAAGGGATCCAACCACATCAGGTCATTCTGAAAGAGTCGCTTCGCTAACTGTTGGGCTTGCTGAAAAAGTCGATTCGCTCAGTGAAGGAGATTTCCGAGACATTAAGTTTTCCCGTAGTGATCTGCAACAGATAAAATATGCCTCGTTGCTACATGATTTTGGAAAAATCGGGGTAAGAGAAGATGTTCTGGTAAAAGCAAAAAAACTTTACCCTTATGAGCTTGAACATATTAAATACAGATTCAGATACATAAAAAAATGTATGGAGCTAAATCTTGCAAATGCAAAATTAAGCTATTTGCTTGAACATAACAAGGAAGCAGCTCTTTCATATTTCTCTGAAATAGAGAATCATTACAATGAAAAAATATATGAGTTGGAGAACACCTTAAATATTATCATTAATTCAAATGAGCCTAGTATCCTTGCACAGGAAGCGTCTGAAAAATTAAAAATATTCAGTACTTTATTTTTTGAGGATTTGGATTCTACGACCATTACCTATCTCACACCTTATGAACTGGAAAGCCTTTCAATACTACGGGGAAGCTTACGGGAAAGTGAAAGACTGGAAATAGAGTCACATGTAACCCATACTTACGAGTTTTTGAGCAAAATACCATGGACTAATGAATTTAAACAGGTCCCTGATATTGCTTACTCACATCATGAAAAACTGGATGGGACAGGTTACCCAAGAAAGATAAATTCTGAAAATATTCCTTTTCCCTCCAAAATGATGGCTATTTCTGATATCTATGATGCGTTAACTGCCAGTGACAGACCTTATAAAAAAGCTTTGCCGGTAGAAAAAGCAATTGACATTTTAGGTTTTGAAGTTAAAGCAAAAAAGCTGGATGAGCCTTTATTCAGACTTTTCGTAGACGCTAAAGTTTATGATATAGGTAAAAAGGCTGATTAAAAACTTAAAAACTGCAAAATTTGTCTATTCGAATGTTTTAATGTATAATGTAAAATTATTTAATTGCTATTCAGATAATAATTAAAAGCGAAAGTAATTAAAGTTTCATTCTTAACTAAGAATGTTTTAAAGTTTTAAACCAGAAGGTTAAAAATCTGGTCTTTGGCAGGTTCGTGAACAACCAGCAGGAAATAAAGGTAAAGCCTGATTTTCCAAAACTTTTCGGAGAGCAGAAAAGAGTTCACAAATTTTAAGTAGAGAGCTGAATTTTTTTGACAGGCAAAAGATTAGAAAATTTTTGAAAGTTTACATGATCAGATAATTTAAAAAATCCCAGGGTAAATTTTACATTAAATTTTGATTCCTTTAAATTATATGATTAAAAATTTAAATAAAAATTCAATTAAATTCCCTTGCCCAACTCTCAATATTAGCTCTTGAAATACATTTATATATTATTTTAAAAATGAGGGGCTATAGCAAAAATCGTGGCTAAAGAAATTATTATTAGTGAGCGGGAAAACATTGCTGCAACTTTAGAGAATGGAAGAATTGTCGAATTTTTCATGAATGAAGGAGAACAACTTGTAGGAGATATTATTCTTGGCAAGGTTGAGTCAGTAGTGCCATCCATTGATGCCGCATTTGTCAGTATTGGTAAAAACCGGAATGGTTTTATTCATGTAACAGATCTTTCACTAAAAAATACAAGAAGAAAAATCGGAATAAAAAATTACCTTAGACCAAAACAAAATTTACTTGTTCAGATTGCAAAAGAAGCAACAGGCTCTAAAGGCCCAAGGTTAACAGGTATGCTTACAGTTCCCGGTAAATATATGGTTTTAACTCCCTATGAAAGAAAAATAGGGATTTCCAAAAGAATTTCAGACCCACATGAAAGAGACAGACTAATATATATTTCCAAAAATATCTGCCAGTCAGGATATGGAATTATTGTTCGTACTGAAGCAATGGGACAATCCGAAGAGGCGCTAAAAGAGGATCTTGAGTATCTTTTGAAAAGATGGCATGAAATTCTTAAATTATCAGAAACAGCCCAGGGGCCCACAGTATTATACAGAGATCAGGACCTTCTTTACAGGGTGCTAAGAGATGCCATCACAAATGATGTTGAAAAAATAATTGTTGATACCCAGGAAACAAAAGCCAGAGCAATAGAATTATTACAGTCATGGTCGAGTAATGCCTTCAGGTTTGTTACTCTTAATCGTAATCCTGCTCCTCTTGCCTTACAATTCAACCTTTTCACAGAGCTTGAGAAATCATTGCAACCCAAAGCGCCATTGCCAAGTGGAGGCTATCTGATTATTGAACAGACAGAAGCTTTAACAGTAATAGATGTAAACTCAGGAAGTACAAAGGCAACAAGTCTAAATGAAACAATCTTGCAGACCAATAAAGAAGCCGCAGTGGAAATCGGAAGACAGATCAGGTTACGTGATATTGGTGGGGTAATTGTTGTTGACTTTATAGACATGATTGAACAGAGGGAGCAGCAGATTGTCTGGCAACTACTTGCAAATGCTGTAAAAACAGATAAAGCACAACCACAAATCGGTTATTTCTCCGAATTCAGTCTTCTGGAAATGACCCGCCACCGTCAGAGAAAAAGCCTCGTTGAGATGCTGACATCAAAATGTCCTTATTGTGAAGGAGTTGGCAGAATCAGAAATAGTGTTTACCGTGCAGATGTCCTTGTTCCAGAAAGCATTAAAAAACGTATTCCTGTACCAGAAAGTATGAAACGTGACTCTGATGATGGATTTAGAAATAAAATTGAAGATCTTAAAACAAATGTTGATTATGTTGAAAACAAGATGGACAGAATTCCTCCTGAAGTGGCAAAATTCAGACAAAACAATCAGTCAAATGAGATTGAGTACCCTAAATATGACAGGCATGATAAACCATATAATGATAAGTTCCGTGATCAGGATCAAGACCAGGAAAATGAAAATGATTTTGAAGAATCACCTCAGGAAAAAGTTAATGAGTATGAAAAAGGTAATGATTATTATGAAGAAGAGTTTGTTGAATCCGAAAACATTTCTTTTTCTGATGAAGAGAGACAACTTATTGAGTCAATAGATGATTCCGGTGATAATGAATTTGTAGAAGCCAGCAGGAGTAAAACAAACAGGCCTCATGGCAAACATCATGATAAGCATCAAAATAGGCACCATGAAAAACATTATGATAAACATCAAAATAAACACCATCAAAAACATGAAGTATCCGAAAATGAATTTTCCGGTGCACCGGAAAATTCATTTCAAGAAACACTGGAAGTTGCTGATACTGAAGTTGTTGTAACTCAAGAAGTTTCTGAAGAGACAGAATATCTTGTTGATAAATATAATAAAATTCCTGATGAAATTCAGGAAGCTGAACCAGAGGAAATTGTAAAACAAGAAAAAGGAAAAAAAGAACATTTAAAGAAAAAACCAGGACGGGGAAGAAAGCCTGTAAAGAAGGCAGAAGCTACTCAGCAAGATCTTCCAAACAACTCTTCAGAACAAATAAAAGAAGATGCCGGAATACAGTTAACTATACCTACAGTTGAAATCAATAATCCTGTACCTGAAAATATAGTACAAGTGAAATCTACTGAAAGTATTGTGGCAGCAAAACCTGCTGATAATTCTCCTGATAAGAAAAAGCAAAAACTCAGAAGAATCAGATCTTTCAGCCCTAAGAAAAGAAAATAATAATAAGAGATAAAAAAATCCCCCCTTCCGGGGGGATTTTTTTATCTTCTCTATTTTTTTACGCTAAGGACATTGCTACCGTTTTTTACCTACGGCTGGTAACCGCAGTATTACTTACCCTAATTAAATAAAGTAAGTTCGGTTTAAGTTTACTCCACATGGTTTCAACTTCTGGATAAGATGGTCTGAAGCTTTCGCCTATTTCCATACCTAATCCCATTATGTGATGCTTTACATAAGCATAATCATCAGTTGTTCCAGTTGTGGGGTAAAGTAAGGACATACTTGTTCCACCCTGATAATCAATATTTTTGAAAGAGTTATCATAGATGTTTTTGAAAATTTTTACTTCAGGAATGTCTTTATCGCTATAACCAACAGGCCAGAAGAACATTTCCCCATATGAATGCATATCAAGTACCATATTAAGCTTCTTAGTTTTATAGAAGTTTTGAATAGCCTGAACTTCAGGTTCAGATGCAGGAGCAGTACCACTGTATGTTTCACTGTTTGGGTTTGAATCACTTCCATGCCAGCTGGAAGGGACATTTAAGCCCTGATAATTCCAATGGCTGTCAAAGTTTCTGTTTAAATCAACACCAGCCCCATGAGTATTTTTACGTTGCCAGTTATTTCCCTTTTCCACCATAATTCTGCCATCAACATTTACCATTGGAACAATATTGATGTCTCTTGAATCAACAAGCTCAGTAATTGCAGAATCTTTACCATATTGGGTAATAAGAATTTCTGCAAGTTTCACCATAATTTCAGGTGGAGCCAGCTCACGGGAATGCATACCGCCTATAAGTAAACTTGCCGGTTTTGGGCCGCTATTCTTTTTACTTGTGATATTAATAGACCAGATATCATTATTTGGAGATTTACCCTGGGTTTTTTCCCAGGTATCACCAATATCGCTCAATTGTGCAATATCAGGATTAGACTTTACAAGTGACTGCAATTTTGCCTTCATCTGTTCATAAGTCAAATAACCTGGCATTAAACCACCTTTATCCATATTACTTTCAAGTATTACTTTAAGGGAAAATTTCTGTTCTTTTAAAAGATTTTGTTCTGCCGGGGTTACTCTTGCTCTGATTGTTTTCTTTCTTACATCATAACCAAATACATCAAAACCTTTTGTTCCAAGTGTAATAAGATCATTTCTGTCTTTAACTTTTAGTTCTACTACGGCTCTGGCTGCTTTGTTAGGATTAACAGCAGCAGACTGATTTACCTGCTCATCTGAACTTTGTAAATCAGTTAAATTTGATGGATTATTTGAACATGCTGTAACTGAAATTAAACTTGCGAATAAAAATAATAAGGACTTCTTTAGTTTCACCTGCTATGACCTCGCATTTTAATTATTAGGTATTACTGTTATATTAAGATTAATATAAAACTTGCTTAAGATTTCCATAACTTTACATAACTTTACCTTAACCTAAAGAGGTAAAAAACTTTTAGCATGTCCATATTAGTCGTTTAATAAATTTTAACCTTTGTAGAAATTTATGTAAATAAGGTTAAGAGGTTAATTTATAGTTAAATTATTAATCTTTCTACAAATATATCAATGAAGAATAGATGAGAAAAGGTTTTCGATCACTTTTGCGTTTTCCGGGTTTGTTTTAAAATTAATTGTAACTTTAAAATCATTATATGTTTCTTCTTTTATCTCAGCTAATTGACGAATAGTAGAAATTAATTTTGCGTCATGTACTGAGCAGGTTATTTCTTTATTTACATAATCATTTTCAATATGCTCAACAATTTTATCTTTAAGCTTTTCAATATTTAACCCTGTAGATGCAGATATAACAATACTATTATTTCTGTATTTATTATCGATTAGATATTCAAGCTCACCATCTTTTAATTCATCAGCCTTATTAAATACATGTAAAACATTTTTATTCAAAGCACCAAGTTCTTCAAGTACCTGTTCCACTGTTTTTATTTGTTCCTGAAAATTAGAATGACTGATATCAATAACATGTAACAGCAAATCGGCTTCATTTACTTCCTCAAGGGTACTTCTGAAAGACGCGACCAGATTATGCGGCAGTTTATTGATAAAACCAACAGTATCACTTAATAAGAATTTTTTCTTATCTCTTAATTCAATAGTCCTGGTCGTTGAATCAAGGGTAGCAAAAAGTCTGTTTTCTGTTAAGACACCGGCATCAGTAAGTTTATTCATTAAAGTGGATTTTCCAACATTGGTATAACCAACAAGTACGACTTTAAATATATCTTTGCGTCCACGCCTTCTTATATCACGCTGCTTTGATATTTCTTTCAGTTCTTTTTCCAACTGGGAAATACGTCCTTTAATCAGACGTTTATCCGTTTCAAGCTGTGTTTCACCTGGTCCTTTTGTTCCAACACCGCCACCAACCTGCCGGGATAAGTGTGTCCACTGTCTGGTCAGCCTTGGTAGAAAATATTTTAGTTGTGCAAGTTCTACCTGTGTTTTTGCTTCTCTTGTTTTTGCCCGGTTGGCAAATATATCAAGAATAACCCAGCTCCGATCCAAAATCTTTTTACAAATAACTCTTTCAAGGTTTTTTATTTGCCCTGGTGATAATTCAGCATCAAAAATCAGTGTATCAATATTTTCTCTTTCGGCTTCTGACTTTAATTCATCAACTTTACCTTTACCGATATAAAAAGCAGAATCAAGGTGAGATCTATTCTGAACAAACTTATTTATTACTTCTGCTCCTGCTGTATCTACAAGGGCAGCTAACTCTTCAAGTGATTCTTCAATTTCAAGAGCTGTATTTTTGGGTAATTTTACTCCTACAAGAAATGCTCTCTCCGCAGGCTTGTGTGTATCGATCAAATTAAATCCTTCCTAAAAACTTATTTCTTCCTAAAATGTATTTTATCAAAATTACAGAATTTTAAATCAATTTAAAAGTTTTTAATTTATCCTGTTTAAAAAATCGATACCAAAAAATAATAGTCAGTTTTTGTTTTTTCGGTTCCAGATTGTTATATTTGATAATCTGATCAACAGGATAATAAAAACGACCAATAATAATTCTTTGGGGATAATGCCAGGCTTTTAAATATATTGCTTCATACCTGGATATTTCAGCAATTACAGGTGACTCAGATACACTTTGTAAATATTCTGAAAATTTTATTGCATCATCCTGATGTTTTTTTATTCCTGTTGGGTTATAAGTGCTGCTAAAAGAGATGAACAGATCGATAAATTTTTTCCCGAGAAATTTATGGGTAAATGGTAATAACTTAATTACCTGATTTAATCTTTTACTTTGTAAGGAAGTTGCAAAAAAATTTAACCGTTCCTGAGGTAATTCTTTTAATATGTTTATTTCAGCAATAGTCAGTTCATTACTAACACCTGTATTTTCAGGCTCATTAAAAAAGGTATTCCTGAATTCTTTATCTGTATATATTAAAGCCAATACATTTTGTATTTCTTTTAAACTCATATCTTCATCCTGTTAATTTCTTGAATTCTGAAAATCCTGATTCAAACAATGTTTTTATCTTCTTTGCTTGTTCCAGCTCATCCAGTAATTCTGAAAACACAGGAAAATTATCATCTCTTTCCAGGATCATTCCTTTTATGTTAGTCATACCTGTAACTTCTTTCATCAGTTCCCAAATCTCAGGGAATGTAGGATGAGAATGGCTGTCTATTAATAAATCTCCTGACCAGTGACCGCCTACAAAATGAAGCTGAACAATTTTTTCAGCAGGTATTTGTTTTAAAAAATTTTTAGGCTCATAACCATGATTTACAGAGTTAGTATAAAGATTAGTAATATCAAGTAGCATACCACAACCGGTTTTATTTAAAACTTCAGAAATAAAGGCAGCTTCATCCATTTCACTACCAGGAACAGGAAATATATAAGTAATATTTTCCAAAATTAATGGTTTATTTATATATTTACGGACTAATTCAACATTACGACAAATGGTATCAACAGCTTCCAGGGTAAAAGGAAGGGGGGA
>CAYRDV010000179.1:0-11971 GCA_964422885.1 uncultured Candidatus Sericytochromatia bacterium
TTGGGAGTTTCAAAAATCCTATGATACATTTGCTCCCAATTTAGGATACGACCCAGAGCTAAAGACCGAACCGGTAATATCTGAAACATTAATAATCAAAACCGGTTCACCAGTTCCAAGAAGAGTTGTTCCAGAAAAATTCTTAACTCTCTTAAGTTGTGAGCCAAGATTTTTCATAAACATCTTTTTAGCTTCCAGAATTTCATCAACTAATAATGCCATAGTATAAGAACCAGCCTCCAGAATAAGAGCCATACACTCATTAAGCGGTTTTCTTGGTAATTTTAAAACATCTGATAAATAAATTACCTTAACTGGTTTTTCATCAACAAGTATTGATAAATCAGAATTTGTTTTTACAATATCTTTGGTTTTTATGCCAACTATTTTAATTACAAATGATTTTGGAACTGCAAAAATCTGAGACGAAGATTTAATCAGGAAGCCTTCAAATGTAGTG
Organism: uncultured Candidatus Sericytochromatia bacterium; assembly: GCA_964422885.1. GTDB lineage: Bacteria > Cyanobacteriota > Sericytochromatia > UBA7694 > JACMQJ01 > CAYRDV01. The sequence goes on from CAYRDV010000179.1 coordinate 461, forward strand.
AGGGTAATAGGTAAAGATAATTTAAAAATCGTTCCTCTACCTAATTCTGAAGCAACGAAAATTTTTCCGCTAAGACCTTCAATTGATGATTTTACTACATCAAGTCCAACACCACGCCCTGATATATCTGTAATTTTTTCAGCTGTAGAAAATCCTGGATAAAAGATTAACTGCTTTACTTCTTCATCCGAAATTAAATCCGCCTGTTCTGTTGAGATTAAGCCACTCTTAATTGCTTTATTTTTTATTTGTAAATAATCAATACCATGCCCATCATCTGTTATATCAAAATTTACATTATTACCAAACAAAGAAATATTAATGATCACATTTGCCTGATCTGGCTTATTTTTTGACCTTCTTTCCAGAGGAGATTCAACACCATGATCTATTGCATTTCTGATAATATGTGAGAGCGGGTCTTTTAATTTTTCAATCAGGAAACGATCAATTTCAATATTTTCCCCAATAACAGTAAAGTTAACTTTCTTATTAAGTTTTTTACTGGTGTTTCTGGCTATTATCCTTAGTGGATCGGTTAAAACAGATGCAGGTAACATTCTGGTGTTTCTGGAATCATATTGTAGTTCATCTACCAAAAAAGAAAACCTGGCATTTTCCCTTTTGAAAGTTCTGATTATATAGCCTATAGATTCATCAAATATTGCCAGTTTTTCCAGATGTTCTTTATGAATTTTAGTCTCAAGAGGATTTATGGTACTACTGATCTGCCTTCTTATTAAGCTTATATAACTTTGCATTGATTCTTCAAACTTTTTGATATCAACAAAAGCCTGATCATGACTGATTTTACTTATGAGTAATTCACCAGACAGATTTACAATTTTATCAATCTTTTGGAGAGAGACTCTAATTGTTTCTTCATCTGCCTTTTGAGATAGTGAAAGCTCTTTATTTTTTTGCATTTCAATATCTAAAGTTTTAAGTACAACATCTTTTTCAGTGCTAAACTTATTATTTATCGTTTCACTCTGATCAAACTTTGGTAAAGTTATTGTTTTTATTTCATCCATTTTGATTTTGGATGTATCAATTGGTTCATTGGAATTAATTTTATCCGGGTTGTCAACAAGTATTTTTATCTGGTTCAAAGCTTTAAAAATATCTTCAATCATTGTGGAAATATCTGCTTCCGGTGTTTCCTGGAAAATATTAATCAAATTTTCCAGTTCATGAGCTTTATCTCCAACCACAGAAAAACCTAAAGCATATGAATCACCTTTTAGAGAATGAATCCGTCTGAATATTTCAGGAATAATATTATTAATATTACTTTGACCTGACTCAGCCTTTAGAAGCATTTTATGGATATTTTCGATATGATCTGAAGCTTCACTAAAATAAAAAGTTTTGATGTCTTCTAACTCTGCCTTAAATCCTTGTGAAATCTGTTCTTCAAGCGAAACTGCTGATTGGTCATCAGCACTTCCAAACATTGAATTCAGAACATCATTCAAATTCTGATTGAATACAAGCATTTCATCAATCATTTCGGGTTCAAATGCAGCAACATTTTTTTGTGCTGAAACAGCATAGGTTTCAAATTTATGTGCTTCTTCTCCAATATCAGCAAATCCCAGTGCATTTGAATCACCTTTTACTGAATGTACTTCCCGATATATTTCTTTTAGTATTTCGCCTAAATTTCCGCTACCTGATTTAATTTCTGCTAATTTATTATAAATGTTTTCAATATGTTCTCTTACTTCAGTGAGATAAAGGCTATTTATTTCATTAAGTTCAAAAGTTTCTTCCTTAAAGCTGATTTTTTCAGAAACTTTATCCTGTCCGGAAAAAATAGAAGAAAGTCTTGTTTTTATATTTTCAGAATAATCAAACATTTTTTCCAAAGCCTGACTGTCATAGTTTGAGTTATCCTTTTGGATAAGACTGATCAGAGACTCAAAGTCATGTGCTATTTCACCAATATCAATAAACCCAAGCGCATTTGAGTCACCTTTTACGGAATGTACTTCCCTGTAAATATCGGCCAAAGCATTTTGCAGGGGGATTCTTTCTGATTCAAGCTCAATTAATCTTCGAATGATATTTTCAATATGCTCTGAAGCTTCAACTGAGTAGATTTTTTTTATTTCATCAGTATTATCATCTTGTGTTGAAGCAAAACCATCATGAAATTCTATTTTATCTGACCTACTATTTAATAGATTCCCTGTTGCTTTAAACATCACATTTGTATTTGAGTAGTTTTCCTCACTTTCAGGTAATGTTATTTCTTCCTGAAGGCGTCTTAAAATATCATTTACGTAAGAATTCATCACCTGAATACTTTCTTCTTTAAAAAGATCAGGGTGTTTCTGAAAATTTAAAACATATGCTTCAAACTTATGGGCTTCATCACCGATTTTAGAAAAACCAAGAGCATTTGAATCACCTCTGATAGAGTGAGATATCCTGTTGATTTCTACGAGGGACTCCGAAAGTAATACCTGATCATCACTAAGCAATTCAAGCATATTTGATATCTTATTCAGGTTTTGCCTGGTCTCATTGGCGTACAGGTTTTTTACATCATCCATACTTTCCATGTCAGTATCCTTTGATATTTCTTGCTCTTGATTCATATTCCAAAACTCTAATTAAAATATTAATTATTACTTGCTGGGAATAATGTTATTCCCAGCAAGTGTATTTAAACACCAGCTAGTACGGCATTTCTCATTGTTTCCTCAAGCTGATCCATCCCTGATTTCTGTTCTATTGCCGAACTGGATATCTGGAAGGCTGCTTCAGATGCGTTCTGAATTGAAAAAGCTAACTTCTCAATCGTTTCACCAGCTGAATTGGCAAGCTGAAAACCCTGATCCGCAAGCTTGGTTCCCTGTTCAGTCATCATAACTACAGTATTTGTAAGCTCCTGAATCTCATTAATGATTTCTGAGATTTTTCTTGTAGATTCTCTTGATTCTTCTGAAAGGTTTTTAATTTCATTGGCAACTACAGCAAAACCTTTTCCGGCCTCGCCTGCTTTTGAAGCTTCGATAGAAGCATTAAAAGCAAGTATCTTCGACTGTTTTGTCAAATCATCAACAGCAGAGATTATTTTATTAATAACCTGGGTTTTGGAATTAAGTTCCACGATTTTTTCAGCAATTGATTCAATCTGCTCTTTTATCCTTTTTACACCCTCAATTGAATCAGTTACAGCTTTTTGGCCATCTTCCGATACAGTTACTGATACAGATGCGGCATCTGCCACAATACGGGCATTATCAGACACTATGTCAGAAGTCTGTTTAATCTGGGAAACAGAAGTGGTTGTCTCTTTTACCAATGCTTCGAGGTTCATACTGTTTTGCTCAATAGTACCGATAGCTTTACTGATATTGCCAACCATCTTATTAAATGATTCGGCAAGATTCTGAAGTTCATCTTTGGTATTAAGTTCAACACTTACACCCATTTCACCGGACGAAACTTTCTTTGCTCCATCTTCAAGCTTTCTGATTGCTCTTACAACTGAAAGAATCTGATAAGCACCAAGAATCAATATTATTATCGTAACTACGATAGAGAGTAATAGTCTTTTTTCTTTAGTCGCATTAAATCTTCCGATACGGTCGTTTATAAGCTTTGTTTCATAACCTATTGATTTTTCCATCATTTCAAAGCCTGTTTTTATTGCCGGAGTCATAGCAGAAGCAACCTGATTAATACTTACACTTATGCCTTCACTTTTTACAAAATTTGCATCTATAAATTTCATGACATTTTTTACAGCATTTTGCTGAACAATAACATTAGAGTCAACAGCACCTTTTAAATTTGCATCTTTAGTATTTTCATATGCAGTATCATGGTCAATTCTAAGATTTCCAATATCAGAAGCGATAAGACCTGAAAGTACAACTACATCAGTTCTTTCGTCATTGGTTATTTTCTGAGCATTGGCAATTCTTTCGGCCAAAATTTGCAATTGATACAAATAATCTGTAATTGAAGGGTGTTTTAGAAGAGTTGCATCCATTAAATAATATGTATCAAGATCCGGGTCCAGGATCAGGTTTGAGTCATTACCAATATAAACTATTAAATCTCTTAATTGGACAATCAGACTATTATGAGCTTCCAGAGAACTTTTAGCATCCATTTTTGCAGATTGCTCTTTAAGTGATTTCCATTTGTCTTCAAAAGCAGACATCTTTTTAGCAGTGCTGGAAAATATTTTGCCATATTTTTTATCTACAGAATTATATTCTTTTATGGCACTTTCCATTTTTTCTTCCAGTGAAGCTAAAGAACCTGAGTTTATACCATATTTTTTACTTCTTGTACTAATCAGAGAATGTTGGGTCAGACTGTCCAAACCCTTATATAATGGTTTAAGGTATTCATTTCCATATACCTCTTTTTGCCCGAAATCGATATTAACGTTTGTTTCCTGTACATAAAGAACCAAGAGTATCACAATCGGGATACACAGTGCTACTAGTACAGCACTAAGTTTTGCTAGAATACTTACCTTCATAAAAATCTTCCTCCTCGGGGAAACTAACCAAATAACCTAAAATTATTAAATATTACAATTCTCATTACACAGGTAAGGCTTTGCCTTATCCCTAACATAACAATAGACTTAAATTTTTTACCCTTCATCAACAATTATTTTTTCATCAGAAAGAATCTTTTCCAGATCCAAAATATATATTCTCTCATTTGTTACCCCTTTACAGTATTTTTCAAGCCTTGAGTCAGTTGAAACCGGAAAAGGACTAATGTCTGAACTCTCAAACTCAGCCATAGTGTCTATTTCATCAGCAATAATATTAAATTCAAGCTCATTATTACCTTTAACTCTTATAGCCTGATAAAAAGCTTTTTCTTTTATTGAACTTATCCCAAAAAATGACACCAAATCAGTAACAGAAACTATTTCACCTCTTATATTAACAATTCCTTTAATATAATTTGGAGTGCAGGGAACTGCAATTGGGGAAATATTTAAGTGCAATTCCTGCACAAAATTCTTCTGTATACCATATTTTATATCATTTACATTAAAAATCAAATATTCATCGCCTTTTATTTTTTGGTGTTTGTCGGTATCAATAACCTGTGCAAGTTCTTCTGCTCTTCTTAAAAGAATTAGTTCTTCACTTTGGATTAGTTCATCATATACTTTTTTCACCTGTTTTTATCCCCCAAAGCCTGTAAGGCCATATTTATATACTCATCTAAGTCATTTTTCGTAATATCCAGAATTTTCCATGATTCTTCCGATAAACTATTTTTTAGTAAATTTTTAGCCTTTTCAAGATAAATTACCGCTTTATCATAATAACCCATTTTTATCATTACATTAGAGTAATAATAATTAACCAGAGATGAATCTGGGTTTAAAAAAGCAGCTTTTTTAATATTTTCAAAAGATTGCTCAATATTACCAGCTTCAAAACAAATCATACTTTTAATATAAAAAGGGAGATGGTTACTTTTTTCCAAGTCAATAGCCTGATCACAATATTCCAGGGCAATTTTAAAATTTTGCTGCTCAAAAAATTCCAATGAATTTTTGAGCAGTGATTCTATAGTATATTTTTCTATTATTACTGTTGGAGATTTTCGCATCGATAAATAGCTATTCATATCTACTGTTTTTGTTTCACCTACTCCAACTGAAACAGGCTCTTTTTGATTATTGACAAGTTTTTTTTTCATATCATTATATTTTTTAATAAATTCGGTCTCACTTGTTGAACGTGAACCAGGAATCTGTTTTTTTTCTTTGGTTATTTTGGAATTTAAAGAGACTGTTTCTCTTTTTAAAAAGATACAAGTACCATCTACATAATCATATTTGGTTTTACTGGACTTAAAAAGTCTTACTTCCTGTATTCCGGGTATTATAACACCATTAGAATTAAGTAACTCATACATTCTTTCGATAATTGGTGCAATCAGGTTTCTTTTAAAATACATTAAAGTATTTCGGCATAAAATATAGTCAGGTTTCCCATATTTTAGGCTAATTCCTGGTTCAAACAGATCTTTTGCGATATTAAAGTGGACAAATGACACTACTTTTTTTATTTTTTCATCAATCTCAAAACTATTATGCCCATTTTTTTTAAAATATTTATTTAAGTAAATATTATTGACTCCCCTGAAAGACCAGTCAGAATAAATACCAGTTCTTGCTTTATGAATATTTTCAGTGTTAATATCAAAACCCAGGATTTTTATTTTAACATCATCTTTTAGATTTAATTCATTTATAATAATGGCTAAGGTATATGCTTCCTCACCGGTTGATGCCCCCATACTCCAGATAAGAATCTCTTTTTTGTTGTTTCTTATTTTATAGAAAAGATCATTTTTTATAAAATTTATCTGTTTTTTATCTCTGAAAAAATATGTTTCACTAATGGTAATTTTGTTAATAAGATTATTAAGTACAGTTTGCTCAAGTTTTTCCTGCCAGTTTGAAAAAGAAAAGATCTTTATATTTTTTTCGATAAATTCTTGCAAAATATTTAAAGACAAAGATTCAACCATTATACCATAGCGGTTTTGAATATATAAATCGAGCTCTTTAGCAATTACACTTTTCATTTTATTTCAGCTTTAAGCTTATTTGTATCCTTACTGATATCTTTTATTAACCTGTTTATATTAAGAATTGGCAAAATTTCATTTTTTACTTTTACAAAGGTATTAAAATATTCCGATTCAATAGTTGAGAAATCCTGGATATTTGAAGAAGCGATTTCCATTGTTTGAAGCACATCATCTGCCAATAGACCAACAAGATTATTTTTCGCACTGATAATCACAATAATACTTTCTTTATCATAAGAACTTCTTTGTTTTTTTAGGTATTTTAGAGTATCCATAATAGGGATTGAGTTTCCTCTGTAATTAATCACAGAATCAATTATTCCCTGTTCTGTCGGGAAAAAATCCATTTTGATCATTCTTGTTATTTCCTGAATAAATTCAGCTTTAATAGCAAAACTGATATTTTTTACTTTAAAAAGAACTATAAACATTATTTACCACCTTTTAATTTTTTCCGGCAAGCTGAAGAGATTCTTCTGTTTTTAAATTTATTGATTTTTTAGTGTATTTATCTTCAAGAACTTCGATTTTTTCAGCATTAACCTGAACAATTTCCTTAAAAGCATCTAAACCGCTTAAATTGTTAAATTCTGCATGGGTTATTTCACCATAGGAAAAGAAAATCTTTCCTTCTTTAGCTGATATTTTGTCAACAATCTTTAAACACTCTTCTTTTTTAGAGAGGATAAGCATAACAATGAAATCAAATAAAGTAATACTACTAAGAAAACCAATCGGTTTTTCGGACATATTATTTATTAATTTTAATAAGTCATCAAAATGTAACGGCTTATCAGTATATAAAATTTTGCCATTTTTAACAGCTTTATCTTTTATTATTTCATTTTCAAAAGCGGTCATGATTATCACTCTTAGTTGAGGATAAAATTCCCGAATATAAAAGGATAACTCGATCCCATTCATTTCAGGCATATTTACATCAGTAATCACTAACTCAAATTCTTCCTCTCTTAATTTATCTATTGCTTTAGAGCCTGAAGTTGCAGTATGTACTTCAAAGCTACTGTTTTTAAAATAATTTTTTAATTGCATTAGGATAATATTTGAGTCATCAACAATCAGAATTTTTTTTATTGGTATTAATTTATGATGAGTAGGTGCTTCATAAACTGGTTTGTCTGAAGAAATAAACTCACTCTTAATTGTTTTTAATTTAAGCTCAGTATCTACATTCTTCTGGGCTATTTCTTTTAAACTTTGATTTAAATCCAAGACTTCTTTAAGAAGGCTGCTTTTTTGGCTATTAAGAGTGCTTATCTGGTTTTCATTCGCCTCTATTTTTGAGTTGAGTTGAATATTTTGCTCTTCAAGATGTTTATTTTGTAAAACCAGAGCATCAAATCCTGAAAGCTTATTTTTTAAATCATTTAGTTCTTCTGTGAGGGATTTTATTGATGCTAACAACTTAGCTTCATTTGTTTTAAATTCATTCTCTGATTTACTTAGATGGTTATCAGCCTCTTGATAATTTTTTAGCTGCTCTCTAAGAGATAAAGTTTGTTTTTCCTGTGACTCTAATTTAATAGTCAACTCTTTTTCTCTTAGGTCAAAATTATGGATAGAGGACTTAAAATCTTCCTGTTTTTTTTTATATATCTCTAATTCTTCTTTTAAGTTCTTTATTTCGTGTATTTCTTCTTTATTAAAAAAAGATTTTAAAAATTTCAGCATAAGTAAATTTCTTTGGTTTAAAAATAGACGCATTCATTTTTCCTAATTTTATGCTTTACAAAATAGCTTGGCAAGATAAATTATGTTAACTTTTTTAATAAAACAATTTGTTATCATTGACAATGTGTTAAATATTTTTTTAGTTGTTAATTTATGAAAAATAAAAACTATGAGAATTCTGGTTGCCGATGATTCAAATGTAATTAAAAAACTTATATTACTGGAAATCTCAAAATCAAGTGACTGTGAAGTAATTGATACTGCTTGTGATGGTCTTGAAGCTTATAAAAAAACCTTATTTTCAAGGCCTGACATTGTTGTAATGGATTTAAACATGCCCGTTCTGGATGGAATTGAAGCAATTAAAATGATCATGGCAAATTGCCCAACGCCAGTAATTGTACTAACTTCAATAGAAGATCAGGAAATAAGCGAAAAGGCGATAAAAACAGGAGCTGTTTCCGTTATAAAAAAGCCCAAAGGGTTTGATTATAAAAACATTATTGAAAGGCTTATTAAAGATATTTTGGTTTTTGGTAAAAAAAATCAAAATATTAAAATGATAAACAATAACTCCAACTTTTTTATGGATAAATTTGTTCCGGAAATTATCTGTGTCGGAGCCTCAACCGGAGGGCCAAATGCCCTGGCCAAATTTCTATCAGGCCTGACAACACCTGTAAATATACCAATCATAATAATTCAGCATATTACTGAAGACTACGGCAGAGCCCTGGCAAAATGGCTTTCTCCATATACAAAAATGGAAGTTAAAGTACCCCAGAATTATGAGAAAATTAAAAATGGAGTAATATATCTTCCTGACAACGGAAGCCACCTTCTGGTTACCAGAGACAAAAAACTCCTTAATTCAAAAAGCAAGCTCCATCCTTTTATTTGCCCTTCAATTGATGTAACATTTGAAAGTGTGGTAAACATTTATAAAACCGGCATAATAGGAATTATTCTTACCGGTATGGGTAAAGACGGGGCTGAAGGAATGGAAAAGATTTATCTTTCTAACGGGTATACGATTGTCCAGGACAAACAGGACTGTGTTGTTTTTGGTATGCCCAAAGCTTCTATAGATAAGCAGGTAGTAAGAAAAGTTCTTCATATCGATGACATTGGCAATCACGTTTTTTCACTTGTTAAAAACCTTTAAATATGACTAAATCAGAAAAAATTCTCATAATTGACGATTCGGCAATAATCATAAATGTCTTTAAAACATTTCTTGAAAAAGAAAACTATACCGTTAAAACAGCATTATCAGCTGTACAGGCAGCAGAGATGCTGAAAGAGCAATCCTTTTCACTGGTTATTTCTGATATTGATTTACCTGAAATAAACGGTCTGGAACTTTTATTATGGATCATGAATAATTTTCCTGAGCAGAAAGTAGTCTTTATTACAGCCTCAACAACATACAATACTAAACAATTTATAGCCCAAAACGGGGGATTATATCTCTTTAAAAAAGGTGATGATTGGAATGCCTTTTATGATATGGTTGTCCAGACTCTTTCCGGGGGATTATGGGGGAAAATAAAAGATATAAAACTTCTGGATTTTATGAATTTTATCTCAGTATCAAAAACTAAAAAAAGCCTCTTACTTCATAATTATGTAAGCAACAAAAAGGGACTTCTTTTTTTTGAAAACGGAAATGTAATACATGCTGTTTTTGATAAGTATGAAGGAACAGAAGCGTTTTATGAAATCATGCAGTTTGAAAAGGGTGATTTTCAGGAATCGAATGAAATACCTGATAAATATTCAATACATGTTCCTTTTGAAATGCTTATGCTAAATACAGCTCAAATGATTGATGAAAAAACAGTAAATATTGATAAAAACCCTGAAAAAAATACAATAAAAAACCTTCTTATTATTTCAAATACCCCTGAATCATTTGAATCTGTAATGGAAGATTTAAAAAATGAATTTACTAATATTTATACGGGAAATAGTATAATTAATGGTATATCTGTAATCCAAAAAGGAAGTATAGATTTCCTGATATTAGATTCAAAATCATCTGAAGCCAATTATCTTAATTTTTTAATCTGGGTAAGTAAAAATTCCCCTTATTTAAAAATACTTATGGGTCCTGATGCCAATTCTGAACAAATTAATAAAATAATTCTTGAGGAAAAACTTTATGTAAGTTTTTTTGAATTACCTTTAAATTACAAACAAATTAAAACTGAAACAGATATTCTTCTGGCAGAGAATAAATTTTCGGCAAATATAAAGGGAGTTGGAGTTTTAGATTTGCTTCAGGTACTCTCAATGTCTAAAACCAGTAAAGTAATATATGTAGAGGAACCCGTAACCCGGGATCTTGCTGTTCTATACATGCAAAACGGAGATCTTGTACACACGGAATATGGTACTTTAAAAGGAGAAAAAGCCTTTTTTAATATAATTAAAATAAAATCAGGTAAATTTTATGATTCTGAATGGAAAGAACCTAAAGAGAAAAGTATCCATGAAAGTTTAGGCAAACTTATTCTTAAATCATTCAAAATATTAGAAAATAAATCTTTTGAGAGTAAAGTTATTACTCTAAATATGGCAGTAAACCCTGATGCCATTTCAGCAGCTTTTCTTAAAAATTCAATAAAAAATGAAGTAATAGATGAAGCGGGTGCTTTTATGGGTATTGAAATAAATAAAACAAATTGTGAAGAGGTTTTAAAAAAATTTTCTTTACTTCATTCAAATTTATCACCGGAAAACAATATAAATTTAGCGGAAATGGGTATAACAATAACTATCGGTTCAAATAATATTGTTGAAGAAATTACCTTTGATTCAACTTTTAAAGGTAGTACCTCCAAAGGACTTAAAATGGGTGATAAAATCGAAAAAGCACTAAATTTATATGGGGAGCCTCGATTTTATGAGCAAAATTTTGCAGTATGGGAAAAACTCTCTATATTCTCAGATGAGTCTGGTAATATTAACCAGATAACTTTGGGAGTTTTATAAAAATAACCAATGCCTAACTCAAATAACAAAATACTTGTTGTCGATGATTCAAAAGTTATTCTTAGAATGATGGATCGGTATCTTTCAGGTCAGGGATTTTCAGTAAAAACAACAGACTCAGCTGTAGAAGCAGCAAAAATATTACAAAATGAAGACTTCTTGTTGATACTGACAGATATAAGTATGCCAAGTGTCAGCGGCTTAGATTTTTTATTATGGATA
>CAYRDV010000180.1:0-11935 GCA_964422885.1 uncultured Candidatus Sericytochromatia bacterium
GGGGTGAATTGCTCTTGCCATTAAATCATAAGTACTATGTTTATCATGATTATCAAATGAAAGGCTACTGTTTACCTGATTCATCTGAGAATTCATTGCCTGCTGAGCCCAGCATTTATAATAATCATTCCAGTGAATTGATCTATCAACAACCAGATCAGATTCAGGCTTCAGACTTTGGCCACAAACTATTGGTTTAGCAATAATCCTGTTAAGTTCCAGCTTATACTCTTTACCATTGTGTTTAATTGTTGGATCTAAAAATTCATGAAAAGAGCGGAATGCAACCCTCATACTCCAATCATGTGACGCCATTAAACTAATTTTTTTTGTTTCCATAAAATTTTATTCCCTCTCTATTAGAAATTAATTATCTGCTTGAATTAAAAATCTTTACTCTTAGAGCCAGAAACACATTATATTACATTATTGTGTGTTGTTCAAATCTACGCAGGGTTTTATACAATATGAATTTGTTAAAATTTTAATTAATTTGAAGTCAGATTTTTTTATACAAATTTCGATATCTGATTATTCTAAAGTTCATAATGTTAATTTGTTTATATTAAATTTATGGTTGTTATGATAATATTATCATAATTATCTTTCATGTTTGTTTGAGGATATTATGCAAAAAAAGAAAATATCAATAAGCCTTTATTCATTACTTCTTTCAGCAATATTTACATTTTCTGTTTCCTGTAATTCCAATACACCTAATAGTCAGATTGAGTATCTAACATTAAATAAAAATAAGTTATCCTCTTCAAAAGTATTTGTTGCAGATTTGCAAGGCAAAATTCAAAGCAGCAATAAACTTACAGGCGTAAATTTATCTGTAAATATTAAACTACCCGAAGTTAAATTTAATACTAAAGCTTCTTCAGATGGTCAAAAACAAGGCTTAGTAAATGATATAAAATCTTATAAAATATTTATCACCTCAAGTAATACTACTCCTTTGACTGGTAATTCCGGAGGGTATTTTTTCCTAAACAGGGATTCTTCCAGTTTATCAAGTGGTACACATACTGTTATCTTTAATAATGTACCAGTCGGGACATGGTTTGCAGGGGTTGAAGCATTTGATGCTACAGATGGTGGTGGCAATAATATTACAAAAGCTCAGAGTTATGGTAGCGATGGTATTATTAAGCTTGGAGTATCCACAGGTTCAGTAACAGTAAACCCGGATCTAAGTCTTAATCCTTCTGGTGGAGTATTGTCAGTAAACCTCCTTTTACAAGATGCTGTGGGAGCAAATGTTGATACAGTCGTAACTCCAGCAAATGGCAATCCGGTAGGTCCTTTTGGAGCAACAGTACCTAACTAACTTTTTGGTAATCAAACATTAAACCTTTTATGATAAAGTTTATTAAGATAATCTAATTCTAATGGGGTTAAGTCTCGCAGGTTACTCACCCCTATATCCTCCATCGCCTGAGAAGCATTTTTACAGCCTGGTATAACTGTACCTACAGAGTCATTTGCCAAAACAAACTTTAAAGAAAGTTTTGCGAAAGAATCAATTTCATCATTTAATAATGGTGTTAATGATTGTGTCGCTCTTGTTCTATAGCCAATGTAACTTACTGGCCAGGCATGGCGTATATCTCCTGGCGGGAAATAAGTATTTTCATTATACTTTCCTGTTAAAAGACCATTTGCCAAAGGTTCACGAGCGATAATACCAATATTTTCTCTTTCAGCATAGGGAAATAGTTCATCGGCAGCCTCAGGATCAAATAGATTATAAACAACCTGTATTGTATCAACACCTTCCCATTTCATTGCCTCAATACCTTCAACAGAATCATCAATAGCAATACCAAAAAACCTTATTTTTCCTTGCTGTTTAAGTTCATGCATTACCTCAAAAATTTCTCCGTCTTTAATAAACTCAAGAGGAGGGTTATGCAACTGGTAAAGATCAATATAATCTGTGCGAAGACGCATCAAACTTCTATCTGCTGCAAACCTTATATAGTCAGGTGAATAGTTTCTTTTGATTATGCCACTATAAAAATCACCACCGACTTTTGTAGCAACAATCATTTCCTCACGTCTGATTTGTGAAAGAAAAAATCCAATAATATCTTCACTATGACCATATCCATAAACATCAGCAGTATCAATAAAATTACAACCTAATTCATAAGCTGTTTTAAGGGCAAAAAGTGAATCATGATCATCAGTAGGCCCATAACTGTTCCCATATTTGTTTCCACCAATTGCCCAGGCTCCAAAACCTGTTTCTGAGACTTTAAGTCCAGTTCTGCCAAGTATCCTGTATTTCATTTATTCTTTCTGAATTTATCTATAATGCAAGAACTTAAAAATAATATTAACTACACCAAATATAGCAGAATTAACAAAAGGAAGATATCATAATAGTTTGAAATTTGAAAAAAGTTGAGATTAAATGTTCTCAGGTAAAATAAGTAATGATAATAGAACCAGCCTTTTATTCCAGTATTCAGTTTGGACCATTTAAAATATATTTTTATGGATTAATGTTTGTTTTTGGTTTTTTAACAGTATATTTTTTAACATCTCGCCTGATAAAGCAAAATAATTTAAAAATTCCTGGAGGAGATATTATTGGCTTATTGGGTATTTTGTTTATCGGAATGATTATTGGAGCACGGCTTGGCTATGTATTTATTTACTGGGGAAAGGAATATCTGGTACGTCCGGAAAAAATATTTACCTTGTGGGAAGGAGGATTATCTTTTCATGGAGGACTTTTAGGTATTATTTTAAGCTTTTTAATTTATTCAAAAATTTTTAAAATATCCTTTTGGGTATTTGCTGATATTTTAAGCTGTAGTGTTCCATTAGCAGTTTTTCTGGGAAAATTTGGCCATTTTATCAATGGAGAATTATGGGGCAGGCCAACAAATGGAACCTGGGGAGTTATTTTTCCAAAATCAGGGGAGAGGTTCATACCACGACATCCTGTACAATTATACGAAGCAGTTTTGGAAGGATTACTTATTTTTATAATTATAAATTTGATATATCGAAAAAAAATACATAAAGGTATGATATTTGGTCTTTTTTTATTTCTTTTAGGTATAATTAGGTTTTTTACAGAGTTTTTTCGCCAACCAGATCCTCAGATTGGGCTTATTTTTAAATATTTCACGATGGGACAATTATTAAGTGTTCCATTAATAATTGCCGGGATTGTAATATTTTTGTCTAAAAAGGGCCTATCTAAAAATAATATTTAGTAATTTCTAAAAAATAACTTATCACAAAACAATATCTGTTAGGGCGACCCGCCGGGTCGCCCCGACAATTAAATTTTATAAGTTATTTTTTTATTTTTCCTTAATCTGATTCATCAAGTTATGGTAGTAATACGACAACTGATATTCTTTTAGTTGTCTGTTTCTTCGCTAATCAAAAAGGGCCTGGGAAAAAAGTTTATAATTAGCAATAATAAAAGGCTCAAGCAATAAATTTATTTTAAAATTTTCCCAGACCCAATTTATCACGATATCGTCATTATTTACGTTAAGTCCTATGTGATTAGCTTCAGAAATCAGCCAACGGACCATTATTTTTCTGCTAACTGGTAACACTCTTCTGTTGACCATACGAGTCCTTCGTTATAAATAATCATTTCGTAACTAACCGATAATGTTCAAACTAATGAAAATAATTATAAATTTTGAATAAAAACTAGTGCTAATTACCAATTGTTTGATCATTATCCATTTTGGTCAAATTTAACTCCCTTCTCCTTTCAAAGGAGAAGGGTTGGGGATGAGGTTAGAAAAAATCTATTTATAAGTATAATAAGGTAGAAGGTTACGAATAACCTTACTGGTGACATCACTTACAAGCTTTTCTCTGGTATTAACATAAGCAGACATTTCTTCTTTATTATCAGAACTTTCACCAGGCAGACCTTCAAATTCTACTGACTCAACCTCATCAATTCGTTGAGTCCACAAAATTTTACCATCAGGCTTTATTAATGAAAAATTCCCATCTATACCAATCTGAAATCTGACAAGGCTTTTTAGATTTACAGAATCACCAGGAACAGGTTCATTACCACGATAAAAACCCGGGACAGGTTGATCAAGATATTTTATTTCCTTATAGTCACTGATATTTCCAGTAATCATCAGTTCAGACTTATATTTTTTTGCGAGAATACCAAGTTCTTCAGGCTTATATGAAGAATAAAGTTCAAGATCTTTCTTATCAGCTTTTACCAGATTAATAGCCTCGAAATGTTCAAATTCCTTGAATAACACAGCCTCTAATCTCTCTCTTACTTTAGAAGGAAACTTTAGATTAGGCTTAATGTTAAACCCCAAAAAAAGAACATTTTTTATTCCCTGCTGCTGTAAACTGATCACAGGATCTTCCAGAACCATTTCCCGAGCATAACAACCCGTCACAAAAGTAAGCATGGTTAAAAAAATAATTTTCTTAAATTTTTTCATTTTTTTTAAAATTAAAAGTTATATTATTTTCTTTATTATCTACTTTTAAAGAACCATATAAAGAAACAGATTTAGCCCTGGCAGGGATTCTGGTAAATGCCAGAAATCCTTCATAAGTTGATTCGGGTTCTATTATCCGGTCTCTCAAGAGGGTACGTATTACTTCACCTATAGCAGTAGATTGATCTATAAGCATTTCCTGGCTTTTAACCGCAAATGTTGGCCAGCGACTCTTAAAAAAATCAATTGTTAAGGGAGCATTCTCCACATTATCAGGCAAAGCCTTTAGTTTAAGATTATTAATTTTGAAGTCTATAAATTTATTTGTTTTATTTACAATTTTTAAATTTACCAGTGACGTTAATTTAGTATAAGGAATAACAAACCTGTTGGTCATCCCCAAAATGCTTTTTGCAGTAGAAACCGGATAAGCATTTCCGACCCATTCAGCACTAATGTTGATACCAGGTTCAAGTTCTATATTAAAAACTTTGGAATTTGTCTTTATGGCATTAACTAAATTTTGTTCTGAAGGATAGTTTGCTTTTATGGATGAGACACCAAAAGCACAACTATTAATAAAGATTGTCGTAAATAAAATTACTAATTTTTTATAATTCATTTATACTATTTTTTCTTTTAAAAGTTTCTTATTAACCAAAATAATTTGGTTTTTACTAATATCAAGTATACCCTCATCTTGAAAATCCATCAAAACCCTTGTTAATGTTTCTCTTGAGGTTCCGGCAATATTGGCAAATTCTTGACGTGTCATTTTGTGGTTAATGATAATTTTATCACCATCTTTCATTCCCTGTTGTTCTGCAAGCTCCATAATTGTTCTGGCAACTCTTCCGGGAGCACTTAGAAAGGCAAGGGATTCTACATGTCTGTCAGCCTGACGCAGCCTTTTACAGAGTACAAACATTATTTTTATTGCCATATCTGGGTTATTTCTCAGAAGTTTGGTAAAGTCATCACGGGTTATAGTCATCGCTTTTACATCTGCAAGAGCAATGGCTGTTGCAGATCTTGGTTCTCCATCAAGAATTGACATCTCACCAAAAAAATCTTTTTCTCTAAGCAAGCCTAAGATATGTTCTCTACCATCATTAGATAGCATTACTATCTTAACCTGGCCGGAAATAATTAGGTAAAAGCCTGTTCCCATATCTTCTTCATAAAAAATAGTTTGCCCTTTTTCAAAATTTTTTTCGCCACAAATATGGGTTAATTGCTCAAGTTCGTCATCGTCCAAATGGCAAAATAAAGGCACTTCTTTAAAAAAACTAATCAAATTCTTTGTGCTCATAAATGATTTTTTCTTTATCCCTTTATTCTTTATTAATGTTATATATAAAGCATCAATTTAACTGAAACATAAACTTATAGTTTATTAGTATTGGGAATACTTTGTAAAGGGATAACAAAATTTTATTTTGTTATAAGCTTCACTTTAGTTTAAATACTAACAGGGCCCAATTTATGGGATATATTATGCTCAAATTTCAATATTTGTATATGTTATTATACTATGGGTTTGAAAATTATACTATTAATTAACACTCTTAACGTTAATTATCTCTAAAACTACATTACGTGGTATTTATAACAGATTGGGGAAACAATTGTGGAAGAAAATACAGTTTTATATAAAATAGAGAATAAAATCTGCACGATCATTCTTAATAGAGAAAGAGTGATGAATGCTATAAATAAAGATTTACTGACAAATTTAAAAAAGGTCCTGGAAGATTTACGTTTTAATGATGATGCCAGAGTGATAGTAATAACAGGCTCAGGTGATAAAGCTTTTTGTTCAGGAGCGGATCTAAAAGAAAGAATTACCCTTAGCGAACAACAGGTAAAACAATTTATTTTTGAAATCCGGACAAATTTATCAGCTATTGCTAACTATCCAAAACCAATAATTGCAGCTATCAATGGTCTTGCTCTTGGTGGTGGGACAGAATTGGCACTGGCCTGCGATATCCGGGTAGCTTCAAATAATGCTAAAATGGGCTTAACTGAAACAAAGCTGGCAATCATCCCTGGTGGTGGTGGAACACAGAGATTACCAAGGCTTATTGGTTATGGAAAAGCAAAAGAACTTATTTTTACAGGTAGAATGGTTGATGCAGAAGAAGCTTTACAAATTGGTCTGGTAAACAAAATTACATCATCGGAAAATCTTCTCACTGAGGTATATAAAATGGCTGAAATGATTTGCCAAAATGGTCCAATTGCTGTTGAACAAGCTAAAAAAGCGGTTAACAGAGGTTGTGAAGTTGATCTTGAAACCGGACTTGCTTTTGAATCAGAAGCATACCAAAGCTGTATTCCTACCAAAGACAGGGTAGAAGGTCTAAAAGCTTTTTCTGAAAAGAGAAAACCAGAATATCAAGGACATTAGGCTATTTTTATGAAAAAAATTTTATAAAACTAACTAATAAATAATTTATTCAACTAATTTTTATATTTCTAATATGGTATTATGAAGTTGATATTTTTTATAGAACAATAATAAAAAATTAGCCTGTTTTGTTTGGTCAGGAAAACTATATTGAATCAAGCGATTTTATAGTTCTTTTAAATAAAATTGACGAAGTTTATTAGCATTAACTCCGGTATACATACCGGAGTTAATGCTAACAGGGGCCCCACCTTGTGGGGAGTTATTCGTAACAGGGGATATTGGTATGTTGGCTAAAAAAATTTTTCATGGGGCTGAAACTGCTATGGGAGCGTTTCTTATTCTTGCTTCCTATTGCGAAAATCGTCCTACTGGAATTGAAGCTTCTCTTGGAAGAGAATTTAATCTAAAACAAGCTGTAATTATGATCGGCATTTTTTATATAATTGCTGGTATTATTCAATTCCTTGAAGACATGTCCGAACCAACAACAGTTCTTTTTATAAAAAAGCTGTTGCTTTGGTTTGAGATATTTTCCGGTTTTGCCCTATTAATATCGTCACTTTGTGATGGTAGAAACACGCCTATTGAAGCTTTACTGGGAATGGAAATTACAGTTCATCATGGTGTGATGATTCTTGGTGTTTATTTTACTACGAAGGCGCTGATAAAACTCTTACTGGAGATGGGTGATCCAGGTTCAGCAGACTTATAAGTTAAAGGTATATCATATGGACAAATTTAAGGCTTTTTTAAATCATACTCAGGTAATTTCTGTTGTTGGGGTAATCCTGATACTATCAGCAGTACTCGATGTTACAGGTTCTTCGTTTTTGTTCTTCAAATTAAGATTACCTTTTGGTCTGGCTGTTGTTGGTCTTTATCATATTCTTACGGGAATTGTTCAGGTACTTGAACCGGACGAGTAACAATGTTAATGTTGCAATTGTATTACCACCATATTAAAATTTAATAACTCCCCACAAGGGTGGTAGGGTATAATTTAATATTATGATCTTAAATTAAGAATAATCATTATAAAAAAATTTTAGGAGTTGATTTTAATGTCAATGTTTAAAGATATGTGGTCAAAGCTTAGTACCGGAGAGCAGGGTCAGATCGAAAAGAATGTCCTTATCTCTACAGTTGACGAAGTTTATAACTGGGCCAAAAGAAACTCAATATGGCCTTTGAGCTTTGCTACAGCATGTTGTGGGATTGAAATGATTTCATCCACAACTCCAAGATATGATATTGCAAGATTTGGTTCGGAAGTTTTTAGAGCAACTCCCAGACAGGCAGATTTAATGATTCTTGCTGGTACTGTTACCAAAAAAATGGCACCAATTGTAGCCCTGCTTTATGAACAAATGCCAGAGCCAAAATATGTAATTTCTATGGGTAACTGTACAATTACAGGTGGTATTTTCAGAGGTTCACCAACAGTAGTTGATTATATGGATCAGGTTGTACCTGTTGATGTTTACCTGCCAGGATGCCCCCCTACTCCTGAGGCCTTATTTCACTCAATCCTTAAGTTAAGAGAAAAAATTTCCAAAGAAACAATTCTTACAAGAGGAGAAAGAGTAAGAAGTCATCAATTTAAGAGAAATAAAGAATTATCAGAAATAGAAGTAAGACTCTAAATAAATTCATCAGGAGGCAGGATCGTAGTATATAGGACAATACAGTTTCTTCCATCCTGTTTAGCCTGAAATACCGCTGTATCAAGTAATTGCATTAGCTGAGTTATATCCCTTGCTTCTTTTCTTGAATAAGTGGCAATTCCCATACTTATTGTTATTTTTACTCTTTGTTTTTCGCTACCAAAGTTTTCATTATTTTCAATACTTTTTCTGATTCTTTCAGCAAATACATTGGCATCATTTAAGCCAATTTCCGGTAATATTACCAAAAATTCTTCAGAAGCCTGACGGGCTAAAATATCTGAACCTCTGGTTCCTTTTTTACAAAGGTCTGCAACCTGCTTAAGAATAATATTTCCCAGCTCAAAACCATATTTTTCATTAACATCTTTAAAATTATCGATATCAAATCTGACAATAGAGCAGGGTTTTCCATAACGATCACTTTTATGAATTTCCTGTTGTAATCTTTCATGAAAGTAAGTATTATTAAAAGCTCCTGTCAGCTCGTCCTTTATTATAGATGGATTTGCTTCCATTTATTTCTCCTAAACAATAGCTTCATTAACTATATGATCATTCATCCTAAAAGAAATTTTCATTTTATACTTTATCACAAAGAATCCCAAAACATAATAGGTTAGTATATTCCAATTATGCAAAATTAGAAGAAAAGTTTTTTTTTGAAATTATGATTTAACTAACACTTCTTCTGTTCCTTGTATTTTTTCTTTTTGCTGTTCAGACTCATAAGCAAAAAGCTCCGCCAACCTCATAACAATTTCTTCATTGGTTGCAGGTAAATTCAATTTGGGTATTTTTCCATTTGCAACAAAAGTTAAAGCATTTTTAACAGCAGTCCAGACTGAAATTCCAAGTAATAAAGGAGGCTCACCAACAGCTTTACTGCTTCTTACATTGACAGTATTAGTTTCATTGGGGAAAAATTCAACATTAAAAATTTCCGGTGTATCCTGGATATTTGGTATTTTGTAAGTAGTTGGTGAATGTGAAAGTAAATAGCCTTTATCAGTATATTTTAGTTCTTCAGTAGTTACCCATCCCATACCCTGAATAAATGCCCCTGTTATCTGGCCTCTATCAACACCGGGATTAATGGATTTACCTATATCTATTAAGATATCAGTCCTTAAAACTTTTAATTCACCGGTAAAGCGGTCAATCAATACTTCAGAAACAGCCGCTCCATTTGTATAGTAAAGGAAAGGGTTACCTTTTCCGGTATCTCTGTTAAAATCAACTCCTGGGGTCTGGTAAAATCCTCTTTCACCCATACTTACCCGTTCACGATATGCTAAAACAACTAGTTCTTTAAAAGCAATTTTTCCATCAGGGCGGCGATTATCATAAATGAAGTTATTTTCAAATACTATATTATCCGGTGATTTTACAATACCATCTTCCAATGAAGAGAAATATGAAGCTGCAAAATCAGCCAGTCTTTCTTTGATTTTTTTGCAGGCCACAACAGCAGCAGAACCATTTATATCAGTTCCACTGGATGCAGCAGTAGGAGAAGTATTATTATTTTTTTCGGTTGAAGTTGGCATAAGCCTTACATTCTCATAATCCACAGCAAATTCATCAGCAACAATCTGCATAATTTTTGTATTCAGGCCCTGTCCCATTTCGGTCCCACCTGTAGATACCTGGACTGTACCATCAAGATAGATATTTACCAGCGCACTTCCCTGATTTAAAAATTTTGTGGTAAAAGAAATTCCAAATTTAACCGGAGACATAGAGATTCCTTTTAAATGAGTTTTTGAGCTTGAATTAAATTTCTTTATTTCTTCTACTCTGTTTTTATAATCTGAAGTTTCTGCAAGTTGCTCAAGAATATCAGGTAAAACATTATGATAAATTACCTGACCATAAGGAGTTACATTTCTATCCTCTTTACCATAAACATTTAATCTTCTGATTTCAAAAGAATCTTTTTTCAGATAGGCGGCAATCTCTTCGATAATATTTTCCATATTGACTGTTCCCTGCGGGCCACCAAAACCTCTGAAAGCAGTATTGGGAGGAAGATTTGTTTTACAAACCCGGCCATTGATTTCCACATTGGGAATATAGTATGAATTATCAGAATGTAGCATTGCTCGTTCAAGTATTGAGGTGGAAAGATCCGCCGCAGCCCCCCCATTTGAATATAGGTCTACCTTCATACCTGTAATCAGGCCTTCATTGGTAAATGCCACTTTATAATTATTCTGAAAAGGATGTCTTTTTCCGGTAACCTGCATATCATCATCCTTGGTAAGGATAACCCTGGCAGGGCGTTGTGTTTTCAGAGCAACCAATCCCGCCATTACGGCAAAATGACATGCCTGTGATTCTTTACCACCAAAACCACCACCCATCCTTTTGGTAATACAGATAACCTGATTTTGTTTTAATCCCAGAATTTTTGCTCCTACCTGCTGAATCTCGCTAGGATGTTGGGTTGATGAGTGAATTATTAATGTGTTATCCTCACCCGGATAGGCAAGTGAGGCCTGAGATTCAAGATAAAACTGCTCCTGACCGCCATTGATGAAAGTTCCTTCAATCGTATGTTCCGCATTTTTAAAGGCTTCATCCAAATCACCTCTTTTTATAAATCTGTGAACACCAATATATTGGTTATTTTTAATGGCATCATCAATGGTAAATACAGGAGTTAATTCTTCCATTTCCAGTTTAATTGTTTTTTTTGCTTTTTCTATTGCTTTTTTATTTTCTCCGGCAATAACCACTATTGGTTCATCCATAAAATGAGCTTCATGTTCCGCCAGGATATGTTCATCCTGAATAATGGGGCCAAAGATATTTTCAGCAAGGTCCTTATAGGTATAAAGACCAGCAATTCCTTCAATTTTCATCGCCTCTGCTAGATCGATAGATTTTATTTTTCCATGCGCATAAGGACTACCTAAAAAATCAACAATAAGCTCATTTTTAGCAAATGGCATATCATCGATAAAAACAGATTCTCCGGTAACATGACCTCTTGCAGAATCATGAGGGATGTTTTTACCTACTGCTGACATAAAACGCTTTCCTCTTCTAAACACTCAAAATGAAATTTCATCATGATATTTTCGGCTAACTGAAATCTA
This sequence comes from uncultured Candidatus Sericytochromatia bacterium, assembly GCA_964422885.1. Taxonomy (GTDB): domain Bacteria; phylum Cyanobacteriota; class Sericytochromatia; order UBA7694; family JACMQJ01; genus CAYRDV01. The sequence continues at coordinate 11,651 of CAYRDV010000180.1, forward strand.
AAGTCTTTTGTTCCTCTGACATCGGAAATAGGAGTTATTTCTTTTCTGGCCAATTTGCCAGCAAGATGGAGATTTGCTTCATTAAAATATTTACCTTTTAAAAATTCCTCAGTTTGAGGTAAACGTAAGATAACCGGACCGACTCCTCCATAAGCAATATTAATATGTTCAATTTTTCCGGCTGATTGTTTCATTAAAAATGCTGCGGTAAAAGTTGAAATATCCAAATCTTTTCTTTTTGATACTTTATAGAGCTTTAAAATTTCATCTGGCTTTGGTAAAGGG
>CAYRDV010000181.1:0-11862 GCA_964422885.1 uncultured Candidatus Sericytochromatia bacterium
GCCGGGGTTTACCCCGGAGTTAATACTAACAGGGGCCCCTTTAGGGGATTTATTTTATAGGTTAAAAAAATATATGTGTTAATAATCACCTAAAAAATAAATAAGTTAAGAAAAACTTTCCTAAAACTTAATTAAAAATATATTCTTACATAAACTTAATTTTACTTTGACCTTGTACAATAGATTTATAAGATAAGACCAGATTAAATAGGGTTATGAAAAGGATTAACTTTAAGTTAAAAAGGTTAAGTAGAAAATTAATATTTTGGGAAGAGATAGAAAATATGAAATCATACAAAGTTTGCAAAAGATGCGGGAAAGATTACAAGACAGAACAAATGTTTATATCAATGACAACATTTGTCGGAGTACAAAGTTTTGCTCCATATAACTTATTAAGTTTAGAATTAAGAAATTGCAGTTGTGATACCACTCTGGCAAGAAGAATGCCAATGAGAAGTGAGTTACAGATTGCTTCAGCAGCTATTGCTTAAAATAATATAATCGGGATAAAAAAATATTTTTATCAATATATATCCCGGATTTTCTAAAAATTTTTAACCTATTTTAGGTTGATAGTTTTTCCAAAATATTTTCACTAAAAAATTAAGTCCCCTAAGGGGATTTTTTTTTGTTTATTTTCTTAACCCACCCCCGTCCTATTGGACGTGAGATCAAGGTAAGGGGTCAGGGGGATGGGTTAAGTCATTATTTCTTAATATTTCCAGGATCTTCCCCATTTCTGTAGGTAAAGGTGCTTCAAAAAACATTTCTTTTTTTGTTTCAGGATGCAAAAAAACCATTGAATGTGAATGTAAAAACTGTCCGGGTATAAGATTGTTACATGATTCAATTTTTTCCCTTAATTTTTCTATTGATGTTTTATTCTGAAGGGGCGTTAATTCGGTATTCCGAATCAGGGGCCCCTTTAGGGGAGTTATATATAACACCCCTACATTTGGGGGGATTTTGTCTCCTCCATACGTTTTATCATTAAAAACCGGATGCCCTATATGTTTCATATGTACCCTGATTTGATGCATTCTTCCTGTTTCCAGTTGGCACCTGACCAGGGTTGTAAAATCTAAATGTTCTATCACCTGATAATGGGTAATCGCTTTCTTTCCTTTGTTATCATGACAAATGATAACCGGCTTACTTTTTATATCAGTTTCTAAAAGATTTGTTTGGATTGTCCCTTTTTCATTTTCTACTTTTCCCCAGACTAAAGTAAGGTAAGTCCTTTTTATATTATGGTAAAAAAATTGCTTTAAAAGTGATTGCAGTGCATTCTTTTCTTTGGCAATAATCATTAACCCTGTTGTTGCCTTGTCAATCCGGTGAACTAATCCTGGCTTTTCCAGCTTACCAGGGAAATCAGCCAAATTATTAAAGTAATATATCATGGCATTTACCAAAGTCCCGGAAATAACTTTGTGTCCGGGGTGTACAATCATTCCCGCGGGTTTATTAATAACCATCAAAAATTGATCTTCAAAAATAATATCCAGGGGAATATTTTCAGGGATTACTTCTTTGTCATGAGGCGGTTCTGGTAAATGAATAGTAATCAGGTCATCCGGTTTAACCATATAATGTGGCTTTACAGGTTTACCATTGACCAGCAGGCTATTGTTCTTTACAACATTTTGGACTTTGTTACGGGAAGCACTTGTTATTCTTTCTTTAACATATTTGTCAATTCTGATGGGCGATTGTCTTTTTCAAACTGTAAACCTGTAATGTTCAAAAAGCTCTGTATTTTCTTCCTTTTCACCCGTCACTTTTCACATTTCACTTCTTCGTAACAATATTATTTTTTCCCGCCCAATCTGCAATATCCTGCCTGTTAATCGCACTTGCCATTAGATCAGGAAATAAATCAGGTGTACAGGCAAATGAATTTATAGTTAAATTGGCAAAAACCTCAGCCATACTATGATCAAAATACGGTGCACCTTCATCATTAAGGGCCAGAAGGGTAATAAAGTTCACCCCTGAATTTATAATAGATTTAGCCCTTTTTACCATTTCCTGAGCGTTACCACCTTCATATAAATCACTGATTAAAACAAGTATAGTGTCCTGTGGCCTGGTAATTAAAGACTGGCAGTATTTTAAAGCCTGATTGATATCTGTTCCTCCTCCTAATTGTATTCCAAAAAGAACTTCTACTGGATCTGATAATTTATCAGATAAGTCAACTACTGAGGTATCAAAAACAACCATCTTTGTTTTTATAGCCTTGATTGATGCCATAACAGCGGCAAAGATACTGGAATATACTACGGATGTTCCCATTGAACCACTTTGATCTATACAAAGGATAATTTCCTTTAATGCGGATTTTTTCCTTCCATATCCAATCAGCTTCTCAGGAATAATAGTTTTATAATCATGCTGGTAATTTTTAAGATTCCTTTTTATAGTGTTATTCCAATCAATCTCATGATGTTTTGGACGATGATTTCTTACAGAACGGTTAAGACTTCCCTGAATCGCCTGGATAGTCCGAATAGCCAATTTTCTTTCTAATTCATCAAGAACTTTTTTTATTACTAATCTGGCTGTTTCTTTTGTTTTTTCTGGCATAATGCTGCTAAGAGACAAAAGCTGAGCCACCAGATTAACATCAGGCTCAATACCTTCAAGCATTTCAGGCTCCATAAGCATTTGAGTTAGGTTGAGCTTTTCAAACGCATCTTTCTGCATTACTTTTACGACTGATTTTGGAAAATATGTTCTGATATCTCCAAGCCACCGGGCTATTTTCGGGGATGAATTCCCCAGCCCCCCCTTTTTGGATGCTCTGGATTTTCCATCGCCATCATCCTCACAACTCCCATATAATGAGGCAAGGACATTATCAATATTCTGATCTGTTTCAGACAGGTTTGGGCAGAGGTTATCAGCTTTCTTACCACCCAGTATTAATCTCCAACGTCTTAATCTTTCCTGTTCAAGCTCTTCCATAATTATTGTTTTTCATAATCCCAGTTTTCTATCAGCTCACGCTGACAACCGGTTACCAGAGATATATTTGAGGTAAATACAAGTTGTTTGCCATCAGGGGACCATTGAGGTTCTTGTTCTGATAACGGGCTGTTAGTTAATCTTAACTTACCTGTCCCATCTGTATTAATAATAAATAAATCCATGTTATTCCAATCTTTGTACTTATCTCCCTGATATTTTGTCGAAACAGTTAATGCTACTTTTTGTTTGTCATATGACCATTCAGCACTAGATAATATTTCTGTTGAATTAAAAGTGGTCAGTTTTTTGCTGGATAAATCACTGGTATTTAAGATATAAATATTATTTGATTGTCCTTCTTCTAAACTATAAATTAATTGTTTATAGTCCTTTGTAAACCATATATAATATGATGAGATATCAGAAATTTTTGTATGGGTATTTTTGCTAATATCAAAATAATAAAGTTCCCTTTTATTATCCTGATTTAAAATATAAAATAACTTTTGCCCGTCAGATGACCAGTTTACATAGCTTTTAGGGATTGAATCATTTCTGATTTTAGTGATTACTTTGGTTTGTAAATCGAATATATTTATTTCTGTAGGATAATAACCATTGTTTAGGTAGACTAATTTAGTACTATCCTGTGACCAACTCAGATACTCGTTATTAAAAGAACCATTAATCTGAAAATTATAAAAATCATTACCTTTATTATCCTTCACATAGAGCTTAACCAAATCTCTGTTTTCGGTATTATAGTCGTTCTGTGCATTAACTAATTTACTGCTATCGGGAGACCAGACCGTATTTCTAAGACTATAGACTGAATTTGTGTTTATTACTTTTTGATTTGACCCATCGATATCAGAAACAAAAATTATATTTTTATCGTTTTGAGTTTTTTCATAAATGAGTTTGGTTTTATCTGGTGAAATAAGATTACTAAGTCCAAAAGCATTGTCAACTAAAACAGTTTTCTCTCCAGTTTCAATATTATATTTAAGGATTTTATAATTTGAATTATTACTATAATTGAAAATTAAGTTTTTTCCATCTGGAAGATAGGAAATATAATTTATAGACTCATAATTTGGATCCCATTTATCATCAGTTTTCATTATTTTATTAAAATTAGTGGAATCTGCATTAACTGTATAGTATTCATATGCTGCCGGGGGAGCTGAGCACATTGCTACAGGTGGTTGCATACTAGGGCTTGTACTTTGTGTGGGAGAAGATGTTTGCGATGGTGTAACACCTGGCACAGGAACATTCTGTTTATTTATTGAAAAAGGTTGCTCACAGCTTACTAAATATATTGCCAGACAGAAGAAAGGAACAATTATTAATTTTTTCCTAAAATCAAATTTGATTGACATACTTTTTCTCTTAATTAAATAATATTTTTTCAATTATACATTAATAATTTTGTAGACCTTTTCTATAAATTTGTTATCAATTCTTTATCCCCAACAATTCTGATAAAACCGGGAGAATACTCTTTGCTCTTTCAACTGAGAAACCCAAAATAATTTTTTCAGAATTACTAATAGTTTCAGATTTATCTGTTTTTTTAATAATTTCCCCAATCTGTCTTTTTTCAGCATTGGAAAAATCAGAAAAATTTCGTCTGACAATTGGTAAAATGCTTAGAAAATTCTCTTCGGTTAAGGATAAAACCCAGTTATCAATCAAATTAAGCAGCTTTTCATTATGTATTAGTAATAAACCACTTCCTTTTAAAAAACCTTCCAGCCAGTTTGAAGCATTCCCAATATCACTGGTAACTGATAAGGCAAAGCTTATTTTTGTCTCCAATACTTCCATTTCCAGTATCTGATTGTCGAAAAGTAATCTACATGAATAGCCTGAGATAACTCCATTAATATTTTCCATTTCCGATAATTGGCTCAGAGTTTTATACCAAATTCCCAAATATTCCTGATCTTGTAGAAGTCTTAGGGCATCATTAAACTTAATTATTTTATTTAAAATCAGAACTGAAACCTCATAATTTATTGAAGAGCAGGCATTTGGCAAGCCAATACAGATTCGGAAAACCAATCCGTCTAAAACCTTTTTAACCATTTCTGAATCAGTTTTTCTGACATTTCCATATCGCATAACATTTACCATTGGCGGAACGGAAGACATTAACTGTTCTATATCAGTTGATAAACTGGATTCTTCCTGTAATTTCATCATTATTTTTTCCAGAGCATCAGGTATATTTGCTAATAAAGCAATCTCCAGTAATGATGTCAGCTCTGCCAGATTAGCTGCGTTTTTTGCTCTGTTTATCGCATAGGAATTTGCAGCATCATAAATTGTATTGCCCCAAATTCCGGCTTCTACCATTTGGATAAAAAATTCAGGCTTCCATTCCAAATCCCATATTTCATGAAAGGAACCTTTTTTGTTCAAGGGATTTAGCTTTAGTTTTCCCCAGTTGATATCAAGAATGATTAATCTGTGTAACAGATAACTTTTATCAAGATCATTTTCTTTACGTAAATCAAGATTTATTTCTTTAATATTTAATTCTGTTTTTAATCTGTAACTTTTTAATAACGAAAGGAAATCCTGCTGAATCGGGGTCATAGGCGTACCAGTCGGAACTTCACCAAGTTCATAGCCAACAATTAATTTATCGGCAATCAATTTTAGTGGTATATCACTGCCAAAACAGATTACTGATTTAGTAGCTTCATTTAGTTCAGTTAATCCAACCAGATGTTTATCCCGGATAATTGCCAGAGCCTCGGCAAGTCTTGCTGCTTCAATCAGATGAGCGGAAGAAACATCTATATCTTTTTCTCTGAGAAGGTTAGACACTTTAGCAAACCAGTTGATAACAACATTTTCTTTTACTGTCCAAAGATGATAATACCAGCCGGGAGATTCTATACCAGCCCCATAACCGGAATAAAATGAAAGCCTGCTGTGAGTCCAGGGTATCCAGGTTGATTTAGTTTTAGTTTTTTTTAAATCTTTTAATATTTTTTCATCCTCATTAGAAAATTTGTTGTTTAAAGCCGGCACATGCCATGCTCCACACACTACAGCAATCTTTTTATAGCCATCTTTTTCTGCTTTTTTGAGCATTTTTCTCATATAAGCTTCTCTCTGGTTTTCTCTTTTTTCAAAAGGACGTTTTAACTCTTTTCTTAGTTCAGTAATTATCTCTGCCATTGCTGGAAATATTTGTAAATCAGTTGACCTGTTTTCGACAAAGTTATCCCACCACATTTCACCATCACTATAACCGGATATTTGGGCCAGAATACTGAATGGATCTGCCATTGCCTTAGATTCTTGCTCATCATTAATCAAAACACTTTCTTCATCTATGGCTTTTAGCTGGTAATATTGGGGTAAATCGATAAAACTGACTGGTATATTATTTTTTAGTCCAAATTGGATAGCCTGCCATTCAGGTGAAAAAACAGCAAAAGGATATACTACAGCTTTTTTAGGGTTATCAGGAAGATAAACCAGAATAGCCACAGGTGGTTTCATAGTTTCATGAGAAGCCAAACTAATAATCTCATTTGCTTCAGGTGGGCCTTCGATTAATATACAATCAGGCTCCATCTGCTCAAGTGCTTTCAGCAAGCTTTTTGCTGAACCGGGGCCATGATGCCTGATTCCAAAAACGCTAATTGTCATTAAGTTACTTCCCTGAATGCTCTGTAAAGTAATTTCCACTCATTACGCTCTTTTACAACTGTTTCAATATATTCTTTCCAGACAATTTTATCCTGAACAGGATCTTTGATAACAGCTCCTATAAGTCCTGAAGCAAGATCCAGGTTATTTAGAATGCCATCACCAAAATGCCCGGCCAGTGAAAGAGCATTGGTAATTACTGAAATAGCTTCAGCCGGACTCATTGTACCGGTTGGAGATTTAATCTTTGTTTTGCCATCAATGGTTACTCCATTTCGTAACTCTCTGAATATTGTCACCAGTTTTTTTATTTCTTCCAAAGGAGGGGATTCAGATGGAAGTTCAAGCGCTTTTCCCAGTGATTCAACCCTTGATTTTACTATTTCCACTTCTTCTTCTATCGTATCCGGTACAGGTAAAACTACAGTGTTAAATCTGCGTCTTAGTGCGCTTGAAAGATCATTTACACCTTTGTCACGGTCATTAGCAGTAGCAATAATATTAAAGCCCTTTATTGCCTGAACTTCATCATTTAATTCAGGTATTGGCAGGCTTTTTTCTGAAAGAACTGTAATCAGTGCATCTTGCACATCTGCTGGAATTCTTGTCAATTCTTCGATTCTGGTTATTTTTCCTTCTTTCATCCCACGCATTACCGGACTTAGAACCATTGCATTGGTAGATGGTCCCTCAGTAAGCAATTTTGCATAATTCCAGCCATATCTGACGGATTCTTCACTGGTTCCTGCCGTTCCCTGAACAATCAACGTAGAATTACCGGATATTGCAGCTGCCAGATGTTCTGAAACCCATGTTTTTGCAGTCCCCGGAACACCCAGTAGAAGTAAGGCCCGATCGGTTGCCAGAGTGGCAATAGCAACTTCAATTATTCTCCTGTTGCCAATGTACTTTGGAGTAACTTCAAAAGAATTTTCCAGCTTACCTCCAAGTAAGTAGGTTGAAACTGCCCAGGGAGATAACTTCCAGTTTCCCGGCCTTTGTCTTTTATCAGTACTTGCCAACTCATAAAGCTCTTCTGCAAATTGTTGCTCTGAATGTTGCCGTAAAATATTCATTTAAATTCCTCCCGCATTTGATAGCGAAACTCCAATATTTCTAAAAATTCCAGAAAACGTCTAAACTCACTTGAAGCTGGATTAATTACCGGCAAAAATCTGTTTCTGATTGTTAAAAATAAATCAGGGTTAATAATATTTGCTTTATTAACCAAAGCTTGAACCGGATGAAAGTAATTTTTTTTGTCTTTGTAGGACTTTAAAATTATTTCAATCACCTCAAGGGAAAAATTTTCACTCCAGGGCTGATTATAACTGTAAAGGAGATTACTATATTTCTCTACAGATTGTTTAAGCTTTTTGAGAATAAATTTTTCCTGATCTTTTGGAGATAAGGCAATAAACAGACTCTCATAGTCAGAATAGTTAATAAATGCTTTTGCCCATTTTTCATTCTTTTCTTTTATTGTCTGATTGCTAAGGTGTTGAAGTAAGGTCGTTAAATTTAACGCCCCTACAGATTTATCTTCAATAACAATTTTGATAATTTCATCAGGTGTTTTCTGAAACTTATCAGTGAAAAACTTTAAGGGAATTGTAGTCATAATAAGGTTATAAACAAAGGCCTGTTGTGCCTGATACGATTTTAAATCACATTCATCGCCACCAGTATCACGTAAAAGGCTTTTATCAGGTTTTTCGATAACTTCAATATTTACAGTTATCTTTGAATTTGTTTCAGTTATCTGAAATAGTTTATCAAATCGTTCTGTCATCCTTTTTGTTAATTCTGAATCAGATATAATTGCTAAAAGTTCACTGGCTCTTCTTTTAACTTCCTTACTTCTTTTATCGTCGAGGCATGACTCAAGAAATGCTTCATCTGTTTTACTAAGATTAATTTCCAGTGTTTCCATAAATTTAATTTTGTCCTGTGCTGATTCTTCTTTCCAGGTTGATTCCATTAGTTTTATCACTTTTTCAGGTTCTTTATGTCGTAGGTTTTTTAATAGATTAACTCTGGATGCTGTTGTTTCCGCTTCCCATATTTCAACTTCATTTATATCCTGATCAAAAATATAATTCCATTTTTTATTCTGCTTTGCCAGCCAGATACCTCTTTTTCCAGCTACTTTTATTATATATTCCTGAAGTGTTTTGTCTTTTATACCTGAGTCTAGTAATTGAGGGAGAAATATTGGAGGGAAAAGCTTTTCTGCCTTAACTACCTGCTCAAGGAATTCAGTTAATAATTGTGAGTACTGATGAAATAGGTTATTAATAATTTCTGAAAATTTTGTTTCAAGAATCTCTAAGCTTTCTTTTTCTGAAGATGTAAATTCAATATTATCTAATTTTTCAGCAGTTTTACCTGCCATATTATATTTAAAAACAAGTCCTGAAAGCGTGAGTAGCTTTTCTTCTTTATCGATCGTTTCAAGGTAATTTGAAATATCAGGGATATCTATTGCCTGTTTTATCGAAGGTTCCAATCTTTCTGTGCCAACTAAAGCCGTTTTTATCAGTTCATCCGTATTTTTCAAAATCTTCCACCATTTAGTGAATAAAATTTGTTATTTACAATAACTGTTAATGGATAAAATAATTTACCATCCCATTCACCAAAAATATCTGCTTTTTTCCCGCCAGTAATAGCCAGAATCAGCCATGTATCCGAATATTTGTTATCTGTAGTAATAAAATAGTCTTCCGAATCAATTATTTTAAGCTTTTCATCATGATATACCGGAATTATATTTTTTAATAATATTGGAATTGTTTCGGTAAAGGGGTTAAATGATAAGGCTTCTGAGTAAGTTGAGTAAATTTTTTCTATGGAAGTAAAAGCATTTTTAAAAATAATCTCCTTTTTCATTTTTTCTTTTGATTTAATCAATCCTCTTATTGGATAAGCAGAAGGATAAAAAACAATTTCTCCATTAAATGCCCTGCCCGTTATCAGTTCAAGATTATCGAAAGGTTTTGGGCCAAAACTATAATCAAGTAACAGCACATATTTTCCTGTTTCCTGACCTAAAAGATAGGTTTTTCTGGTTTTTAGATGGTTATCTTCTTCAAAAGATTGCCCTGCAATAACCCATTCATCAATTACGCCATTACTTTTTAACAGTTCTTCCTGGCTATAATTCCAGCCAATTTGAGTTTTTATATCACATTGTAAAAGTTCAGTTAAATTGGCAATATTTTTAAAACCCTGGATTATCAGGTAAATTGAGGATAATTTTTCCAGGAATCTTTCTGCCCAATCTTTACCTGAGTTAGGAATAGCTGATAGTTCATCTATCTTTTTTGCCAGGGCAGGTGCTTTGGCATCAACCATTTTTGCCGAAATATTTTTAAAAAAGCTGTATGATTCTTCCTGTAACTGATTTATACCTTGTCTGACGATATCCTTCATCCAAAGTTCAAGCTCAAGGATTCCTGCTTCAACTGTATCCATTCTTTTTGATTCGGTTTTTGCTTTTTTTTCAGGATCAGCTTCTTTTCTACTTTCCTTTCGTTCAACTTGTTTTTGTTTTTTTTCTTCTCTGGATTTTAGCCATTCCATTACCCAACCGGGAGCTTCCTGGTTGTTAAATAAATCTTTTTTACTGATAAAAAGAAAAAGGATGCCCAATGAATGTTTACAGGGAAATTTTCGGCTGGGGCAAGTGCATTTAAAAGCAATTTCTCTAAAATCAATCTGGGTTTTATAGGGATTAGAACCACTTCCCTGACATTCACCCCAAAGCGCAATGTCAGATGAGCCAATGTTTTGCCATTTATTAGGAATGGCTAAGGACTTACCTGCTTTCAGAGAAGCTGGATCAGGAGCAAGGCTATTGATTTGTTCTTCAGTCCAGTTCATATTCTAAAACGAATAATGCTAAATATTTTATGTTTACCCCATAATTTAAGTGAAATATACTATTATTTTTTTTCAGAAGCAAGGGATTTTATAATACATCAAAAGTGATTCAGCAGACTTATTTACCTCAATCTTTTATAAATGAATAAAAGTTTGAAAAATACTCGTAATTATTGATAAAATGTAAGTATGAAAATAACGGATGTAAAAGATTTTAGGAATAAAGCAACAACTTATTTAAAGTCAGATGAACCAACCTTAGTTGTAAGGCATGGAAAAGTAGCTGGCTTGTTATTACCTTTGGAAAATACTGACGAAATACCCAGTGATTTACGCAAAGAACTACTTGAAAAATTAGGTGATTATTTAAATAAGTCGTTGGAAATAAAAAATGTACCAGAGGAAGAAATACTTGACGACTTCAAAAAATTTAGAAAAAATCGTAGCTGATTCTAATGTTATTTTATCTGCCATTACCTGAAGATAAAGATACTCTGGCATTAGCTTTAAAATTAAGAATACCCATTTGGAGTAATGATAAAGATTTTCAGATAGCCAAGATTGAAGTTTATAATACGGCTGAATTATTGAATAAATTTGGGTTATAAAGCAATTTTAGATTACTAAAATTTGGAAGTAATTTTATAAATGAGCATTTATGAATGGTAACCTAAAAGCGTCCTAACCTCTCATCCCAATTTATGGTAAAGTATATGAATTATGGATAATAAGATTGATTCATCAAAAATTAGCCCTACAGCTCATATAACAGCCCATGCCTGGGATATGCTGGGTATTTCCAATGCCCAGTATTTCGTTGATCCCAATTTTAAGTTTTTATTTAATATTCTTCGCTTTTTGGGTGTTGCCTATTTAGCAAATAAAAAAAATGATTATGTCTATTTTATGCTTGAACCAAGGCATAGAGCAATTGATTATTTCCTATTTTCAAAATTTCCTTATACACAGATAGTTGAATTAGCTTCAGGTCTTTCACCAAGAGGAATGACTTTTGCTGAAAATGCTGAAATGACATATATTGAAGCAGATTTACCAGATATGATAAAAATGAAAAAAGAAAAAGTTGAACAGGTTTACAAGGACAAAAAAATAAAAAGGCCTAATCATAAGTTTATTTCTGCTGATATTTTTGCTGACAATCTGGTTGATAAAATAGGTCCTTTACTTGATAAAAATGAAAAACTGGTGGTCATTACAGAAGGTTTAACCATTTATTATGATATGGAGCATCTGAAACAAATATTTACTAATATCAGGCAATTGCTAAAATCATGTGCTGGAGGTGTTTATATCACCGAAATCTAT
>CAYRDV010000182.1:0-11792 GCA_964422885.1 uncultured Candidatus Sericytochromatia bacterium
AACGAGGCAACTGAACTTGGTAATGAGTAGGGCTCTTTTTTATAAAAGAAATAGTAATGTTAGTGAGAGAGAATTATGGGTAAAATTCGGAGAAATGATGATTACTCTGGATCTAATTACAGAATCTCAACTTCAGGAAGCTCTTGAAGCCAGAATAAATAATGAAAAACTTAAAAATCATTATATTGGTGAAGCACTGGCAGAATTAAAATTTATTGAAACAAGTATTTTAGAGGAATCATTAAAAGTCCAGAAATGGTTTAATACCGTTTTGGCAAAAATATCATATGAAAATACTTTTGTTGAAGCTATAGAGGATATTTTAAAAAATAAATTTAATTGTCCTGTTGATAGTGGGAATCTGAAAAAAATGGCTTTTACCAAACCCCTTGAAGATATGATTTGTATTATTTATCAGATAAATGGCAAATTAAATGGTAACTTATATTATATTTTTGATAAAAATTTTCTGACAAATCTGGCAACATCCCTAATGGAATCTAATGGTCAGAATTTTTCAGAATTAAATTATAAAATAATAACTGAAGTGGGGAATACTATTACTACATCAAGTCTTTCCAGTTTATCAGACATTGGTTTATATTGTGAATCTGGTACACCAAAGGTTATTCTTGATAAGGAAATTATTTTAGCGGACAAAAGACCTATTTCTGTGGTCCCAATGATGAGTAAAAGCGGAAGACTGGTTATTGGCATGGAAATAAGTGATTAAGCTCTTATTGGCATTTCTATTTTTTACTATGCCTTGTTTTGCTTATGGTTTTAAATGGGAGAAATTTAAAACCATCCCCCTAGAAATTACAGATAAACCAGTGGGACAAATGTTTTCCGAGTTTTTAGGACCAGATGGGAAATCAAAATTAATCGTCCAATTTAATAATTCTGACAAAATTAACCCTTATAAGCTTTATTTTTTTAAAGATAAAAAATATACTTTTATTGAGCAATACCAGGAAATCAGAAAAGTAACCTGGGATAAAAACACTAAAAAAGTATCATTTCATGCAATAAAGAAAATTAACTATGGGGAAATAGCTTATTTTAAAGTTAGATATTTTCCTGATAAAAACCTACTTATTGGGATGATGTTAAAGATTCAGGACTAATGTGAAAGAAGTGAAACGAAAAATGTTAGAGTAATTCTAGAATTACCCATACCCTTCCTTACTTCTTCCTCACTTAACAAACGGAGTTTGTGGCCTCACTTAAGGCAGCTTTAGCTGTTTGACCTCACTGAACGAAGTGGCCTCACTTCTTAGAGCTCTGTTAAACCAAGTATATTACCTTCACAGTCCCAAAATTGGGTGAAACGTTTAGAACCACCTTCACTACGAGCTTCATCCACTCTTATATCTTTTTCTTTTAAAAGTCTGATTGTTTCATCAAAATTTTCTGTAGAAAAATAAGCAATCGCACCATGACCAATATTAGGAGAATTTTTAATATCCGGATGTAAATCAAGGCCAAAATTCATTTTTTCATGCCATAAACTTGCATACGCATCAGGAATATTGTAATTTATGGAGAATCCAAGGTTTTCACTGTACCATTTAACAGCTCGGTCTAACTGTCTTACATAAAGCATTACATGGGAAAATCTATCAAACATCTTTTTACCTCATTTGTAAACGATTTTACAGTTATTGGTTAAGTATAAGAAAAATAAATTATTTATGTAAGAGGTAAACAGTAAAACATTTTAAGCTGAAGTTTTATTTTTTGTCTATACAAAGAGGTTTAGAAAATATATCATTTATAATACTTATTTTTTTATTTTGGAGGTCAATATGACTGAATTAGATAAAAGTGTTGTCGTAAAAGCACTAAATAAAGTATTAGAAATGGAATTAGCTGCTGTTGTTTGTTATACACATTATTCACTGATGGTTTATGGTTACAACAGAATTCCTATTGTTTCATGGCTAAGAGGCCAGGCAAGTGCATCACTGATGCATGCAGATGAAGCTGGTGAAATGGTTACTGGTCTTGGTGAACATCCATCATTAACAATTGGCCCCCTTCTGGAAACCCATAAACATGATATCAGAGATATTTTGCTTGAATCTCTGGCACTAGAACAGAAAACTCTGACTTGTTACCGGGATTTACTTAACATAGTAAAAGATAAGTCTGTATTGCTTGAAGAGTATGCCAGAAGGATGATTTCTGAAGAAGAAGCTCATGTAATGGAAGTGGATAAAATGCTTAGAAAGCCTGGGGATATTGACGCTTTTTCCAAACATTAATTTTTTTGTCGTAGAAAATTGATTTATCAATTTTCTACGACAGTATAGTTTACAAATTAGCATCAGCGAATGCTGCGATACGTCCCCTTACAACTCTTGACATAGTAACTCCACCAACAATATCGCTGGTTTTGGCATGTTTAAGCATCACTGCCAGACCATTATTATATTTGGATAAATGAGGATGATCAATTTGGTGTAAATCACCAATGATTACGACCTTACTTCCTTCTATAATACGGGTCAGCATCAATTTATTAACCGAAGCTGAACTGTTTTGCCATTCATCAAAAATCAGGAATCCACTAAGATTTGCTCCTCTCATCTGATTAATATTGATTATTTCTATCCCATGTTCTTCCATAAAATCTTTGGTTGAAGATATTGAAATTGCTTTTTTATTAGCTATTGCATCTTCCTGTTCAATTTCTACATAAGTTGTCACGGCATCATAAAGAGGATAAGTGAAAACCCCTAATTTGGCAGCTTCATCGCCCTTTAAAAATCCAAGCTGAGCTTCTGAGTCACCGGCTGTAATAGTGTTTCTACAATATTTAACCCCTGAATGAAGCTTATTTGTACTGTTTTGAGTATATTTAAGAGCACCCTGTAATGATAAAAGATTCTTACCACTTCCGGTTACACCTGCACAAACTACAATAGGCAAATCTTTATCAAGTAACATATTAAGGAAAAATATCTGTTCCTTGTTTCTTGGTTTTACAACCAGTTTCCTAAGTCTTTTGTCATCAATAATATGAAATCCATCATGTTTGTATAAACATAAAACATGTTCACCAGTATCATCACAGATAAATTCCACATTTGTAAACAGAGAAAACTTTTTACCAAAATCAACATCTTTTGCTGATGGTATAAATTCTTTCTGGTTCGAATTTATATGGATAACTTCAATAAATTCAAGGTTTTCAACGTCATCATGACGATGTTTTTGTAATGGTTCTGATTTTAATTTCAGTGAACGTGCCCTGATTCTCATCGCTATATCGTTTGATATTACTGTTGCCCCTTTGAAGGATTTGGCAATTTCCAGGATTTTTCGATCATTGATAATATTCTGATGCTCTTTCATCTGTGAAACTTTATAATCTCTTTTTGAAACTAACTCAAATGTTGCATCATGAATCATTACCATTACGGATGAAAGTCTGTCACCATTACTTTCTATATCAAATTCATCAATAGTTACAGCATCATCAAGCAATCTGTTGAATTCTCTTGCCTGAAAATTAATATCTTCAAAGCCTTTTTTCTTGCTGTCAATTTCATCCAAAGTAGTTTCAGGTATGATGACCCTGTTTTTACCACCTTCCGAGAGTGGAAAAATACTGTAAACATCGTCTAAAATAACGGATGTATCGATGATATATGTTTTGTCATACTCTCTGCTAGTCATAAAATCCTTTCTGCTTTGGTTATCTTCCCTTTATTGCAAAAAATAATCAGTGGAAACTGTTTTTTGCGAGATAAGCTTAACCAAATTACAAATAAATCAAATCCCTAAATATTGATAATATCATTTATAATTAGGTGTTATCTGTGTTCAGGATACATTAAAAACTGGTATAAATCTAGATGAAAATAAAGGTAATAGCTAATACAAATATAGCTTTGGTTAAGTATTGGGGTAAAAGAAATATAGATTTAAAGCTTCCCCTAAACAGCAGCATTTCCTTAACTCTTGATAAACTTTCGACTAATACAACTATAGAGGCAGTTGATAATTTTGAAGATAAACTTATTTTTAATAATCAAGTCCCTTCTGAAGAAGTAAAAACCAAAATTATAAATTTCATTAATTTATTCCGAAAGGATTATAAAAAAGAGAATTTAAAATTCCTAATAAAAACTGAAAATAATTTTCCTACTGCTTCTGGTCTTGCAAGCTCTGCTTCTGGTTTTGCTGCTCTGGCTGTAGCAATGAATAAAATTTTGAATCTTGAATTAAGCAATGAACAATTATCATGTTATGCCAGGATTGGTTCAGGATCTGCCTGCCGTTCTGTTTATGGTGGGTTTGCTGAATGGCAGAAAGGTGAATCAGATGATGGGAGTGATTCTTTTGCTGTTCAACTGGCTGATGAAAATTTCTGGGATATAAATATGTTGGTAGTTATAGTAGAAAATGAAAAAAAATCAAAAAGCTCAACTGCTGGAATGGATGAGACTGTAAAAACCTGTCCGTTTTATCCTGTCTGGTTATCAACTGTTGAGCAAGACTTAAATGATGTCAGAGAAGGTATTTATGCCAAAGATATTGAAAAAGTTGGCAAAACAATGGAGCATAATTGCCTGAAAATGCACTCAACGATGTTTACGACAATGCCAGCAATAATTTACTGGAAACCTGCAACTCTGGCTGTTATTCATAAAGTTAATGAAATGAGAGAAAATGGCCTTCATTGTTATTTTACGATAGATGCCGGAGCAAATGTAAAGATACTTTGTTTACCTGAAGAAGCAGAAAAAATAAAAAGTTATTTAAGTGATATAAAAGAGATAAAGGAGATAATTCAGTGTAAAGCTGGAAAATCTCCTTTGGTTGAAAAACTATAAATGTTCTCCGTTAGCTTTATATCTCTGAGTAAATATATTCTCAATTTCATAATCAGGAGCATCACCGGCATAAGGGGTATAGGTTTGCCAGCTAACTATAAAATTACCTGTTTGATCCATTACAACAGCAGCGTTAATCTGAGGGCTAAAAGTTAAAGAGTTTACCAAAAATTCTGAACCCTGCGTATTACCTGCTGAATCAAATCTTTGGGCATACACTCCCCAGCTACTTCCATCCTGGCCTTCACTGTCCCAGGCAATAACAAAATCCCCATTACTATCCATACCAATAGAAGGTACAGATTGATCACCATTCGTATAAGTATTCACCAAAAATTCTGAACCCTGCATATTACCTGCTGAATCAAATCTTTGGGCATACACTCCCCAGCTACTTCCATCCTGGCTCTCACTGTCCCAGGTAATAACAAAGTTTCCATTACTATCCATTGCCAAGTCAGAATCTTCCTGTGAACCCTCAGTAGTCGTATTCACAGAAAACTCAGAGCCTTGAGGAATACCAGACGAGTTATATCTTTGGGCATAAATACCATAATAGCCTATTTCTGTATCATAGTTATAATAGCCATCCTGCCAGGCAACAACAAAATTTCCATTACTATCCATTGCGACAGAAGGGTAAACCTGAGCATCGGTTGTGTACGAGTTTATCTTAAATTCAGAACCAACTGCCAAACCAGATGAATTATATCTTTGCCCGAAAATACCAAAATAATCACCATCCTGTGAGAAACTTTCCCATACTACTACAAAATTTCCGTTATCATCCATTGCCACACTTGGATTATTCTGATTTTTAGTAACATATGTATTAACTCTGAATTCAGAACCAGCTGCCAAACCCGATGAATTATATCTTTGGGCATATACTTCATTATCGTTTCCATCTTGTGAGGAACTTTCCCATACAACTACAAAATTTCCGCTATTATCCATGGCCACACTTTGAGAATCCTGATCATTTGCCGTATAAGTATTAACCCTGAATTCAGAGCCTTGTGTCGCTCCAAGGAAATTATATCTTTGGCCAAAAACTCCATAGTCATCACCATTGCCTTCACCTTCCCAGACTATTACGTAATTCCCGGAATTATCTATGGCGATATCAGGCTGTTCCTGATAAAAATTCTCATCAGTCCCGGTTTCCCCCAATTTACAGTTACCTATCGAACCAGGCTCACAATCTAATTCATTAGGAATATCAATAGTTGCATTAGAAAAATCTGTTCCTGGCAGATTAGTTCCGGTAAAATTAGCTCCTGTCAGATTAGTAAAGTTTAAATTAGTGCCTGATAAATCAGCACTGCTAAAATTTACATTTCCCAGATTTGCTCCAAATAAGTTTGCATTGGCCAGATTACTATTGCTAAAATTTTTAGAACTTAAGTCTTCATACTTCAGGCTGCAGCTTGGGCAATCCTTTGAAGCAATTAATTTGGAAAGCGATGTGTTTGTTATTCTGTTAACTACATAAAAATTATTCTGAAAATCTATATGCTGAAATGGGTCAAGATTATCCTCTAATAATGCTTTTACAAGATCGGAAACATATAGTATCTTATCTTTTGTTGCAGATCCTATATCTGAAGGTGTGCTGTTATTACCAGATACAGTTATTGTCTTTATTGTTTGCCCTGATGAAATACTATTGTCATAACTATCAATAATTGCCAATGCTGTAGTTTTTGTATTAATAAATATACCAGGAGTTGTCATACTTTCCCATAAAGAACCATTCCATCGAATATATGTTCTTAAAGACATTATTGCATTTCCTGATGTTCCAATTCTTTTTGTTGCTTCAAGAATAAATACTTCACCTACTGAATATTTAAAGCCATTAATATTAGGATTTATAGCAAAATTCCCATTATTATCTGTAAGGCCTGTTGCTACAGCTACATTGGCACTGGTTGGATGCTCAGGAGGATAAAGTAGAGAAACTGTTGCTCTTTGAACTATATCGCTAAATACTGCCTGGGTTTTGAATTTAGAATTTTCTGGTTTTCTGATTTTTCCTGGTATTGAAATTTTATTAGTTTTAAGAATACTTCGAAGCTCTGCTTCGGAGTTAAAACTAACAGGGGCCCCTTTAGGGGATTTATTTTTGGTGAATCTTTTTCTGCTATGCTTTAATGAACCTTTTTTTCTTTTAGCATCCCATTTTTGAAGCTGTTTACTACTTGTAATTAATAATTTCCCTCGTTTTGAATTTTCTGTTTTTAAAGAAGATATTTTTAAACCTGATAAGCTTTTACTTTCAGGAAATTCGACTTTTCCTGAAATAATATTTTGTGATTTGGAAATATTAGTAAAAGCATTTTCTATATTTAGATTATTTATCGGAATAACGGGCTGGCAGGCAGAAACAATAGCTAATACCACAAAAGATATCCCACCTAATTTAATATTTTTTATCATATTTATACCTCTCTGTTGAACTTTAGGATTTATTATATGCTCTTTTTACTTTGAGAATAAAAGACACACTTTATACTATCTATCTTATTTTTAAGACTATAATAAATATCTTTGGAACATTCATTATAGTCTTTATTGTAGTTTAAGATTGAGAGTAATAAATAATATTTTAATACTCACAGCTAAATCGTATCAAAACTATTCTTTAGAAAATTACAATATTTTCCCAAGAAATTATCAAGAACTTCCAAATATTTTAAAATTGTTTAATAAGAATTTATTAATCACACTTTATTAAATTAAAATTTTAACTATGAATTATAAATGGATCTATACTTAAGAAAAAAAAGAAAATAAAATGGAATTTATGGAAAAACATTTTTTTATAATAAGAACTATCAAAAATTATTTGAAAGCTAAAAACCAGGTACTTGGAAGTGGAGCAAATTCAGATATTTGTATTGAAGATAAAAATATTTCAGAAAAACACCTATTAATTTCAAATTATAATGATAATGTTGAGATAACAGATTTGAATACTGTTTCTGGTACTTTTGTTAATCAAAAAAAGTTAAATCCTTATGAAAGTGTAAAACTTGAAAAAAAAGATCAGATTCAGGTTGGAGATTTTTCTATAATTTATGATCATGACGAAAATGAAACAGTTAAAAGTAGTATTTTAAAAAATAGCTATCCAGCACAAATAGAGAATGAAGGGTATAGTAATGGTGATATAACTGTTTTCGCAAAATATGATCCACATAATTTTTCTAAAGAAAGTTTTATTGATGATGAATATGATACAGATTTATTAAAATTAAATAATCAAAAGTTAGCTTTTCTTTACTCATTTTGGCAAAAGATTGCCAGCCTGTCTGATTTAAAAGAAATATTTACTTCTTTGATTCAGGAAATGTTTGATTTATTTCCAATGGCTAACAGAGCACTTATTTTTTTGGAGCAGAATGGTGTTATGGAACCAAAAATGTTTTGGGAAAATAAAACTGAAAATGATACAGAAAATGCCTCTTATTCAAAAACTATTGTTTCAATGGCAGTAAATGAGAAACAGGGTTTTATCGCCTCTGATTTTTCTTCTCAGGAAAATACTCTGACAAAATCAATTATTATGCTTAACCTTAGATGTACGATGATCGTTCCCTTTTTGGTCGCAGATGAGTTACTGGGTTTATTGCAGATTGATTCGACCAAAAATATAAATGTATTTAAGCAGGAAGATTTAAAATTTGTTTCTGGAATTTGCAACCAGATTTCAGTAATGATAAAAAATAAGATTCTGCTTAACAAAATCAATCGCCAGGCAAAGATGTTAAAGGTTTCTAAGGATAAGCTGGAAAGTTACAGTAAAAATCTGGAACAAAAAAATGAAGAGCTGCAAAAATCAAAAGAAAAAGCTGAAGAAGCAACTGTGGCAAAATCTTTATTTTTAACAACCATGAGCCATGAAATAAGAACTCCGATGAATGGGGTTATAGGGATGACTGGTTTATTATTTGAAACAGAGTTAACTGATGAGCAAAGAGAATTTGTTGAAACAATAAGAGTTAGTGGCGAATCGCTTTTAAATATAATAAATGATATTTTAGATTTCTCAAAAATAGAATCAGGAAGACTTGAGCTTGAGAATCACCCTTTTGAATTAAATAAATGTATTGAAGATGCCTATAGCTTATTATCTGCTTTAGCTAAAGATAAGGGTATTGAACTCCTTTATTTCATTGAACCAAATGTTCCCAATATATTTCAGGGGGATGTGACAAGATTACGGCAAATACTGGTAAATTTAATTGGAAATGCGATTAAATTTACAGAAAGAGGCGAGGTTTATGTTTCTGTAAATATGACTGAGTATCTTGAGAATACAGTTACGCTTGAGTTTTGTGTAAAGGATACAGGCATTGGAATACCAAATAATAAAATTAATAAGCTTTTTTTACCATTTTCCCAAACTGATACTTCTACTACCCGAAAATTTGGGGGAACCGGCTTAGGACTGGCAATATGTAAAAGGCTTACCGAATTAATGGGAGGAAGTATCTGGGTTGATAGTAATGAAGGTAAAGGAACTTCTTTTTATTTCAAAATAAAGTTAAAAATAAACGAAATTGATTTTCAATCATCACGTTCAAGTTTTTCAATACCTGAGGTAAAAAATAAATCAATCTTAATTGTTGATGATAATGAAACAGGTAGAAAAGTTCTGGAAATGCAGGTTCAAAGATGGGGACTTAAAACTTTTTCAATTGATAATGCTGATGAAGCATTACAACTGCTTAAAGAAGGAAAAAACATTGATATTGGTATTATCAACCTTCAAATGAAGGAAATGGATGGGGTCCAGCTTGTGAATAAAATCAGGGAATTTCATTCTAAACATTCACTTCCTATTATTGGAATTACAGCAAATACAAAACAAGATGATGATATAAACAAAAAAAATGAGTTATTCTCAGCTTTTATTTCAAAACCAATTAAACAGGCTGAGTTACTTGGAGTTATGATGGATGTGCTTTCAAAAATTTCTAATAAAATAAAACCAAAAGAAATTTCCAGCAGTATCGATCATGAACTTGCTGATAAATTAAAACTAAGAATTCTGATTGCTGAAGATAATCAGGTAAATCAGAAATTAATTTCTGCTATTCTTAAAAAAATGGGATATATGTCTGATATTGCCAGTAATGGGGTGGAAGTACTTGAAGCTCTGGAACGGCAGCCTTATGATCTAATACTTATGGATGTACAAATGCCGGAAATGGATGGACTTGAAGCAACTAAAAATATTATTGCCAAGTATGTGAATCGTCCTAAAATTATAGCTCTTACCGCAAATGCAATGTCTGATGATAAAGAAAAATGTCTAAGCGCCGGAATGGATGATTATACAACAAAGCCAGTAAAAATTGAAAAAATACAGGAATTAATTATTTTTTGGGGTGAAAAAATTAAAGAATCTGTTAATTAAGAATGTTTAATGCAGTAGCTTGATTAATCAAGCTACTACAACTCTTCAGCCTATTACTTCAAGGAATTAATGGCCGCATCGTAATTAGGTTCCTGGGCTATTTCCGGAACCTGTTCTGTATAAATTACTTTTCCATTTTCATCTATGATGACAACTGCTCTTGAAAAAAGCCCTGCCATCCCACTATCTGTCAAACGTACTCCATAATTATTACCAAAATTGTTATCTCTTAATTCAGATGCAGATAAGACATTTTCTATTCCTTCAGCTCCGCAAAATCTTTTATGGGCAAATGGTAGATCTTTTGATGCACAGATTACGACTGTATTGTCTATTTTAGCTACTTCTTCGTTAAACTTTTTTATTGATGCGGCACAGACACCAGTATCAACACTTGGAAAAATGTTTAAAATTACTTTTTTTCCGGCAAAATCTTTTAAAGTAATATCAGAAAGATCTGTCTTTGTTAATTTAAAATCAGGGGCCTGGGAGCCAACTTCCGGTAAGTTTCCAACTGTATGAACAGGGTTTCCTTTTAGAGTTATTTGAGCCATTTGTTTCTCCTTTTTTCTGAATCTTATGTTACGTATAAGAATATAAAATATATCATGTCCATATAACTTAACATAAAATTCTTTTTTCTCAAGAAAAAAGGAGGTGTCCAAAAAGTCATTTTTTGCAAAAAATATCAGGTTAAAACCCAATGTTTTCGTAGGGACGTTTCACGAAACGTCCTCTTTTTGGACAACCCCTTTTCGTTAACAAGGGGTTTTAACCCCTTGTTTAAATAGCTTTTTTATTGACCTGTACTTTTTCTATACTTTTATCTTTTTTAACAATGATTTCAATCTTTTTAGCAGGAGCCAATGAATGTTTCTCACTGTCATGATGTTTGTTTACTGAAATATGAGGAGCAATAATCAAAGCAACAATACTCATCAGTTTAATCAGGATATTCATAGAAGGTCCTGATGTATCTTTAAAAGGATCGCCAACAGTATCTCCGGTTACTGATGCTTTATGAGCATCACTACCTTTGTATTGCATTTTTCCATTAATTTCCACACCTGCTTCAAAAGATTTTTTTGCATTGTCCCAAGCTCCACCTGCATTATTTTGGAACATACCCAAAAGTACACCAGAAACGGTTACTCCTGCCAGGAGGCCACCAAGAACCTCAGGGCCAAAACTAAAACCAAC
This sequence comes from uncultured Candidatus Sericytochromatia bacterium, assembly GCA_964422885.1. Lineage (GTDB taxonomy): Bacteria > Cyanobacteriota > Sericytochromatia > UBA7694 > JACMQJ01 > CAYRDV01. Next base: position 11,473 of record CAYRDV010000182.1, read on the forward strand.
TACAACTGGGGTTATCAAAGCAATTGACCCTGGTAACATCATTTCTCTTAAAGAAGCCTCAGTAGAAATAGCGACACACTTGTCATACTCAGGTTTAGCTTTTCTTTCCATAATCCCTGGTATTTCTCTGAACTGGCGACGCACTTCCTGAACCATTGACATAGCTGCCCGTCCAACTGCTGCAATAGCCAGTGAGGAAAAGATGAAAGGAATCATACCGCCAACAAAGAGGCCAGCCAGTACATTTGCTTTATAAATATCTATTGAATCTATTCCTGCCAGTCCAACAAATGCAGCAAAAAGAGCAAGTGCTGTAAGAG
>CAYRDV010000183.1:0-7351 GCA_964422885.1 uncultured Candidatus Sericytochromatia bacterium
TACTTTTACAAATTTATATATATTTGGTATAAGTAAAGTAATTGCAATTTATTGTTTATAATTTGTTAAGAAATATGCTGAGAAAAAAGTTAAAAAAACAAAATGGTTTCAGTCTTATTGAATTGATGATGTCCGTTGTTATTTTGGGCGTACTGGCAGCACTGGTTATTGGTAACCTGAATGAAGCCGTTGCCCGCGCAAGATATTCCAGCATGAAAAGCAATATGCATAATCTCCAGGTTCTGGCTGAAACATACAGTGGATACTATGGAGGTATTTATCCTGGCACTTTATCTCAATTAACAACCCATGCAAAAAATCCTTCAAATAATTACTGGAAAGATTTTAAAAACCCTTTTTCCGGTGTAAATGATACAATAGTAGATATGAGTAATGTAACAAGTACAGCAGCATTAACGGCTGGTGGGGTTATTTATGGTGGGTCGGATTCTCCAACCAATATGTTTGTTTCCAACTTTTATTCACCACCTCTAACAAGCTCATATGTTATTTATGGTGCAGATCGTAATCTGGCACCTTTGACTTTTCGTGAAACTTTTTATTATTTAAGCAACAACTAAGTTACCAGTCTTTTTTAAGGGTAGGTGTAGCTTGTTTTGCACTTATATTCCGTCTGTTAATAAACTTTTGCATAGTTTCTTCCTGGTTTTTTAATTCTTTTAGAATATTTTCAGTTTCTGATTTTGTGATACTAAAATATTTTTTTTCACCTGGAACAGTTGAAGAATTTGAAAAGACCTGTGGCGAAGGCTGAGTGGTTAAATTACTGGCTTGCTTTTCCGGTTCAGCTTGCTTACTTTTCTGGTAAAGCGGGTTATTAAACATTTCCAGTTTTTTTTTGACAAACTGATAATTTTCTTTGGCTTCAGTATCTTTTGAAGAAATATCAATTGCCAGTTGATATTGTTCAAGAGATTTTGGCCAAAAAATAGAGGGATTATTATCCTGACCTAATCTATAAAAGATATTACCCAGATTATATTTTATTTTTTCTTTTAAATCTGCACTTAAATCCTGTTTTTTTAATAACTCCATATAAAGAGACTGTGATTCAATATATTTCTGTTGTTTATATAAACTATTAGCCAGATTATATTTTATTTCAAAATTATCAGGGTTTTCTATGTGAGCGTTTCTAAGTAAATTCTCTGCCTGTTCATATTCTCTATTTTTATACTTTTCAACTGCTTTATTATTATTATCAACATATTCCCAGGGAAATACAGCATTTACCTGAAATAAACAGCAGAATAGTATATATTTATATGGGAGTTTCGTAATCTTCCCGCAGGGGCATAATATATTACGCCCCTTAAATATGAAATTATCAGTTTTATTCTTTCCCATCATTTTTAAAAATTGTTAAAGTTGTATCGCCATATTTATAGCTCTTAAGCTTAGATAAATAAATATCAGGCAAAAATATTTTCGAACTATGCTCAACAATAAGATACCCGTTAGTATTTAATAATTTTGGTTTATCCTGTAAAGAAGAAAAGGTTTTATTATAATAATCACTTATATAAGGAGGGTCCAAAAAAATAAAATCAAATGTTTCATCACAATCTCTTAAATAACTGATGGAATCTCTTTTTATCAATATTGATTTTGTTTGTAGCTTCAAAAGATCAATATTTTTTTTCAGGCAGTTAAAAGCACCATAATCCTTTTCAACAAATACAGATTTTGCGGCTCCACGGCTTAGAGCCTCCATTCCCACAGCTCCGCTCCCACCAAACAAATCAAGCCATGATTTATCGGTTATTTTATCTCCTAATATATTAAAAATAGATTCTCTTACTTTTGCACTACTTGGGCGTGTGTTATTACCTGAAATTGTTTTGATCAAATGACCTTTAAGAGTTCCACCAGTTAGTTTAAGCATAAGTAAAAATTATTGATAGCCATTCATAATTAAATCATCAAGGGAAATAAAATCGATCGCACTTATTTCTCTTATTTTTCCGCAATCATAAAGACCAAGACTTTTAAACTCAGGTTTTTGTGATATTTTTTCAATAAAAGAAGGAAGAAGTTCTAATAATGGAGCTTTTTCATCAAATTCAATTACATGATCGCCTATTTTCATTATTAAGTCATCATCAGGAGGATCTACTGCAACACCAACAACTTCATCACGAATAGTTCTCAAAAGCCTGTATCGATATTTTTTTCTATAACGTGATTTTACATAATCGACTTCTGCTTCATCTTCCTCTTCAAAGGGATCATAAGGACTCATAATATTTACCCTCAAAAAATAATTATTTTTTTATTATACTATTATGTATATGTAATATAATATCTAAGTTTAGTAATAGATATTATATTAAACAATTTATCTCAAGGATCATTGTCAATTCGGTATTTCCGAATCAGGCTCAGGTATTCTGGATAAAGTTTTTATTAAATAATAAATCCCCTCAAGGTGGGATCTAAGTTAAACCCGATGTTAAAATCGAGGTATTTTGACATGAATAAAGTTAATTTACAGTATATTTTTGGCTTAAATATATTTATTATTGACCGGAGAATAAAATTTGTACTCTTTTTATCGAAAAATTTTTACCATCATATTAATTTTGGCATTTGTAACCAATAATCCGGTTTTTGCTTCCAGGCTTTATTCAGATATTCCCCAGGGACATTGGGCAGAAAATGCGGCAGATGTGCTTGGTGAAGAAAACATTATGGAAGGAGCCTCATCTACAGAATTTAATGGAAATCTGGCAATTAAAAGATATGATGTGGCAAAAACTCTTAACGGTTTATTAGGGGATAGATTTATCCCTATAACGATAACCATTCTGGATGATGTTCGGGCAGGGCATCCTGATTTCAGAGTAATTATGAAAATGTTAAGCGCCAACCTAATGGATACTCAGGGTAATAAATTTAATGGTGATAAAAAAGTATCCCGCTATGATTTTGGGAATTTTATCATTAAAACATTAAATTACCTTCAGGCTGAGACACTTGCTATTAGGAGACCACCTCGTTCAGTAGCAAATGTGCAGCCAGAGAAAAAGGAATTAGTAGACAAAATAATAAATTACTGGCAGTTAACAGAAGGATATAATGACTGGAACCAAAACCTAACAAGATTTGAAGCACTTGAAATGGTTGCCAGGGCTGCGATGATTTTAAACCCTGACTTAATTAGCAGAATTGGCACTGTGGCCAGGGGTAATATACCAGTACCTGTTGAAACACCAACCCCAACACCAGTGGTTACACCAACACCAGTTATTCCTACGCCAATACCGACTCCGATAGTTGCTCCAACACCAGTGGTTACACCAACACCAGTTATTCCTACGCCAAAACCTACACCTATTCCTACTCCAGTGCCAGTAATAACCCCTAGCATCATACCTGTAACTCCTACTCCTGTTGAAACGCCTATGCCAACAAGAACACCTATATTTATTACTAACCCAACGCCAACACCTGTTCCTATTCCAAGCAGAACTCCGGTTGTTTCAACACCAACGCCTACCCCTATCCCGACTCCTGAAGAAACACCTGTTCCATCGCCCTCTCAGTCTGTATCAGCCTCTGTAAATACAGATGTACTTAGATCTCAGGTAACATTAAAAGGAATTTATAACTTTTTATATGCAGAAGATTTACCAAAGGTATTTCTAAGTGAAGTTACCAGAGTAAAAGATGATACTCCAGGATTTTCAATTGCCGGAGATGTATCATACTGGTTTAAGGATTTTGATATTTTTCTTGTTAAAGATATGGGTATAACTTTCGGATTTAGCTCACTTGGTAGTTATCTTCATCCTACACCTCAGGCAGCTCCTGTTCTTGTGAAAGCAGATACTGAAATCAGTGAAGCTTTTAGGGTAGATTTAAGCATCCTTTATAAAGCATTTAGGATTCAGGATATGGAACTTGCTGGTGGCTTAGATGTATATTATCGGTCAACTTCAAGGGCTTCTGCTCATGCTATCGATTCATACTGGCGAGCCTCTAAAAACTATACTGGAATTGGAGTAAAAGCTTTATTTGGCTGGAGAATTATAGAACATCTTGTTTTAGAAAGTAATTTATCCATGCATTATGTAGGGCAAACTATCAATGACAAAATAACTACAGCAAATGGAGCACAAATTCCAAAAGGGAGTCTGATAGATCGTTTTGATCTTGAAATGGGCCTGAATGGAAGGTATGATATTTTCCAATTTGAAAATAACTGGTTTTATGGTGATATTAATTTTAAAGGTAAATTTTTACTTGGCGATGGAAATCAAACAATTATGGGAGGTGGATTAGGAGCAGGGGTAAGTTTTTAGATCACATAATTATTCGCAAAAATTATGTATTCTAAATTTTAAATAAAAACTTTATAAAAAGAATATAAAAATTTTGCTAATTAATACTTTTTATATTAAACTTAATTTAAGTAAGATTATTAGACCAATTAAGCTTTTGATAGTATATTTTAAATGTGTATTAGATAATTTATTTCAATTTTTCAATAATTTATTAGCGATATTATCTTGTTTTTTTAATAAAACTTCCTGTTTTAGAAATTATTTGAAATTATCTTAAGGAATGGAGATTTAAGCGTGATAAAAAAGTCATTTTATAAAAAAGTAAAATCAACTTTACTTTTCCTGGTTGGTGCCTTTATTATGGCCAATGCAAATTTTTATGCCTTAGCTGAGGATGCACCAAAATCCTGGACTGATGTTAAGCCTGATGCTGCGGCATCGGATACGGGATTACCTATTTATCAAATACTTGGAGGTCTTGTATTGGTTGGACTTCTGATATTCATTTTTGTTCGAAACAGAAATCAAAAAGGAAAAATTGCCCAACCAAAAGCAGCTAAAATTAAAGCAGCAAAAGCAGAAAAAGTTTCCAGTGGGAAACAAGGTGGTGCAGCCCTTGATGGTTTAATTATTAAAATGTTTGGTAAAAAGCAATCTGCTCCGGTAATTGGTGTAGATATTACAAACGAGTCAATAATAATATCACAGGTAAAGCGGACAAAAACTGGGATAGAACTAGAAAAATTAGTTTCAGCAAGTACACCTCAAAATGCGATAAGAGATGGAGAAATAATTGATACCGGAAGTATTGCCCAAGTCATTCAGGAATTGCTTGAAAAAAATCAAATTACAGCTAACAGAGCAATAACGACTGTTTCCGGTCAGGCAGTAATCATTAGAACAATACAATTTCCTTCAATGTCCGCAAAAGAACTTAAAGAAGTAGTTCTTCATGAAGCTGAGCGTTATATTCCTTTCCCTATAGAAGATGTAAATATTGATTTTCAATCTCTTGAAGAAATTGAAGATGAAGGAATTAATAAAGTTGAAGTACTTCTTGTTGCAGCTCAGAAACAATTTATTAACTCTTATGTAGAAACCTTTATAATAGCTGGTTTAAAGCTGATTGGGATTGATGTAGCATCATTTGCGGTAGCAAGAGCTTTAACAGCCCCAGAATCTTCATTGGGTAATGGTGAGCCAATAGTTTTGGTACTTATAAGAGGAGAAACTACAGATATAAATGTTTTTCAGAATGGTATACCAAAGTTTTCAAGAAGCATACCAATAGGAAGTACAACATTTATAGAAACAATTGCCAGTAACTTAAATATTAGCCTGGAAGAAGCAATTCAAGTATTTGATAAAGTTGTAGTTCCATTAGCCGGACAGAGCGTAAGTGATGATCCGTTGGTAGAAATGGCAAGTAATGAAATAAGAACAACACTTAGAGAATTGACAACTGAAATTCAGCGTTCACTGGAATATTATCAGTCACAAGGTTCAGAACGTGTTCAGCAATTGATTTTAAGTGGAAGAGGAGCTAAAATGAGAAATTTAGATAAGCACCTTTCCATGAATCTTGGAGTAGATGTTGAAATTAGTAATCCTTTGAATCATATTCAGTTTGATGAACAACTATATCCTGCTGAGTATTTAATGGACAATGCCCCTATTTTTGTTACTTCTATAGGTTTAGCTAGAAGGGGTGTTGAGGAGTTATAATAATTGCTATAAGTAAAATATGCTATAATAGCAAGCACCTTATGGATTTAATGGAATTTTCATGTAATAATAATTATTACAAATTAATCCAAGGTTTAATTTTAGACTGAGGCTGGAAGTATAATAAAATTTTGATAATTAACACTTTATTAGCATTGATAATACCTTGTTTAGAGGTAAACAAAATAGGATTTTGGTTCCGAAGCAGAACTTTGGAGTCAGTGTTAGCAAATGCCTCACTTTGTGAGGAGTTTATATGGTATAAAATGATTATACCAGCTTTGAATTCCAGCCTGTCAAGGAATAACAAATTATCAGAATTAAAATGGAGAAACTGCTAGTGTTTAGAAAGAATTTAAATTCAAAAAGCTTTATATCTTTTTTTTCTTTTACAAGTTTGTTTATTACATTTTCTAACATATATTTAAACGCATTAGCCGCAAATGCGACTAAACCAGCCGCAGCTAAAGCGGCTTCAAAAGCATCAGCATCAGGAATGCCAATGATGATTATTATTGCTGTTGTGGCAGTTATAATAGTAGGAGCAGTAGTTTTTTTGGTACTGACAAAAGGAAAAAATAATGGAAATAAAATATCCCTACCTGCTGACACCAAAAAAGGAGTTTCGATACCAACACCATCTGCAAAATCACCGATTAATGCTCCTGTTGCAAGGACTCCTGTTACCATTACACCGCCACCATCAGCTCCGGTAAGCCCTCAGATTAGCAGATCCCAGCCCATTGTTCCACCGGCTCAACCTCATATGCCTGTACAAACTCCAGTTCCAACATCTGCACCTATTCAGGCATCTACTCCTACAGCAACCCAACAGGCAACAAAACCTGTTTCTATGCCACCAATGTCCAGCCCTGTTCCAACACCTATGGCTCAAAGTGGTGGTAAATTATTTGATTCAAATAAACTTGAATCAGATCTTGACAGTATTTTTCAGGATCCTAATAAACAGGATGGTAGTGCCGCAGCAGAAGCAGCCAAGAAAGCTCCATTATTTAACTCAGATCAGTTGGATAATGATCTTGATGCTCTTTTTGTAGAAGTAAATAAAACTCCGGAAAAACCTAAAGAAGAAAAGAAAGGACTTTTTGATTCTTCACAGTTAGACAATGATTTAGATTCTTTATTTTCAGATTCGCCAAAAGCTGACACACCTCAACCAAAAAGTACACCTGAACCTGTTGCTCAGGAAAGCCCTGGCATGGACCTTTCTTCTTTATTTGGTGGAGCGCCTTCAGAACCAGTAAAACAGGAAGCCCCAGCAGCAAGTTCAACTTTTGATTTAGGTTCTCTTGATTTTA
>CAYRDV010000183.1:7451-11726 GCA_964422885.1 uncultured Candidatus Sericytochromatia bacterium
TGGCTACTCCTGATAATGGTCAGAAAACTGAAGCCAAAACAGAATCATTTTCTTTGCCATCTATGGATCTTTCTTCTTTAACCGGAGGAGCGCCTTCAGAACCGGTAAAACAAGAAGCTCCGGCAGCAAATTCCAGTTTTGACTTAGGTTCTCTTGATTTTATGGCTACTCCTGATAATGGTCAGAAAACTGAAGCCAAAACAGAATCATTTTCTTTACCCAGTCTGGATTTGTCATCACTAACAACTCCTCCGGCAGTTGCAGCAAAACCAGCTGAAGCGCCTAAAATTGCGCCATCAACTGCCGCTGACCTTGAAAAAATTGATTTATCGACAACTACTATGGGGCTAAATATTTCTGAATATCTTAATTCCATTGCAGCAGAAAAGAAGAATGCAAATGCGGCAGTTGAAAATAAATCAAATGATGTAAAATTTGATCTTTCACCAAGTGAAGAAACTAAACCTGCTGAATCATTTAATCTTTCAGATACTATTCCTCCACAATCGCTAAACCTTTCAGATTTACAAACTCCTAAAGCTCCTGTTGTTTCAGAACAATTAATTTCAGAAACATCAAATGAAACAAAGAAAAAACAAAAAGGAGAAGGAATTATTGCAATAGGTAAAATGCTTGTTGATCAAAATGCTCTGGAAGAAATAATCAAAAAAGCAGAAAAAGGTGGTAAAGCCGGGTTAACGACAACTCAGGTTATTACAGCAGTAAAAGGCCGCTCCCTTGATACATTACTTGTTGATATAAATAATCTTGATGGAATTATGGGAAGTATTATTGTAGGAAAAGATGGACTTGTTATTGCTAATACTATGCCACCTGAAATTGATAAGGATCTGGTTGGAGCTTTGACTTCATCCCTGTTTTCAAATATTGATGTGCAGTTGAAAAAGCTCAAAAAAGGCACTTTAAAAAGGATGACTGTGGAAACTGGTGTAGGTACATACATTCTGACAGAAATTGAAATGGGAACTTTGGTCGTATTTAGTGGTGAAAGTGAGAAAATTGATTTAACAAATGTATTTAAGGCTATCACTACTGTTACGGGAAAAAGATAATACCTTAAATACGAGCAGCTTAAGTTAAGGAGTTTGCAAAATGGCATTAGTTCGTAAAAGATTGGGTGAGATATTAGTTGAAGCTAATATGATTACCGAAGATCAGTTAAAAGAATGTCTTGAAGAACAGTCACGAACCAGTGAATCACTGGGGCAGGTACTAATACGTCATGGTTATGTAACTGAAAACAATATCAAAGATGCTCTGGAACTTCAATATGGTATAAATTATGTAAATCCTAAACATGTAAATATTACTCCTGAAGTACTTTCAATGGTTCCTGAAGCTTTAATCAGACAACATCAGATGATTCCAATCAGCTTTTCCAATAATCGCCTGACACTAGCAATGGTTGATCCAACAAATCTTCCGGCAATTGATGATGTAAGGCTAAGACTGGGAAAAGGAATTTCTATAAATTCAGTTGTTATTACTGAAGATGACTTTTACAGATTCCTGGACACCTATTTTAAAGTTGAGATTAAACCTGATGTACCATCAATGTCCAGTGTTGAAGATACTGATGATCTAATCAATGAAATTAACGAAGTATATTCTATCGAAGATGCTGCAGATGAGCAAATAGGTGATGATAAAAATGCTGATACAGCCCCTATTATCAGGCTTTCAAATAATATTTTGGTTCAGGCGATTAATAAAAAAGCCAGCGATATTCATATTGAACCCCAGGAACATCAAATCCGCTTAAGATATAGGGTTGATGGAGTTCTTACTAAAGAAGCTCAATTTCCAAAAACTATTGCTCCAGCATTGGCAGCAAGATTTAAGATTATTTCCAATCTGGACATTTCTGAAAAAAGATTGCCCCAGGATGGCCGTCTCAGAAAAATTATCAATGGCAAGGTAATTGATTTTCGGGTTTCAACTTTACCATCAAAATTTGGCGAAAAAATAGTAATGCGTATTCTGGATAAATCCAATACTACTTTGGGTCTGGATAAACTATTTATTTATCCGGAAATGTTAAAACAGGTTAGAGACTTTACAGCCAGACCTTACGGCATTATTTTTGTAACTGGTCCGACAGGTTCAGGTAAAACTACCTCACTTTACTCGATTCTGGCTGAAAGAAATACTGAAGATGTAAATATTTCTACAGCTGAGGATCCCATAGAGTATGATTTGGCCGGTATTACCCAGACTCAGGCACAACCATCGATAGGCCTTACATTTGCCAGGATATTAAAAGCGTTTCTCCGACAGGATCCTGATATCATGCTTATTGGTGAGACCAGAGATAAAGATCTTGCTCATATAGCGATTGAATCTGCTTTGACAGGTCATCTGGTATTTACAAGTTTACATACAAATGACGCTCCTGGTGCTATTACCCGTTTACAGGAAATGGGTATAGACGGGTTTCTTATAGCTTCAGCGACAATTGGAGTTGTTGCTCAAAGGCTTGTAAGACGTGTATGCCAGGATTGTAAGTTGGAATATGAGCCAACTGCCGCTGAACTGGATTTTGTAGGCTGGAATCTTTATGAAGGGAATAAAAAAGTTATCGTCTGGAAAGCCAATCCTGATGGATGTGCTAAAGGATGTAACAAAGGTTATAAAGGACGTATGGGTGTTTATGAAGTAATGCAGTTCAATGATGCAATCAGAGATGTTGTAAACAGAAATGGTAATAAAGCCCAAATAAGATATGCGGCCAAACAGGCAGGCATGATTCCTCTTAAGGATTATTCATTAAAGTTGGTTCGTGATGGTTATACTACATTAGATGAGGTTATCAGAGTAACCCTTACAGACGAGGGTGCCGATAAATTATGCCCTTCATGTCGAAATGTTATTGATGATGAATTTCTGAAATGTCCTTTTTGTCAGTCAGATTTGAGAACCCTTTGTCCGGGATGTCATATTGAAGTCCAGGATAATTGGAGTGCATGCCCTAAATGTGGAACAAACCTGCGTAACAAAAATAAAGAAATAGGGCTTAAAACTGAAGGAGAACCTCATAGTCATAACCATTCACCAGGAGGTAATAATCTACCTGCAACACAGGTAAAATGTCCTACATGTCTTGCCGAAGTAAACTCAGATTGGGAAACTTGTCCTTATTGCCATACCGCATTACACTAATAGTAAAAAATATGTGATTTATTTTGTTTAAAATTTAAAATTAATATGCTTTAATAGATTTAAGGGGTAAAAGATCATGACTCTCTACATGGAAGAATTATTACAACTAGTATTTGATCGTGACGGAAGCGACTTACATATTGCCGCGAATGTTCCGCCAATGATTAGAATTAACGGAAAACTTGTTGCAACTGATTACCCTCCTTTAACATCAGATGATACTCAAAGATTAATTTTTAGCATTCTTACCAATGAACAAAGAAAAACATTGGAGCAAACCTGGGAATTAGATTGTTCTTATGGTGTAGTCGGGCTTGGCAGATTCCGTGTAAATGTTTATAAAGACAAAGGGAGTTATGCAGCAGCATTAAGAGCAATTGCCACAAAGATTCCCCGATTTGAGGATCTAAGCTTACCATCAGTAGTTAAAGAAATGACTCATAGGCCAAGAGGGATGATTCTTGTTACCGGCCCAACTGGTTCAGGAAAATCAACAACACTTGCTGCAATGATAGATTCTATCAATGCAGAAAGATCAGAACATATTTTAACTATTGAAGATCCTATTGAATATGTACATCCTTCCAAAAAAAGTCTGGTTAATCAAAGAGAACTGGGTGCTGATACCAAATCATTTGATAATGCACTAAAGGCTGCATTACGTGAAGATCCTGATGTAATTCTGGTTGGTGAGATGAGGGATCTTGAAACAATCCGACTGGCTTTAACAGCTGCAGAAACAGGACATTTGGTATTTGGAACATTACATACAAGTTCTGCCAGTCAGACTGTTGACCGTGTAGTTGACGTTTTCCCTCCACATCAGCAGCAACAGATTAGAATTCAACTTTCAAGTAGTTTGATAGCAGTCTTCTCTCAGACTTTAATACCCAGATTATCTGCTGGTGGTAAAGGAAGGGGCCGTGTGCTGGCACAAGAAATAATGATTGTAACTCCTGCTGTTTCTAATCTTATTAGAGAAGGAAAAAGTGCCCAAATGTACACACAGATACAAACAGGTGGTAAATATGGAATGGTAACTCTGGAAAATTCATTAAAAGCTTTATATGAAACAAAGCAAATTTCTCTTGATGA
>CAYRDV010000184.1:0-7370 GCA_964422885.1 uncultured Candidatus Sericytochromatia bacterium
AAAGAGCAAGTGCTGTAAGAGCGGCTGAGGCAATAGCAAAACCTTTTCCGGTTGCTGCTGTTGTATTTCCAACTGCATCAAGAATATCTGTTCTTCCACGTACTTCTTTTGGCAGTTCACTCATTTCAGCAATCCCTCCAGCGTTATCAGCGATTGGGCCAAAAGCATCAATAGCAAGCTGCATAGCTGTCGTTGCCATCATTCCTGCGGCAGCGATAGCTACGCCATAAAGACCAGCAAAATGATGAGATAAATAAATGCCTGATGCTAAAATAAGGGTAGGAATCATAGTTGATTCCATACCTACAGAGAGGCCTCCGATAATATTGGTTGCCGCTCCTGTATCTGACTGTTGGACAATAGATTTAACCGGGCGTTTACCCATAGCAGTATAAAACTCGGTTACAAGACTCATCAGAGCTCCAACAAATGAACCAACCAGAATTGCCATAAAAACACCATTACTGGTAAAATCATGACCTCTGAGAGACATATTTTCTGGGAGCATCCATTTCACAATGAAATAACAGGCAATAGTCGTTAAAATAACTGAGGTCCAGTTACCCAGATTAAGTGCTTTCTGAACATCACCTTTATCATCGGCAATTTTTACCATTGAGCAGCCGATTATCGAAAAAATTATCCCAATACCAGCAATAACCATTGGTAGAAGAATTGGTGAAAGACCACCAAAATTATCAGTTACTGAAATCTCTCTTCCAAGAACCATTGTTGCCAAAATTGTTGCAACATAAGAACCAAAAAGATCTGCACCCATTCCGGCTACATCTCCAACATTATCTCCAACATTATCTGCAATAGTAGCAGGATTTCTGGCATCATCTTCAGGAATCCCGGCTTCAACCTTACCTACAAGGTCTGCACCAACGTCAGCGGCTTTGGTATATATTCCTCCACCAACACGGGCAAAAAGTGCGATTGATTCTGCACCAAGTGAAAAACCGGCAAGGACTTCCAATGCTTTTTCCATTTCCACCCCGTTTGCGGAGCCACCTTTACTTACAACATACACATTATAGAGAACTATAAAAAGAGAACCCAGACCCAGAACTGCTAATCCTGCAACACCCAGACCCATAACAGAGCCTCCGGTGAATGCAACTTTTAATGCTGCTTTCAGACTTGTTCTTGCAGCCTGTGTGGTTCTTACATTTGCTTTTGTGGCAATTTTCATTCCAAAATAACCAGCAGTTGCACTAAATACAGCACCAATTACAAATGATATTGCAATTACCGGAGATGACGTCTCAACCAGAGTGCCTGACCATGCCAGAACAATTGCTGCAATAACAGCAAAATAAGTAAGGATTTTCCATTCGGCCTTTAAAAAAGCCATTGCCCCTTCGGCAATAAAATTTGAGAGTTCAACCATGTTAGGATCTCCGTCAGGCTGACGAGTTACCCACGCAGACTTAAACCACATAAAAACTAAGCCTAATATCCCAAGAATAGGGATCAAATAAAGAATTTTAGATTCCATTAAAACACCTCCGTATTTTTTGCTTTGGTATAAGTACCTGGACAAATAGGAGTTGCGTATACAAATAAATTCGTATCCACTATAAAATACAACCTCCGTTACAATGAATTTTACATTAATAAATCCCCTAAAGTAGGGGCCCCTGTTAGTTTTAACTCCGAAGCATAGCTTCGGCAACAGGAAAATCCTGTTGGAAATCTCGAAGTAGAACTTCGAAGAATTCTTAAAACTAATAAATTGAGTGTAAACTTACTACATTATTAATTTCAGTGATTACTGCTACTTCGTAAGAAGGCATTTATGGGATTAGACCCCCAAGACCGTAACCTAGCCTGTATATTATTTATAACTTTAATTCAAGTTAAGATTAATTTAAGAATTATATCATATTAAGTATCTTATGACTATAAGTTTTGGCTATAATTTATTTTTTCAAATATTTAAAAATTTTGGCTATTTCATCCTGAGAAAATAAATCACTATACAAGCGTAAAAAAATACCTGTTTTTAATTCTGCTTCACTAAGATGAGAGCCCTTTTCATTTTCTAAAGATGCTTTTATCATTTTTTTACTGGATTCAAACATACTGAATACCATTTTTAACCGTTGTTTCGGTGTTTTGGAAGACATCATTGAATCTAATATACTCTGAATTTCCGGTGATGTATCATTCATTATGGAGCACCTTTTTTAATATACTTTCCAAATTAAGTTTTTTGGCCCATTTTTTAATATAATCATCATCAATATTTTTTACTGCGGCCTTAATTGCCCTGACATCACGTAACTGAAGCTCAGAATTAGAATCTTTTGCCCAGAATAACTTTGATAAAATTAAATCTTCAGGAGAAACAACTGATATTAAGGTATCATCTATTGAAATTTTTTGTCTTCTCAAGAACTCATTTACTCTGTATTCTTCATTTTTCCTGATAATAAAATCAATTTTCATAACTGTATCATTATGAATAATATTAAACATTGTAGTATTTTTTAAAGCTTCTTCAACAGCAGCCTGACTTATATAAAAATCATTTTTAAATAAATCAATTATTTGGTGAATATCTTTTGGAGAAACTTTGATTATAATATCTATGTCTCTGGTCATTCTTGGTGTAGAATAAAACGCCATTGCAAATGAGCCAGTAAGCATATATTCTATTCTGGCATTATCTAATTTATTACAAATATCTTTTAATAACTTTAATTCTTCTTCCATTTCAATCTTTTTCTTTTTGACACAACTAAATTAATTATACTGCTCATATAATAAATCCCCACAATGTGGGGCCCCTGTTAGTATTAACTCCGGGGTAAACCCCGGCCCCAAAGAATTTGGGGAAACCCCGATGTGAACATCGAGGTATTTTAATACTAATAAACCTTTATTCCTTTTGCAAAAAATATAATATAAAATGATGATAATAGGATAGCTAAACTATAACCGGAAAAGATAAAGTTTTTTATTAAGCAAAGGTTGCTTAAGATTCAGAACATTCTTTTCAATATATAGTAATTTATGAAAGGAGAGACAATGATGTCTTATGGTTACGAAGAGGAACTTTTATTATCAGATAACAAATCAGGAAAAAAACTTAAACTGCTTTCGGCAATGGGTAAACATAATCACGAACAGGTTGTTTTCTGTTCTGATGAAAATGTTGGTCTGAAAGCAATTATTGCAATTCACAGTACTGTTCTCGGCCCGGCTCTTGGTGGCTCAAGAATGTGGAACTATGAGTCCGAAGAAGATGCCTTGAATGATGTACTCAGATTATCCAGGGGTATGACCTATAAAGCAGCAGTTACCGGTCTTAACCTGGGTGGTGGAAAAGCTGTAATAATCGGAGATCCCAAAAAAGATAAATCCGAGGCTCTGTTCAGGAGTTTCGGGCGTTTCGTGCAGGGTCTTGGCGGAAGATACATTACTGCTGAAGATGTTGGTACTAATACAAATGATATGGAATATGTCAGGATGGAAACAAAACATGTTACCGGCCTTGTAAGAGCTCTCGGTGGCAGCGGAGATCCTTCTCCGGTAACAGCCTATGGTGTTTTTCACGGAATGAAAGCCTGTGCCCTTGAATTATATGATAAAGATTCCCTAAAAGGTTTAAGAATAACTGTTCAGGGGCTTGGACATGTAGGTGAAGCCTTAGTGGAACTGCTCTCAAAAGAAGGAGCAGAAATTTTTATTACTGATTTGAATACTGATACTACTGAGAAAGTTGGAGCAAAGTATAATGCAAATCCGATAGGTATTGATGACGTATTTAAAATAGAAGGTGACATTTTTGCCCCTTGTGCTCTTGGAGGGGTTATTAACAGTGAATCGCTAAGAAACTTCGGATATAAAATTATTGCGGGATCAGCCAATAATCAACTTGAAGATGAAAATGTCCATGGAAAAATGTTAAAAGAAATGGGCATTCTTTACGCTCCTGATTATGTTATAAATGCCGGTGGTCTGATCAATGTTTGGAATGAACTACAGGGATATAACAAGAGTAAAGCTTTGAAAGAAGTAAAAGGGATCTATCATATTTTGCAAAATGTCTTTGAAATATCAAAAAAGGAAAATATTCCTACCAATCTTGCTTCCAACAGACTAGCAGAAAAAAGGATAGAACAACTGGTTAATTTAAAAAGGTTCTACCTTTAGAGTGAGTGAGGAGGAAGTGAGGTCAGGATGAATAAATTCATCCTTAAGTGAGGCGGTAAGCAAGCTTGCCTGTGAGAAAGAAGTAAAGAAGTGAAAATTTATTTTATCTTCCTTCTCCCTCACTTCCTCCTCACTAAGACAGCTTTAGCTGTCTGACCTCACTGAACGAAGTGGCTTCACTAATAAAACGAAGTTTTAGGGTTTCACTTCTCACTTTTTTATTTTTAATGGTCTAAATTTAAAATTCTGGTGATATAATGGAATTGTGAGTAAACCTTTTAAAGGGACTCTGAAAATGGGTCCCTTTATGGATTCTTTTTAACCATTTTCTTTATCACTTTTTTCAATAAACTAATTAAAATCCTCAATAAAAAATGATAAATTTATCTCTATTTTTACCTGAATAAATAGACTTTTTTGAAAAGTTTAAAACACTTGTAAATAGAGCTATTCAGGCTGTCAAAAAATTTGACCATTTTTCTAAAATTGGCTATAATTATATTAAAGAAACTAATAAAATTTATAAGGTTTACTCACAAATGACTATATTAAATTTTAGACTTAAAAAAAAGTTCATCAGAAAGAGTTTTGGTGAAGTCTGGATTAATAATCAGGAAATAGGAATATGCACTGATTGTAATACAACACAGCCACTCTTTTATTCTTATGTATTACCATCTGGAAAAGTGCTGACACAAACCTGCCAGGGTTGTTTTAGTGAGCATAATTACTTTAACCATGATCCCTGATAATAAATAAAATATAGTTCCATTGCGAGTAACCTTAGCTATTTTCTTTTGCTGAGGTTAAATGAATGTCATTAAAAATCAGAAAAAAAACTAAATCCACTATTGATTTTGAATCAAGGTGGTTTCAGGTATTTGATTTTCTTTTTCGTAATTATAATCTGCCTGTTCCTTCTGGTTCTGATAAATACATTGTTTTTATCAGTGAGCTGGAAAAGAACAAACCGGAAATATTTTCCAAACTAATTAAGCACCTGAATGATTACAGTGCTGAAAAAATTCTCATCATATTTAAAGAAGGAGGTAAAAACTTTGAAAGGAAAATTACTTAAATATTTTAGTAATGAGGTGAAAAAATAATGGATTTAAAAGAGTTAAAACAGTTTATTCCAACTTACAAATGGAGAGTCCAATCTGTCAGTAAAAATTATCCTGCTGCTACCTGTGTAGCCTATATTGATGCAAGGGATGTGATGTATATTCTTGATGAAGTTGTTGGCCCTGAAAACTGGCAATCCGATTATAAGGAGATCAAAGGTAATCTATATGCTGGTGTGGCAATAAGAATTGATGGCGAGTGGATCTGGAAATGGGATTGCGGGACAGAACCAAATACTGAAAAAGAAAAAGGTGAAGCTTCTGATGCTTTCAAAAGAGCGGCTGTGAAATGGGGAATTGGAAGGTTTCTTTATGAATTACCAATCCAATATGTAAAAACAAATCAGAAGAAGGAATCAAATAATTTTCCTTATCCTGTTGATGAAAATGGATATAAAATTAATGATTTGACAACTTACCTTAATGATAACGTTAAAGTAACTAAAAAAGTTCCCCAAAGGATATCCCAAATTTCATACTTTCCTGTACAACCATCGGGAGAAAGCTCCGAAGCTACACAGGATACAACTGTTGAACCGGAATTACTTTTGGAGCAGGAAGCAATTAATCAGCTAAAATCCTGTAAAAATAAGGATAACTTAAGAGAAATAAGAAAAAAATATAAAGAGCTTGAAAGTACAAGTAATGTTTATAAAAAAGCTTTAGCTGACAGGTATGAAATCCTGAAATGAATACCAAGTTACAGAATTAAATCCTTGGCTATTTTAGAATAAGGATTAAAATTTTTACTATTGAAGGGGTTATACCCCTTTTTTTATTATGTTATTATAATGTTCAAACACTAAAATTTTCATTGTATATTTCATCTCGATTAAATTTTTTGTATTTATTTATTTTCACTGGTTTATAAAATAAATCTGGTAAACTTTTTTCTTTTTTTAACATTTGCTCCAAATTAATGTTTAACTACAGATTTCATCTCAAACTCTGTTAATAATTTTTCTGTTTTGGCATCAACAATTCTATTAACTAGTTTTCTTGATTCTTCATTATCTCTTATTGTTTTTGCCAAGGTAAAAGACGAGCCTACTGTAAAAAGCATACCCATCAACAGGTATCCTTTTACCCAAAAGTCCGCAGGTAAAACGTAAATACCTCCTAATGTTAAAGCGGCTGCGATAATAAATGATGCCCATACCTGGAATATCCACTGTGGACTGTCTTTTTTAAATTCTGGTTCCATATTTTATACCTCATTTTTTAAAAATTTTATCAACCCTTAATTCTGAATTTATCAGATTTAAGGTAAAATTGCGTCTACCAATGGTTTATTTGTAGGTTTATTTTAGGGTTTACAGGAATAATAATGTTAACAGCATTGCTTTCAACAAAAGTGAATATACCGGGTTTACAATTAAATCCTTTATCGAGGTCTAATCTTGCTGACAAAATAATTTCCGGTTTAAATCGTAAGCTAGTATTAATTACTGCTCCTGCTGGTTTTGGCAAAACAACTCTGGTTATAAGCACACTAAAAAATATAAATATTCCTATTGCCTGGCTTTCACTAGAAAAAAATGATAATAATGTTAATCAGTTTTTATCATACTTTATTGAAGCAATTTCTAAAATTAATCCAGAGCTGGTAAAAAATGTCAAAGCTGTTTTAAATTCTGTTTATCAGTCCAAATCTTTAATGCAGGTTTTAATAAATGAGATAAATAATCATCATGGTGAAATAATTTTTGTTCTGGATGATTATCATTTTTTAGATTCATCAGAAATAAATGATGCTCTTTCTTATTTGCTTGAGTATATGCCAGCAAATTTTCATCTGATAATTACCTCTAGAAATGAACTTAATTTTTCTCTTTCAAAATATAGAGTCAGAAATCAGATAATAGAAATAAAAGCAAAAGAATTAAAATTTTCAGTTGAAGAAATT
Organism: uncultured Candidatus Sericytochromatia bacterium; assembly: GCA_964422885.1. Taxonomy (GTDB): domain Bacteria; phylum Cyanobacteriota; class Sericytochromatia; order UBA7694; family JACMQJ01; genus CAYRDV01. The sequence continues at coordinate 7,195 of CAYRDV010000184.1, forward strand.
AAAAACTTTTTAAGCAGGTTTTTAAATTTAAACTTATCTGAACAGGACATAAAAAAAATTGAAGCTAAAACAGAAGGCTGGATTGCTGGTATTCAGCTTGTAACACAGGCAATACAGGAAGAAACTGATAAAGAAAGATTTATAAGAGTTTATTCAAATTTGCCACTAGGGATACG
>CAYRDV010000184.1:7380-11644 GCA_964422885.1 uncultured Candidatus Sericytochromatia bacterium
GAAAGATTTATTAATGAATTGAATGGAAATAATACTCTAATTGCCGAATATCTTACTGATGAAGTTTTGCAGCAGTTAAGTAATGAAGAAAGAACTTTTTTATTACAAACATCAGTACTTACAAAATTAAATTCTTCTTTATGTGAACAGATAACAGGTATTACTAATAGTAATGAAATTTTAATGAAAATAAGCAAAGCTAATTTATTTTTATTATCAATTGATGATAAAGGACTTTGGTATAGATATCATCAACTTTTTAGAGATTTATTATTTAATCGTTTGCAAAACAATTATCCTGAAAAAGTGATTTGTTTACATAAAGAGGCTAGCCTATGGTATGAAAAAAATAATCTTCTTGATGATGCGATTTATCATTCTCTTGAATCAGATGACTTTGACCAGATTGGTTTTCTGATAAATAAAAATGGTTTATCTTTACTTTTAAGAGGAGATATTAATAATTTAAAAAGGTTAATCTCTTTATTACCGGAAAATATATTAAAAAAATATCCCTATGTATGTATTTGCCTGGGATGGATAGATTGCCTGACTAATCAGCTTGAAGAAGTAGGGAAATACATAGGTTTTGCCGAAAAAATTCTTGAAAAAGCTGATAAGTTTGATAAAGTAACCACTACTGAAGTAAATCTACATATAGAATTGCTTAAAGTTTATTATTACAGTCTTTACCATAAAGGTAGTCATGAATATTTCAGCCATTGTATTGAGCTTCTTTTACAGGCAAAAAAGACTATACCAAAAGAAAATATTGTATTTTTGAGTTCTTTTCAGAGGATTTTAGGTGGACTTTATACTGCTATTATGGACTGGGATTCTGCGTTGTCATATTTTCGGGATGGCTGGAATACAGGAAAAATTGCTGGTAATTTTATTTCCTGGCTTTCAAGTGCCGGAAGTTATTCTTTAATTTTAATAATGCAGGGAAAATTAACTGAAGCTTTTGAAATCTGTAACAAAATTATTGGTGAAATTCCTGAAAGTATCAGCAAAGATGCATTTCCACCTTTAAGTTTTATCTATTTTCCTTTGGGAAAAATTCTTTATGAGTGGAATAGGTTAAATGAAGCTACAGAATATTTGAGCAAAAGTATTAATTTTTCAGAACAAATGGAAAATAAATATCTTTTAATTTCGGAAATTTATCAGTTAGCTTTAATAAAACATCGCCAGGGTAATATTAAGGACGCAGGGCACCTTTTTAAGAGAGCGCAAAATATGCAATCACAAACACCTATCTTTATGGATTTACTAACAGAACTAAATCAATTAAAACTAATGCTTAAATTAAACAAAGAAAATCAATTTAAAGAATTACTACCTGAATATCTGAAAAATATAGAAAAAGCAGAGAATATAAATATACTTAAAATCGAGAAACTAGTAATGAAGGCAGCTACCTATTTTAATTCAGGTGATAAACAAAAAGCCATTGAAAGCATTAAATTTGCTTTAGATTCAGGAGAATCAGAAAATTACCTGGGTTCATTCCTAGATGAAAAAGCTGTTTTCTCTATTTTGTCCGAAATACTTCAGGAACAAACAGCAAAAGTTTCAAAAGAATATCTAATCAGAATTCTTGAGATTTTTAATAAAGAAAAAAAACAAAGTTTTCAGCCATTAGTAGAACCATTAAGTGAACGTGAACTTGAGATCCTATGCTTTCTGGCAACCGGAGCAACAAATAATGAAATTGCTGAAAAACTTTTTGTTGCTATCGGAACTATTAAAAAGCATACCAATTCGATTTATTCAAAATTAAATGTTGCTAACAGGACTCAGGCGGTTCAAAAAGCAAAAGAACTTGGGATACTTTAGTGAGGCCACTACGTTAAGTGAGGTCAGACAGCTAAAGCTGTCTTAGTGAGGAGGAAGTGAGGGAGAAGTAAGATTTAAGAAGTGAAAGGTGAGGTCATAAACTTCGTTTATTAGTGAGGCCACTGCGTTAAGTGAGGGAGAAGGAAGAAAAAAACTTCTTTTCACTTCTTTACTTCTTCCTCACAGACAAGGCTTCCTTGTCGCCTCACAGGTAAACTTGTTTACCGCCTCACTTCCCCCTCACCTCTTATAAATTGAGTGTTTTATCAGGTTGTACAGATTATATCTTGTGTAATACCTTTCTTTTGATTCAATTATATAATCCTGATATTTTAAATTTGAGCCCGTTTCTGATTTGGTCAGCTCTTGCAGCCAGTCCACAATTCTGCTTGGCTCATTAGTGTATGGCAGGCGGAGAAATGATTTTGGATTATAAATAGTATCTGCTGTTTGTGTACCATAATAAACAGGTACTGTATTGGATAAAAAACAATCAAAAAGCTTTTCACTAATATAACCATCAAGTAAAGAATTTTCAATTGCGATGCTATATTCATATGGTAGCAGTGCCTCTGCCTTATTATCAGGGCTTCCTTTATAACGTGGGTCAGAAATTTCCCAACCCCAGCCAAAAATATCACAGTCTAAATTACTTTCCAGTATTTTAAAAACTAACTCACGCCGAAAATCATACATGGGATTTTTTCCTGGTGTTTTTGAAACAGAGACGCATATTGAAAGCTTTTTTTGCTTATTAAAATTATCATTATTTCTGTAAAAACCAGCTTTACCAAGTAAATGAGAAAACATTACAGAAGGGGCAGAAACAAAATTTTCATTTTCTTTATAATATTTTTTATTGCAGCAGGTATAAACCAGTTTACACATCTGAGCAGTTTGCTGATAAAAAGTATTTATGAAAAAAGGAGGATCTATAATAAAGCCAAAGACATTACTTTTATCTACTTTTATCGGATTATTGTAATGATTAAAAATAAATAAATAATCATAATCATCATTATATGTAAATTGAATATCAGGATCATAATTTTCAGTATTAATGAACTGTTCGTGTAATCTTAAAATTAAATTTTTTGAAATAGCTTCTTCAGGTACAGTATTAAAACCTGTAGATGAACTGGTAACCTTTACTTTTATCATTTATTTAAAAATCAGGATATAAGCATTTACATAAGAAGGTAAACTTTTGCTGTATTCGACAAAATCCTTTCTGGTTTTAAAAATTCCTGCCAGAAAATCAAGCTGATGAAGGTTTGGTAAAAATGCTCCTCCTGTGTCACCTATAACTCCAAGTTTTAACTTTTTCATTCCATTATTCGTGTATTCCAGAACAACCATCCTTCCGACACCAAGATTAAAAACATCTGCTGCAAAATTTACGCCTGGCTCTACTTTTATTCGGTTTTCAATTTTATTACCATAACCATTGATTGAGTTTACTTTTTTAAAATACCAGTATCTTTTTTGTTTTCTTGGCTCTAAACCTTTTATATAAGCAATTCTGTTATTTTTATTTACATTAAAAAATTCTGAAGTACCATCAGGATATTTTATTAAAATTGTTCCTTCCATCAAAGCTTCTTCCAATCCTTCTCTTGTAAGGTAAACAAGTGGTTCGACCTTACCGTATTCTTTTCCTCCTTTTTCATAAATTCCAGATAAAACATCCTGTTTTGTGTAATTTTCATAAAAGGTATCATCATTGTCTTTTAAACCATAAAGAGGAATACTGAATTTTTCTGTTTTAACTTTTGAACCTTGATGAGTAAATACTGCATATTTTGTAATCCTGATTTTCTCGGTTTGCTCGGGGTTCTGTGGGTTAAATGGATACCATCTTAAAACCTTAAACTTTGAATTTATAAAATCAGGGTCTTTTAAGCGAGTTTCTCTTTTTTGCTCTATATCTTCCTCTAAAATCTGAATCATAAAATCAATTGTTTTTAAAATCTGAGATAATGGAAATCCCAGTGCTCCCAAAACGCCTTCCCTTTTAACCACAGGATCTTCGGCAGCATGTTGTTGATAATATTTTTTGATATTAATGAGTTCTTTTAATAAATCTTTTTCTGTAAAGTTAAGCCAGGTATCAGGCACTTTACTCTCTTTAAAATGTTTATCAGGATCAATTGAAAATTTGTTTTTTGAAAATTCATCAACTGCATTATATATGATATCTTCTGCTACTGCACTATTACAGGCTATTGTAATGCTGATAATGCTTAAGGCGAATAATTTCTTTAGGTAGTTTGTCTTCATTAAAAAATTAGTTCTCCAAAATTATTTATACTAATTTAATGATATCTCTATATTGCAACCAATAATCGCTTAACCCCAATATTATCATTTAGGTTAAGTAAAGGTAAAGGAAGTTAATTAAATATTAATTTAACCTAATCTTAAC